>NZ_CP083950.1:5705000-6005000 GCF_006439395.2 Mesorhizobium sp. B4-1-4
AGAAGGCGGCGAAGCCAATGGAGATGGTTAGGCAAGCCATCAGCCCGAACGAATGAAAATCGCGGCCAGCGCCGCTTGGTGAGGCGTTCCCAGCGGCCCGCAGTGATATCCAGGCGCCAGTCGTCGATGTTCTCGATCACAGCAGGCCACCTTGGCCCGATGAGGAGGCCGCCGCGAACCAGGATCGCACCACCATTTTCAACAAGCTGTGAAAAGTGCTTGTGTATCCATGGCGGAGCCTCGCCCGTGGTTTCGAGGCGGCTGATGCCATAGCTTGTTGTGTCCAACACGAGCACTTGCGCCTTGTCAGCCCGAATATACGGATAGGACAGGTTGCCGATTACAATTATTCGGGCGTCGATGAGATTTGCCGTGTGAAAATCGGTGGGCGGAAAGATCTTATCCGAATAGCCGAAAATCTCGATGCGTCCGTCGGCATCACTCACGATCACATCATTGTAAATGTAGAAATCTGGGTCGTAAGAATCTTCATATTCGCCGCCGATCCTGACAAGGCGGCCGTCTGGCAGCCGTGTTTCAGTGCGTCCGTACCGGCTGAAGCTCCAGCATGGCCCTACATCTTCTGAGCGTGGGCCGAGGAACGCTTTGTTCAGACCGTAACCGGTTAGACGGTGCTCAACGGCCCGTACCCAGACAGGGTTGGTCATAAGCTCCGGATTGCCGGAACCTCGACTGGGCGAGCGAAACTTCGAAAACAGATTGCGGTCGATCGGGGGTGTTTTTATCAAGCTCAAACGGGGCTAGCAAGGCTTCAACATCGAGCCGATACCCCATGATTGGACTATAGCTTGTATAGAATCGTCTGCAAGGGGGTGGAACTTATTCACTCGGGCGATTGTATTCGAGTTGGGGTTTCAGCGACATTCCGCCTCGAAGGAAAACACCCCACTCGGCTTGGCGGCAGTGGCCCTCGTGTCACCGAAATCCGGCACTTGATATTCGGCGAGCAATCGCAGCCGGTGCCGCGGCAGGTCGATGCGGCGGGGGTCGCCGACCAGCACATTGATGCCGGCTTCCAGACAGCGGTCGAGAAAAGGCGTCACCCGCAGGGCGACCTCACGGCCGTAAAACACGTCGCCTGCGAGCACGAGGTCGACGGTCGGTGGCGGACCCCTGGTGATATCGTTGTCGACGATGGTGATCTCGACACCGTTCGCCGCGGCATTGAGGCCGATCGCGGCAACGCCGTTGCGGTCGATCTCGGTGGCGATCACCGCGCTGGCACCGGCCTTCGCGGCGGCGATGCCGACAAGGCCCGAGCCGGCACCGAGGTCGAGCACACGGTGTCCGGCCACGCTCTGCGGATGATTGAGTATATGGCGCGCCAGCACCGTGCCGCCGGCCCAGGCATAGGCCCAATAGGGCGCCTGTGATTCCGGCGCGTCCTCATCCAGATCGTCGTGCGGCCCTACGAGCCGCCTAAGCCCGCTGCCTGGATGGGGCGTGTAAAGCCGGATTTCGGGAAGAGCGCGGACAGGGGCGAGGCGCAAATTGGCCTTGATGAACTCTGCCGGATCGAGGGTTGAGGCCGGCGTTGTCTCTTCGGAGGGTTCGTCCCCCACTAGCCGCGCAGCGCCCGCCGCAGGATCTTGCCGACCGGCGTCTTCGGCAATTCGGTCCTGAACTCGATATATTTGGGCCGCTTGTAGCCGGTCAGGTTCTCGCGGCAATAAGCGGTGATGGCTTCGACGGTCAGGGCAGGATCCTTCTTGACGATGAACAGCTTCGGCACTTCGCCGGAATGCTCGTCCGGCACGCCGATCGCCGCCACCTCGAGCACGCCTGGATGCAGCGCAACGACCTCCTCGAGTTCCGTCGGATAGACGTTGAAGCCGGAGACGAGGATCATATCCTTCTTGCGGTCGACGATCTTGGTATAGCCGCGCTCATCCATGAAGCCCATGTCGCCCGACTTGAAGAAACCGTCCTTGGTCATCACTCTGGCGGTCTCGTCCGGCCGGATCCAGTAGCCGGCCATCACTTGCGGTCCCCGTATGCAGATTTCGCCGACCTCGCCCAGCGGCACGTTGTTGCCGTCATCGTCGCGGATGGCGATCTCGGTCGAGGGCAGCGGCAGGCCGATGGTGCCGGTGAAGTCGCCGGAACTGAACTTGTTGGCCGTGGCCACGGGGGAGGTCTCCGAGAGACCATAGCCTTCGCTGACCGGACAGCCGGTCAGCGCCTTCCAGCGTTCGGCGACGCCCTTCTGGACCGCCATGCCGCCGCCCAGCGTCAGGATCAGCGGCTTGAAGTCGAGCTTGCGGAAATCCTCATTGTTGAGCAGCGCGTTGAACAGCGTGTTGAGGCCGGGAAAGATATGCACCGGATATTTCCGGAGTTCCTTGACGAAACCCGGTATGTCGCGCGGGTTGGGAATGAGGATGTTCTGGGCGCCTTGCTGCATGCCCATCAGCGCGTTCACCGTCAGCGCGAAGATATGGTAGAGCGGCAGGGCGCAGACGAAGTTGAGATGCGCGGGCTTCGGCTTGATCGTGTAGGCGTCCTCCACCCACAGCGAATTCTGCGCGACATTAGCCAGCACATTGCTGTGCAGCAGGATCGCGCCTTTCGAGATTCCCGTGGTGCCGCCGGTATATTGCAGGAAGGCAATATCATTGGCGGCCACCGTGGCCGGTTTGAAATTCATGCCGCTGCCAGCCTTGAGGGCGGCGTTGAACTTGACATGGCCAGGCAGCGACCAGGCCGGCACCATTTTCTTGACGCGGCGTACGACCAGATTGACGATCGTGCCTTTCAGCCCGCCGAGCATGTCGCCCATGGCGGCGACGACGACGTGCTTGACCGCCGTCCGCGCGACCACGGCCTGCAAGGTGCCGGCGAAGTTTTCGAGGATGACCATGGCCTGCGCCCCGGAATCCTTGAGCTGATGTTCCAGTTCACGCGGCGTGTAGAGCGGATTGATGTTCACCACCGTGTAACCGGCGCGGGCCACGGCCATCATCGCCACCGGATACTGCAGCACGTTCGGCATCATCAGCGCGACGCGCGCGCCCTTCTGCAGTCCCGTCGACTGCAGATAGGCGCCGAAAGCCGCCGAAAGCCGCTCGAGTTCCGCATAGGTGATGGACTTGCCCATGCAGGTGAAAGCCGGCTGGCCGGCAAACTGCTTGCAGGCGGCGACAAGGAAGTCGCCGATGGAGCTGTAGGGAAGGGGGCCGATCTCGGCCGGCATGTTCTTCGGATAGCTTTTCAGCCACGGTTTGTCGGGCAGGCCGGCGGCGAGCTCGGTGAGTGCCTTTGGCAGCCGCTGGCCGGCTGCCGGCGCCGGGATCGATGCGTCTGCCGGCGGTGCAGCCTTCGACGCTCCGGATTTGTTCGCCGCGGTCTTTGCGAGAGAAGCCTTTGCCGAAGAGGTCTTCGCCGGAGCGGGTTTCACCGCCGGTTTGGTGGCGCGCTTGGCCGTCGCCGCCGTTTTCGCCGCTGGTGCCTTCTTGGCAGGCTTTGCTACCGTCTCGGCGGGCGCGGCTTTGGCGGCGGCTTTACCTTGCCCCTCGGCGCCGGTTGGTTTCGCGGCTGCCTTGGCCGACGCTTTCACCGGCGCCTTCGATGCTTTTGCCACCCGTTCCTCCTCGACAGTTCTTGTTCGCCCGTCTCTTGCCAGCTGGCCGCGCTCGCCTCCGAATTGACAGAGACATCCTCCGCTGCCGCCAGCATATCCATCTATGTATTGCCTCTATCGGCGGCGGTGCAAGTCTTGCCCTTGCGGCAGGGCGCCCGAAAGATTTGCCGCCGAAAATCTTTCCCGCGGGCGACACTCGGACCCGCTATCTTTCCACATCCGGGTCGGGCGAAGGCGCACACGGCGCCGATATCACGGGAGACCGCCGATCAATAAAAAAATGCGGTCGTTAATAATATCGTGAATGGAAAGAACTGCTAATTTTTTCTGCCGTTTAGCGAAATCGCGGATTTTTTTCCTGCTTCCCGCCGGGTAAGCAAGCGGGGTGTTCCAAAGCCGGAAAAACGGTGCTTATATGCGCGCTTCGCGAGCCTGATAGAGGGGCTTGGAAGAACATCTAGGGAGTGCTCAATGAAGAAGAAATTGACTTTTGCAGCCGCGTTGCTGGCTGCAAGCGTCCTGGGGGGCGTGGCCAACGCGAAAACCTTGGTCTATTGCGCTGAAGCTTCGCCGGAAGGTTTTGACCCGGCGCCGTACACCGCTGGACAGACGTTCGATGCGTCCTCGCGTACCGTTTTCAACCGTCTCGTCGAATTCGATCATGGCAAGACCACGATCTCGCCCGGCCTGGCCGAGAGCTGGACGATCTCCGACGACGGCAAGGAATACACTTTCAAGCTGCGCAAGGGCGTCAAGTTCGCCCCCACCGACTATTTCACGCCGACGCGCGACCTGAACGCCGACGATGTGGTGTTCTCCTTCCAGCGTCAGGTCGACAAGAACGGTCCCTGGTTCCAGTACATTCCGGGCATCGCCTACCAGTACTACAACGACCAGTTCGGCGATAACATCACCAAGGTGGAGAAGGTCGACGACCTGACGGTGAAGTTCAGCCTGAAGGAGCCGGCGATCACCTTCATCCCAACGCTGGGCATGGATTTCGCCTCCATCGTCTCGAAGGAATATGCCGACAAGCTGCAGGCGGACAAGACGCCTGAATTGTTCAACCAGAAGCCCGTCGGCACCGGTCCGTTCATCTTCGTCGACTATCAGACCGATGCGGCCATCCGCTACAAGGCCAATCCGGATTACTGGGGCGGCAAGCAGAAGATCGACGATCTGGTCTTCGCCATCACCACCGATCCGGCGGTGCGCGCGCAGAAGCTCAAAGCCGGCGAATGCAACATCATGTCCTACCCGGCACCGGCCGATATCAAAGGTCTGCAGGCTGATCCGAACCTGACCGTCGCGGAGCAGGAAGGCCTCAACGTTGGCGCGTTGATGTACAACACCCAGCAGAAGCCGTTCGATGATGTGCGCGTCCGCAAGGCGCTCAACATGGCCATCAACAAGAAGGCCATTATCGACGCCGTGTTCCAGGGCGCGGGCCAGGTGGCGATCAACCCGATTCCGCCGACCATGTGGTCCTACAACAAGGAAGTGAAGGACGATCCGTACGATCCGGATGCGGCCAAGAAGCTGCTCGCGGAAGCCGGCGTCAAGGACCTCAAGATGAACGTCTGGGCGATGCCCGTGTCGCGCCCATATATGCCGAACGCGCGCCGCACCGCCGAGCTGATCCAGGCCGACTTCGCCAAGGTCGGCGTCACCGTCAACATCGTCAGCTATGACTGGGGCGAATACCTCAAGCGCGCTTCCGCCGTCGATCACGACGGCGCCGTCATCGTTGGCTGGACCGGCGACAATGGCGATCCGGACAACTTCCTCGGCGTGCTGCTGAGCTGCGCTTCCGTTGGTTCGAACAACCGCGCGGAATGGTGCAACAAGGACTTCGACGCGCTCATCAACAAAGCCAAGACGGTTTCCGATCAGGCCGAGCGCACCAAGC
The DNA here is from genome assembly GCF_006439395.2 of Mesorhizobium sp. B4-1-4. NCBI lineage: Bacteria > Pseudomonadati > Pseudomonadota > Alphaproteobacteria > Hyphomicrobiales > Phyllobacteriaceae > Mesorhizobium > Mesorhizobium sp. B4-1-4. The sequence continues at coordinate 5,710,511 of NZ_CP083950.1, forward strand.
TCTACGAAAAGGCACAGGTTATCTTCAAGGAGCAGGCACCGTGGGCGACGCTCGCCCACTCGAAGGTGTTCATGCCGATGCAGAAGACCGTCACCGGCTTTGCGATGGATCCGCTCGGCATCCATCGCTTTGACGGCGTCGATATCGCCGAATAAGGTTCGCGAAACGGGGCGGCGCCACAGGGTGCCGCCCCACCTCGCCCGCCATGCTGCGTTATATCCTCGGCAAGCTCGCCCTCATCATCCCGACCTTCATCGGGATAACCATCCTCGCCTTCGGCTTCGTGCGCATCCTGCCCGGTGATCCGGTGCTGGTGCTTGCGGGCGAACGTGGCCTGTCGCCCGAACGTCACACGGCGCTGATGCACCAGTTCGGTTTCGACCAGCCGATCTGGCAACAATATCTGACCTATCTGACCAACATCCTCGGCGGTGATTTCGGTACTTCGTTCTCCACCAAGACGCCGGTGCTCAAGGATTTCCTGGTGCGGTTTCCGGCAACGGTCGAACTCGCTATCTTCGCCATGATCTTTGCCGTCGTCTTCGGTGTCGCCTTCGGCATCTTCGCCGCGATCCGCCGTGGCTCCTGGTTCGATCAGCTGACCATGGGCACTGCCCTTGCGGGCTATTCCATGCCGATCTTCTGGTGGGGGCTGCTGCTGATCATCGTCTTCTCCGGCATGCTGCACTGGACGCCGGTCTCCGGCCGCATCGACCTGCTCTACTTCTTCAAGCCGGTGACCGGCTTCATGACCATCGATTCCCTGATTTCCGGACAGAAGGGCGCCTTCCGCTCGGCGCTGTCGCACCTCGTCCTGCCGACCATCGTGCTCGGCACCATACCGCTCGCCGTCATCGCCCGGCAGACGCGCTCGGCGATGCTCGAAGTGCTGGGTGAAGACTATGTGCGCACCGCGCGCGCCAAGGGCCTGGCGCCACGCCGCGTCATCGGCCTGCATGCCTTCCGCAACGCGCTGATCCCGGTCGTCACCACCATCGGCCTCCAGGTCGGCACGCTGCTCACCGGTGCCATCCTGACCGAGAGCATCTTCTCCTGGCCCGGCATCGGCAAATGGATGATCGACGCCATTTCCAAGCGCGACTATTTCACCGTGCAGGGCGGGTTGCTTTTGATCGCGCTGATCGTCATGTCGGTGAATCTCATCGTCGACGTGCTCTACGCCGTCATCAACCCGCGCATACGGGCGAATTGACATGACCAATGAAGGCCCAGCCACCATCGAAGCCGCGACCGTCGTCAAACCGCAGGACGCGCGACTGCAGATGTTCGCCGAGTTCTGGCATTACTTCTCCATCAACAAGGGCGCGGTGATAGGTCTCGTCGTCTTCGCGCTGCTGATCCTGATCGCCATCTTCGCGCCGCTGCTCGCGCCGCATTCACCGGACGACCAGTTCCGCGATTTCTTCCTGACGCCGCCGGCCTGGCAGGCGGGCGGCAACGCCCAGTTCCTGCTTGGCACCGATGCCGTCGGCCGCGACATCCTCTCGCGCCTGGTCTACGGTTCGCGCTTCTCGCTTGCCATCGGCTTCGTCGTCGTCACCACGGCGCTGATCTCCGGCGTCATCCTCGGTCTGCTTGCCGGCTATTGCCGCGGCTGGGTCGATACGTTGATCATGCGCGTCATGGACATCATCCTGGCCTTCCCGTCACTGCTTCTGGCACTGGTGCTGGTCGCGGTGCTTGGCCCCGGCCTCGTCAATGCCATGATCGCCATCGCCTTCGTGCTGCAGCCGCATTTCGCCCGACTCACCCGCGCCGCCGTGATGGCGGAGAAGAACCGTGAGTATGTGATCTCGGCCAAGGTCGCCGGCGCCAGCCATCTCAGGCTGATGCTGGTCACCATCCTGCCCAACTGCATCGCGCCGCTGATCGTGCAGGCGACTTTGTCCTTCTCAAATGCCATCCTCGAGGCGGCCGCGCTTGGCTTCCTCGGCATGGGCGCGCAGCCGCCGACTCCGGAATGGGGCACCATGCTTGCCGAAGCGCGCGAGTTCATCCTGCGCGCCTGGTGGGTGGTGACCTTCCCGGGCCTCGCCATCCTCATCACCGTCTTCGCCATCAACCTGATCGGCGACGGCCTGCGCGACGCGCTCGACCCCAAGCTGAAGAGGTCGTGAGCATGCCTTTGCTCGAGATCAAGAACCTCACCGTTTCCTTCGACACCGCTGCCGGCCCGTTCATGGCCGTGCAAGGCATCGACCTTTCGATCGAGCCGCGCGAGGTGCTGGCTATCGTCGGCGAATCCGGTTCGGGCAAGTCGGTGTCGATGCTGGCCGTGATGGGGCTTCTTCCCAACACGGCAACGGTCAAGGCAGACCGCATGGCCTTCGACGGTGTCGACCTCTTGAAGCTCAGCCCGTCCGAACGGCGCAAAATCATCGGCAAGGACATCTCGATGATCTTCCAGGAGCCGATCGCCAGCCTCAACCCGTGCTTCACCGCCGGTTTCCAGATCGAGGAGGTGCTGCGCTTCCATATGGGCATGGACCGCGCCCAGCGCCGCGCACGCGCCATCGAACTGATGAAGCTGGTCGGCATCGCCGATCCGGAATTGCGGTTGAGTTCCTTCCCGCATCAGATGTCGGGCGGCCAATGCCAGCGCATCATGATCGCGATCGCCATTGCCTGCAATCCGAAGCTTTTGATTGCGGACGAGCCGACCACCGCGCTCGATGTCACCATCCAGAAGCAGATACTGGACCTGCTGGTCTCGCTGCAGGCCAAATACGGCATGGGCCTGATCATGATCACCCACAATATGGGCGTGGTGGCCGAGACAGCCGACCGCGTCATCGTCCAGTACAAGGGCCGCAAGATGGAAGAGGCCGACGTGCTGTCGCTGTTTGAATCGCCGAAGAGCAATTACACGCGCGCGCTGCTGTCGGCGCTGCCGGAGAACGCCGTCGGCGACCGGCTGCCGACCGTCTCCGAGGTGATGTTCGAGCCGGCCCCGTCGGGAGCCAGAGCATGACCAGGGTCGTCGAAGGCAACAACATCGTGCGCGACTACCATGTCGGCGGCGGCCTGTTCACCGGACCACGCACCGTGCATGCGGTCAAGGGCGTCTCCTTCAACGTGGACAAGGGCAAGACGCTGGCCATCGTCGGCGAAAGCGGCAGCGGCAAGTCGACGCTTGCCCGTATCATCACCTTGATCGATCCGGCAACAGCGGGCGAGTTGTTCATCGACGGCAAGAAGGTCGACATCGCCAGGGGCGGTCTGACCAGGGAGATGCGCCGCAAGGTGCAGATCGTCTTCCAGAATCCTTACGGCTCTCTCAATCCGCGCCAGAAGATCGGCGACGTGCTGGGCGAACCGCTGCTGATCAACACCGACAAGTCGGCGGCGGACCGGCGCGACCTCGCCATGAAGATGCTGAAGAAGGTCGGTCTCGGTCACGAGCACTACAACCGCTATCCGCACATGTTCTCGGGTGGCCAGCGCCAGCGCATCGCCATTGCCCGCGCGCTGATGCTCAATCCGAGCCTGCTGGTGCTGGATGAGCCGGTTTCGGCGCTCGATCTTTCAGTGCAGGCGCAGGTGCTCAATCTGCTCGCCGACCTGCAGGACGAATTCCAGCTGACCTATGTCTTCATCAGCCACGACCTGTCCGTCGTGCGCTACATCGCCGACGATGTCATGGTGATGTATCTGGGCGAGGCGGTCGAATACGGCTCGCGCGACGAAGTCTTCGCCGACCCCAAGCACAGCTACACCAAGACCCTGTTCGCCGCGACCCCGCGCGCCGACGTGGCCAGTATCAAGGCGAGGTTGGCGAAGAAGAAGGCGGCTTAACGTCTCTTCGTCATCCCAGGGCGGAGCGACGCGAAGCGCCGCGCAGACCCTGGGATCCATTCCGTTACCTCAGCCGAAACGTGCAGCGGAGAAGAGTTCTGCACCTTGAGCGGCGCTCGCATGTTACGGCATGGATCCTCGGGTCTGCGCCGCGTCGCTTCGCTCCTTGCTTCGCCCGTGGATGACGACCTCAAGGAGAGCCCGATTTCCCGGGATTACGACAGCTTGGCGATAATGGCGCGCAGCGCCTCGCCGAAACGGTGGATTTCCTCGACCGTGTTGTAATGGACCAGCGAGGCGCGGATCGCGCCGCTGTCCATCGACAGGTTGAGGCGCTTCATCAGCCGTGGCGCGTACATGTGGCCGTCGCGGATGCCGATCTGCATGTCGGCCATTTCCTCGACGATTTTCTGCGGTGACAGCCTGCCGATATTGAAGCAGAAGGTCGGCACGCGTTCGTTGATGCGGGCCTCGTCGGCAACGCCATAGATGGTTGCGCCGCAGCCCTTGAGCACGGCGAGCATTTCGCGCGCCAACACCAATTCGTAGTCGCGGATGGCGCCCATGCCAGCAACGATGTTTTCGCGCCGCGAGCGGTTGTTCGAGGGCTCAAGGTTGCGTCCGATCAGTTCCAGATACTGCACGGCCGCGTCCATGCCGGAGACGTTCTCGTATATGAAGGTGCCGGCCTCGACCTTGTAGGGCGGTTCGTCCGGAATGAAGTCCTCCCGGAAGGTCGGCAACCGCTTCAGCGTCTCGAAGCGACCCCACAGGAAGCCCATATGCGGCGAGAAATTCTTGTAGCCCGAGCAGACGAGATAATCGCAGTCCCAGGCCTGAACGTCGATCAGCCCATGCGGCCCGTAATGCACGCTGTCGAGGAACACCTCGGCGCCGGCAGCGTGGGCGATCTTGGCCACCGAGGCGACATCGACAATCGAACCGATCGAATGCGCCGTCACCGTGCAGGCGACAAGGCGGGTGCGATCGGAAACCAGCGGCTTGAGGTCGTCGACATGCAGATTGCCATCCTCGCGCATGCGCCACCACTTGAACTTTGCGCCGGCGGATTCCAGCGCCAGCCAGGTGGCGATGTTGGCGTCATGGTCCATATCGGTGACGACGATCTCGTCGCGCTCCTGCAGCATCTGGCCGATGCCGAGGCTGACGAGGCGGATGAACGAGGTGGCGTTCATGCCGAAGCAGATTTCCGCCGGGCTGTAGGCGTTGATCAGCAGCGCAACGCTTGTCCGTGCATCGGCGACCGACTGGTCGACCGTGACGCTGCGGCCATAGCGGCCGCCGCGCTGTACATTGTGCGAAACCAGGTGGTTGGTCACCGCGTCGAGCACGCTTTGCGGGATCTGCGCGCCGGCGGCGTTGTCCAGGAAGATGAAGTCGCCAGCTCTTTGCAATGCCGGGAACATCGCGCGGATGGTGTCGACGGGAAAGCCGCCGCTGGCGGATTGGGAATTGCTCAAGGTTGTCTCCTGCGAAATGTTTTTTGCAGATGGGATTGGGGCGATTAGCGCGACTTTTCGGTCTTGAAGCGGCGCTCGAGCAGGCTGACGAGGCGCACCATCGGCCAGAGGAAAATAAGATAGACGAGCGCCGCGCCGATCAGCGGCGAGGGGTTGGCGTAGAGCGATTGCGCGTTGGTCGCTTCCTTCAAGAGCTCCGGCAGTGCCACGGTCGAGGCGAGCGAAGTGTCCTTGAACATCGAGACGCAGTTGCTGGTCATCGGCGGGATGACTACGCGCACCGCCTGCGGCAGCACCACCTTGCGCAAGGTCAAAAGGAACGGCAGGCCGAGCGCCTGCGACGCCTCGAACTGGCCGCGCGGAATGCTCTCTATGCCGGACCGGAACACTTCCGCCGAATAGGCCGACATGATGATGGCGAACGCCGTCACGGCGGATGCCCAGGACGAAAGCCGGATGCCGAGGAAAGGCAGCGCGTAGTAGATCAGGATCAGCACGACCAGCACCGGCAAGGCGCGGAAGATATCGGTATAGCCGACCGCCAGCCACTGCAGCGGCTTTGGCGCATAGAGCCGCAGCAGGCTGATCACCAGGCCGATCGGGATGCCGATGCCGATGCTGAGCAGGCCGAGCAGCAGCGTGTTCAGGAAGCCGCGCAGCAGCGCCGGCAGGCTGGACGCAATGACATCGGCGTTGAAGAAGGTGTCGATCAGCGACATGGGAGCGTTTCCGAACTGTTTTGCGTCCCGTGACGCCAGCGCAATTCCAGGAAAGGGATGAGACGGTTTTCCGCCTGGAATTGCATCAAAGGGAGATGGCCCGGAACATCAAATCGGTTACTGCACCGAACGCGATCCCGGGGGAGGATCGAATGCAGGAGCCGTGCCGCCTGCGGCCGGCACGGTCCCTTTTTGTCAATCGCCAATCAGGCCTTCGGCAGCGGCATTTCCTTGACCGTCGAAGAGTCCGCCGGCGCGTCGCTGCCGAACCACTTCTTGTGGATCGCCGCCAGCGTGCCGTCCTTCTTCATCGCGCTCAGCGCATCGTTCAGCTTGCCGAGCAGCGGGTGGTCCTTGGTCATCATCAGGCCGTACTGCTCGCCGGTCTTGATGCGCTGCTTGACCGTCAGATCCTTCATCTTGGTGAAGGAGTACTGCATGCCCGGAATGTCGCTGACGGCCGCATCGACGCGGCCGGCGCTGAGGTCGAGCAGAAGGTTCTGCTGCGTGTCATAGCCCTTCACGTCGCTGAAGCCGTCGGCCTCCTGATGTGCCTTGACCCAGGTCTCGCCGGTCGAGCCGGACAGCACGCCGACGATCTTGCCCTTGAGGTCGGCCTCGGCATTGATCGCGCTGTCGGTCTTGGTCGCGATGCCCATGTCTGAATCATAATAGGGCTGCGTGAAGGACTGCGACTTCAACCGCTCCGGCGTGATGGTGATCGACGAAATGGCGACGTCGATGCGCTTCGAGGTGGTGGCGGCGAACAGCGCCTGGAAGCCGAGGTCGGCGATGTCGGTGGTCATGCCGACGCGCTTGGCTGCTTCGTTGACGATGTCGACTTCAAAGCCCTCGAAGGTGCCGCTCTCGTTCTTGTACTCGAAAGGCGGGTTGGTGGGGTAGGCGCCGACATTGAGCACATCTGCGGCATAGGCGGTGGCCGGTCCGGCGGCGATGCCGATGGCGGCGGCGAGCAGGATGAAATTGCGACGGGTGAGCTTCATTGGTGTTCCCTCCGGGGTGTCCCCTCTGGTTGTTGATCGGGCGGGGCTGGCCCCGCACGGTTTCTTGCCGTCCCACCTCCCAGCGGGGCGTCAATTCATGGCGACGACCATGCGGTCGAGCGCGGTTTCTATCTGATCGCGATCGCGACAGACGCACATGCGCAGGAATGCCGCCGAGGAGCTTCCGAACAACTGGCCGGGCGCCAGCCCGACCCGCGCTGTTTCGAGGATCCTGGCGCAGGCCTGCCGGGCATCGTTTTCGCCCACAAGGGCAAAGAAGGCATACATGCCGCCGCGCGGTTTCGCGGGCAGGATGATGCCCGGAATCCGTGCCAGCCGGTCATAAGCAAGATCGAGGCCGGTCCTGATCCGCTGCCGGATCTCCTCGACCAGCGGCTCGCCCTGGCGGATGGCGGCAACCGCGCCGGCCTGGATCGGCGCGGCGGTGCCGCTGTTGATGTACTGGGTCATGGCGCCAAGCTGGTCGGCGACACCCGATGGATGGGTCAGCCAGCCAATGCGCCAGCCGGTCATTGCCCAGGCTTTCGAAAAGCTGTTGACCGACAGCACGCGGTCGCCGTCCTCGGCGATCTGCAGGATGGAGGGCGCGACGTCGCCGTCGAAATAGAGCCGGCCATAGACCTCGTCTGATATGATCCAGATGCCGGTGCGCCGGCTGAAGTCGAGCAGCGCCTGCATTTCCGCGCGCGATGCGGTCCAGCCGGTCGGGTTGGAGGGCGTCGACAGGAAAATCGCGCGGGTGCGCGCATCGCAGGTGGCGAACAGCCGGTCGAGATCGAGGTGCCAGTCGCCCTTGAAATCGAGCGAAAATGGACGCGGCTCGCCGCCGATCAGGTGGATGGCGTTATGGATGTTGGGCCATTGCGGCGCGACATAGATGACGTTGGTGCCGGTATCGACCAGCAGTTCCAGCGCAAGATACAGCGCCTGCATGCCGCCCGGTGTGACCGTGGTGCGTGGGATCGGGATCGGCCGGCCATGGATGCGCGTCTGGTACTCGGACAGCGCTTCATTCAACGGGCCATGGCCGCGCATGTTGGGAACGTAGAAGGTCAGGCCTTCGTCGAAAGCCGCCTTGGCGGCGTCGCGGATGAAGGACGGCGTCACCATGTCGCCTTCGCCGTACCAGAGCGCGATCACATCACCCAGTTCCCGCGCGCGCACGGCGAGGTTGGCGATGTTTTCAGTATGAAGGTCGCGGATCTGGGCGCGCACGCCATCGAAAGCATAGCGCGCGCTGGACGATGACTGGGGCAGCACGAACGACAAGGACTGAACCCCTCCACCCTAAACGCCATGATGGACCGGCCGGCAACCTCCTCGGCACGGCAGCCACCATCGACTTCGAATGCTTATCCAAAGTGGGGCGCTTTTCAAGGCGAAAGTTTTAAGCTTAAAAAGTTTGACCGGCCTGTTGCCTCGCCGAGACCCCTGTTTGCCTAGCTGCGCCCGTTTTGCGCCAGTTCGGCGCGCGCGGCAGCACAGTTGGCCGCGGCGCCAGCACCAAGAAACATCGTGTCGCTGGCCAGCACGAAGAAACTCGCGCCGATGGCTGCCCATCGGCTGATATTCTGTGGGCTGGCGCAAAATATGCCTGCGGTCCTGCCGTGTGCGATCGTCGCGCCGATGATTGTGCCGATCGCCTCGTTGAGCTTGTCCGTGCCTTTCGATCCCATCGCATCGATCGACACCGAAAGATCGCCGGGACCGACGAAGATCATGTCGACGCCGTCGACGGCCGCGATCGCTTCGATGTTGGTGAGCCCCTCCGATGTCTCGACCTGGACCGCGACGACGATCCGTTCATTGGCGCCGGCAAGATATTCGGGAATGCGATAGCCATAGCCGGCGGCCCGGCCGGGTCCGACGCCGCGTTCGCCCAGCGGCGGATAACGCGAGGCTTTCACCGCCATCGCGGCCTGGGCTGATGTCGAGACACGCGGGATCAGCACGCCCTGTGCGCCGCTGTCGAGCGCTGCCTGGATGGCTTCCGGCGCATGGCCGGGAACGCGCACCATCGCCGGCACGCGATGCACGTCGGCCGCGCGAACCATGGTCTCGATCATGTCGCGCGAAATCTGGGCGTGCTCCCAGTCGATGCAGACGAAGTCGAGGCCGGCGAGCGCCATCACCTCGACCACGACGGGATGCGGAATGGCGGCGAAGGAGCCGACCAGCCTCGTCTTGCCGATGCATTTCTGGCGGAATTCGCTCATGCCGATCCCTTTTTTGTGCTGCCCAATCCATATCCGCAAACGATGGCAAGGCGAAGCTATTTCAGGCTTGAAATATTTTCGCGCGGGCCTAGCGTGTGGTCTCCCGCCGCGAGTTTCCCGAGATGACCAAAGCCCATCCCTTGCACGGCCAAAACAAACTGAAGCTCGGCGTCTTCTCGACCAACGCCGATGGCGGCCTTGCCATCACCGATGTGCCGGAGCGTTGGACGGCAAGCTGGCAGGACAATCTGACCGCGGCCCAGATCGCCGACCGCGCCGGGCTCGAGTTCCTGCTGCCGATCGCGCGCTGGCGCGGTTTTGGCGGCCGCAACAAGGTGCGCGAATGGTCATTCGAAACCTTCACCTGGGCGGCGGCTCTTGCCGCGGCCACCGAGCAGATCGGCCTGTTCATGACCGTGCACGTGCCGCTGGTGCATCCGCTTTATGCCGCCAAGGCGCTGGCGACGGTCGACCATATCAGTGGGGGCCGAGCCGGCCTCAATATCGTCTGCGGCTGGAACCCGAAGGAATTCGGCATGTTCGGCACGCCGCTCGTGGAAAAGGGTTACGAGCAGGCAGCGGAATGGATTGAGATCCTGAAGCGGCTTTATGCATCGAGCGAGCCGCTCGACTATGAAGGCGTCTACTATCGCCTGAAGGAAGCGGTCAGCCGACCGGCCAGCCTGCAGGTTCCGCGCCCGGTGACCATGAATGCCGCTTTCGGCGGCCCGGGCCGCGATTTCGCCGCCGCCCATTGCGACTATTTGTTCACGACCTTTTCCGAGATGGGCGATGCCGGCAAGCATGTCGCCGACATTCGTGAACGGGCCGGCAAGGTCGGCCGTGATGTCGGCGTCTACACCGTGGCGCATGTCGTCTGCCGCCCGACCATGGAGGAGGCGCAGGCCTACTATAACAGATATGCGGTGACGATGGCCGACCATGACGCGGTCGATGCTCACATGGCTGGCAAGAAGGAATTCTCGCGGTCACATGACGCGCATGCCTATGACCGCTACCGACAGCGCTTCGCCGGCGGCGCCGGCACCTATCCGCTGGTCGGAACCCCGGATTCAATCGCTTCCGAGATGGCCGCCATTGCCGGGCATGGGTACCAGGGCATCGCGCTGTCCTTCGTCAACTACACGCAGGAGCTGCCCTATTTCTGCGATCACGTGCTGCCGCTGCTGAGGCGGGCCGGACTTCGCGAATAGCAGCGATGCTTCCCCAACTTCGTCATCCCTGCGCGGAGCAGGAGCGAAGCTCCGTCGCGGAGACCCTGGGATCCATGCCGCGATCTTGGCCATGGAGTGCAGCGGAGGAGAATTCTGGGCCGCTGCAACGCTTTGATTTCACGGAATGGATCCCGGGGTCTGTGCTGCGTCGCTGCGCTCCTTGCTTCGCCCCAGGATGACGAAGCGATAGGCGGTTACTCCGGGATAACGGCGGTTGCCTGGATTTCTATCTTGGCGCGATCCTCGACCAGAGCCATCACCTGCATGGCGGCCATTGCCGGAAAATGCCGGCCGATCACCGCGCGATAGGCTTCGCCTAGCCCTTTGAGGTTGGCCAGATACTCGGCCTTGTCGGTGAAATACCAAGTCATCGAGGTGATGTGTTGTGGGCCAGCGCCAGCCTCGGCCAGTACCGCCACGACGTTTTCCAGCGTCTGCCGCACCTGGCCGACGAAGTCGTCCGTCTCGAACTGGCATTGCCTGTTCCAACCGACCTGTCCACCGACGAAGACGAGACGCCCGCGCGCGGCCACGCCATTGGCGTAGCCGACCGGTTTTGCCCAGCCTTCCGGCTGCAGGATCTCGTGCATTTCAACTCTCCGTCTATCCAATATCGGTCCGCAATATCAGCGTTCGCAAACAATCCAGTCCGTCGACGCGACCTGTCTCAGGCCGCGCCCATCACTTGCCGCGCGATCACTACTTTCTGTACGTCGGATGCACCCTCGTAGATGCGCAGCGCGCGGATCTCGCGATACAGGCTCTCGACGATATGGCCCTTGCGCACGCCGTCGCCGCCATGCAACTGCACCGCCTTGTCGATCACCTCCTGCGCCTTGTCGGTGGCGAACAGCTTGGCCATCGCCGCCTCGCGCGTTACCCGCGCGGCGCCCATGTCCTTGGTCCAGGCAGCGCGGTAGACCAGAAGCGCCGCGGCATCGACGTCGAGCGCCATGTCGGCGACATGACCTTGCACCATCTGCAGCTCGGCCATCGGCGCACCGAACAGCTTGCGCTCGGCTACCCGTTTGATGCTCTCGTCCAGCGCGCGGCGGGCGAAGCCGAGTGCTGCCGCGCCGACCGTCGAGCGGAACACGTCCAGCACCGACATGGCGATGCGGAACCCATCGCCAGGCTTGCCGATCAGCGACGAAGCAGGCAACCGTACCTGGTCGAAGGAAAGCCGCGCCAGCGGATGCGGCGCGATCACTTCCAGCCGCTCGGCAATGCCAAGCCCCTTGGCGTCGCCCGGCACGAGGAAGGCGGAAAGCCCCTTGGCGCCCGGCGCCTCGCCGGTGCGGGCGAAGACGACGTAGAGATCGGCTATGCCGCCATTGGAGATCCAGGTCTTCTCGCCGGTGAGAACATAATCATCGTCATCGCGGGTCGCCGTCATCTCGGTATTGGCGACATCGGATCCCGAGCGCGGCTCCGACAGGGCGAAGGCGGATATCGCCTTGCCGGCGCGTGTCTTTGCCAGCCATCGCTGCTGTTCCGGGGTGCCGAACAGGCTGAGCGCCCCAGTGCCGAGCCCCTGCATGGCGAAGGCGAAATCGGCGAGTCCGTCATGGCGCGCCAGCGTATCGCGGGTGATGCACAGCGCACGCACGTCGAGAGGGCCGGGATTGTCGGTGTCGAGCGCCGTCGGCTGCAGCCAGCCGTCCTTGCCGAGCCTGGCCACCAACTCGCGACAGGCCGCATCGACATCGTGATGATCGACGGGGAGGTTTTTGCGCACCAGAGTTCGAGGCGTTCGGCGAGTTCGCGATGGCGGTCTTCGAAGAAGGGCCAGTTGAGGAAGGAACGGTCAGGCATTTCGGCCTCCGCGATGTTGCGGGCCTTGCGCCCTACGGTGCCCCCCTCTGTCCTGCCGGACATCTCCCCCACTAGGGGGGAGATTGGACGTCATCTCTGCTTTCGCCAATCTCCAGCGTTGCAAAGAAGGCGCCGCAGCCGAAGCTGCCAATCTCCCCCCAAGTGGGGGAGATGTCCGGCAGGACAGAGGGGGGCGCTGTCCCGCCAACGTCTCCTTTGAAACGAGCATCCTCAATTCCCCTCGAACACTGGCTTTCGCTTGTCGACGAAAGCCCGATACGCCCGCTCGAAATCGTGCGTCTGCATGCAGATCGCCTGCGCCTGCGCTTCCGCCTCGATCGCCTGGTCGAGACCCATCGACCATTCCTGGTTCAATTGCGTTTTGGTGATGCCGTGGGCGAAGGTCGGGCCGGAGACGATGCGTGCCGCCATGTCGAGCGCGTCGGTTTCCAGCGCCGCGGCATCGACGAGCCTGTTGTAGAACCCCCAGCGCTCGCCTTCGGCGGCCGTCATGGTGCGGCCGGTGTAGAGCAGTTCGGCGGCACGGCCTTGGCCGATGATGCGCGGCAGGATCGCGCAGGCGCCCATATCGCAACCGGCAAGGCCGACACGGGTGAACAGGAACGCGGTCTTGGCTTCCGGCGTGGCGATGCGGATGTCGGAGCTCATGGCGATGATGGCGCCGGCGCCGACCGCCACGCCATCGACCGCCGCGATGATCGGCTTGCCGCAATTCAGCATCGCCTTGACGAAATCGCCGGTCATGCGGGTGAAGGCGAGCAGTTCCTTCATGTCCATCCTGACCAGCGGGCCGATAATGTCGTGGACGTCGCCGCCCGAGCAGAAATTGCCGCCATTGGGCAGGAACACCACGGCGTCGACGTCGTCGGCGTAGACGAGGTCGCGGAACGTGTCGCGAAGTTCGGCATAGCTGTCGAAGGTCAGCGGATTCTTGCGCTCGGGACGGTCAAGCCTGACCTTCGCGATCCTGCCTTCGACCTGCCATAGGAAATGCTGCGGCTTGAGGCCTGCCATTTTGGTCATTCGCGTCCCTCCCAGTTGCTGCGGAACGAGGTCAGAATGCCTGTCAGCCGGCGTGCATCCTCTTCACTGACCTTGCCCAGCAATTCACCGATCCAACCCTCATGCGCCGCGGCGATGGTGGCGAAGGCCTTGGAGCCCTCCTCGGTCAGCCGCACCATCGAGGTTCGCCGGTCGCCATTGCGGCGGGCGCGGGTAACAAGTCCCTCCGACACGAGCCGATCGACGATGCCGGTGACATTGCCGTTGGACACCAGCAGGAAACGCGAAAGATCGCTCATCAGCATGCCTTCGGGCGCGCGATAGAGTGCCGCCATCACGTCGAAGCGGGGCAGCGTCGTATCGAACTCCTTCTTCAGCCGCTCGCGCAGTTCGGCCTCGATCGTGCGCGAGGCGCGCAGCAGCCTGATCCACAGCCGCAGCCGGTCCTTGCCGGGTCCCGATGGCGCGGGCAGGGGGCCGGCTACCATGTTTCGCCTCCTGAGATGGAAATGGTCTGTCCGGTGATCGATGCCGCCGCATCGTCGCACAACCACAACACCGAGGCGGCAATCTCCTGCGGCTGGATGAAGCGGCCTTGCGGGTTGGTCGAGACGAGGCTCGATCGTGCCTCGCCGGCCGAGCGGCCGGTCTTTTCGACAATGCGCTGGATGGACTCCTCCAACATCTCCGTTTCGACAAAGCCTGGGCAAACCGCGTTCACGGTGACGCCGGACTTCGCCGCCTCGGCGGCGAGCGCCCGCATCAAACCGACGACGCCATGCTTGGCGGCGACATAAGGCGCGACATAGGCGTAGCCTTTCAGCCCTGCCGTCGAAGCGATGAAGACGATCCGGCCCGCCTTGCGCGCGGCCATGCCGGCCAGCGCCGGTTTCACCGTCAGGAAGGCGCCGGTCAGGTTGACGTCGAGCGTCCGCTGCCAGTCGGCAAGCGTGGTCTTGTGCGCCGGCGTGCTGCCGGCCATGCCGGCATTGGCAACGACGATGTCGAAGGGCCCGCGCGCGGCTTCCGCTGTCTGGTAAAGCGATGCCATCGCCGCCGCATCGGTGACGTCGGCGGCGATGCCGAAAATGCGATCGCTTTCGCTGGCCACCCTGGCAAGTTCGGCTTCGCGCCGGCCGCAGATGGTCACGTCGATGCCCGCACCCGCAAGCGCCAGCGCGATGGCCCGGCCAACGCCGGAGCCGCCACCGGTGACCAGCGCATGCTTGCCGGCGATCATGCGCCCGTCCTCGAAACATCGCGCTGCCACTCACCCTTACCCTCTCCCCGTGAAGAACGGGGAGAGGGGGTCGCCAGCGCCGGAACTTGACCCTTCTCCCCGTTTTCCACGGGGAGAAGGTGCCGGCAGGCGGATGAGGGGCGGCGCCAACTTGGAAAACGTGAAGCACTCATACTTTGAGCCCCGCGGCGGCATCGCGCTCGGCCAGCCGGTAGAGCTGGTCGCGCCCGGGCAGATAGGGATCCGGCCATTTCACGCCACGGTCGCCGAGCGTCACCGCCGCATGCAGCGTCCAATAGGGATCGGCAAGATGCGGCCGGGCCAGCGCCACCAGGTCGGCGCGGCCGGCCATCAGGATCGAGTTGACATGATCCGGTTCATAGATGTTACCGACCGCCATCGTCGCCATGCCGACCTCGTTGCGGATGCGGTCGGAAAACGGCGTCTGGAACATGCGGCCGTACACCGGCTTCGCCAACACCGAGGTCTGGCCGGCCGAGACGTCGCAGATGTCGACGCCGGCCTCATGCAGCAGCCGCGCGATCTCGACCGCGTCGGCGGGCGTCACGCCTTCGATGCCGACCCAGTCATTGGCCGAAATGCGCATCGAGATCGGCTTTTCCGCTGGCCAGGCGGCGCGCACCGCGTGGAAGATTTCGAGGGGATAGCGCATGCGATTCTCCAGCGAACCGCCATATTCATCCGTGCGCCGGTTGGTGACCGGAGTGATGAAGGATGATAGGAGATAGCCATGCGCGGCATGGATCTCCAGCATGTCGAAGCCGCAACGATGCGCCATCTCGGCGGAGCCCACGAACTGCTCGCGCACCCTGTCCATGTCGGAACGGTCCATCGCCTTCGGCACCTGATTCCCAGGCGACCACGCCACTGCCGAGGCCGCCATCACAGGCCAGTTGCCGGAGGTCAGCGGCACGTCAGTGCCTTCCCAGCCGACACGGGTCGAACCCTTGGCGCCGGAATGGCCGATCTGCGCGCAGATCTTCGCCTCCGTCTCGGTATGGACGAAATCGACCAGCCGCTTCCAGGCTACCTCGTGCTCGGGCGTGTAGAAGCCGGGACAGCCGGGCGTGATGCGCCCTTCCGGACTGACGCAGGTCATCTCAATATAGACGAGGCCAGCGCCGCCCTTGGCCCGCTCGGCATAGTGGGTGAAGTGCCAGTCTGTCGGGCAGCCGTCGACGGCCCTGTACTGCGCCATCGGCGAGACGACGACGCGGTTGTTAAGCCGCATGTCGCGCAGCTTGAATGGCGCGAACATCGGCGCGCGGCGCAGCCTGTTGCCGCCGGCGCCTGCCTGGCGCTGGAACCATTCTTCGGCGCCGCCCAGCCATTCGGCATCGCGCAGCCGCAAATTCTCGTGGCTGATGCGTTGCGAACGGGTCAGCAGCGAATAGTTGAACTGCACCGGATCGAGGCCGAGATAGCGCTCGACCTCCTCGAACCATTCGAGCGAATTGCGCGCCGCCGATTGCAGCTTCAGCACCTCGGTGCGGCGGGCATCCTCATATTTGCGGAACGCGGCATCGAGGTCCGGCTCGGTTTCGACATACTCGGCCAGCGCCACCGCGCTTTCCAGCGCCAGCTTGGTGCCGGAGCCTATCGAGAAATGGGCCGAGGCGGCCGCGTCGCCCATCAGCGCCAGGTTCTTGTAGGACCAGCGCTCGCACAACACACGCGGGAAATTGATCCAGGCCGAACCCCTGATGTGGTTGGCGTTGGTCATCAGCGCATGGCCGCCGAGATGCTTTTCGAAGATGCGCTCGCAGACGGCGATGGACTCCTGCTGCGTCATCGCGCCGAAGCCGAAGGCAGCCCAGGTCTGTTCGCTGCACTCGACGATGAAAGTCGCCGTGTCGCTGTCGAACTGGTAGGCATGCGCCCACACCCAGCCATGCTCGGTCTTCTCGAAGATGAAGGTGAAGGCGTCGTCGAATTTCTGGTTGGTGCCCAGCCAGACGAACTTGCATTTGCGGGTGTCGATGTCGGGCTTGAAGACATCGACGAAAGTGTTGCGTGCCTTGGAATTCAGCCCGTCGGCGGCGACGACCAGATCATGCGTCTCCATATAGGGACGGGGATCGCCGATATCGGTCTCGAACATCAGCTTGACGCCGAGTTCCCGCGCGCGGCGTTGCAGCAGGATGAGCAGCCGCTTGCGGCCGATGCCGCAGAAACCGTGGCCTGACGAGACCGTGCGCACGCCGTCATGGATGACGGCAATGTCGTCCCAATAGGCAAAATGCTTCTTGATCCACACGGCGCTGACCGGATCGTTCTTGGCCAGGTTGTCGAGCGTTTCGGCCGATAGCACCACGCCCCAGCCGAACGTATCGTCCGGCCGGTTGCGCTCGAACACGGTCACATCGTGCCCGGCGTCCCTGAGCTTCATCGAAATGGCAAAGTAGAGGCCGGCTGGTCCGCCGCCGAGAACCGCAACCTTCATCCGTGCGATCTCCTCTTCGCTTTTTTGCTAGCCTGAATATCGCGCTTGAAGCTAGATATTTCAAGCTTAAAATTTCATATCGAAACGACCGGACCTTTGTGCGCCTCGATGCCTTTCATGTCGGAGCCGTGACCGACGGGATGTTCAGCCAATCCAGATCGATTTCCGGCAGCGGAATGGCTGCGATGAGGTCGCGCGTGTAGGCCTGCTGGGGATTGTCGAACAAGGCATCGGTGGCGCTGGCTTCGACGATCCTGCCTTCGCGCATGACGATCACTTGCCGGCACAGCCGCCGGATGACGGAAAGATCGTGGCTGATGAAGGCGATCGTCAGGCCCATCTCCACTGCCAATTTCTCCAGCAAAGTGAGGATCTGCGCCTGCGTCGATACGTCGAGACCGGAGACGATCTCGTCTGCCAGCACGAATTTCGGCGACAGCGCCAGCGCGCGCGCAATGCCGACGCGCTGGCGCTGGCCGCCCGACAATTCGTGGCGGTAGCGGCTGGCGAAACTCTGCGGCAGGCCGACCCGCTGGAGCGCCTGGGCGACGCGGCTCTTCAGATTATCGCCAAGCCCATTCTGCTTGAGCGGCGCGGCGATAATGCTGGCAATGGTGCGGCGTGGGTTGAGCGACGACATCGGATCCTGGAAGATCATCTGCAGGTTGCGCCGCAACGGTCTTAGCTCAGCCTCAGAGAGATGAGTGATATCGCGGCCATCGAAGCTGATGCTGCCGGCGCTGGGTTCCAGCAGCCTGACCAGCGCTCGGCCGAGCGTCGACTTGCCGGAACCGGACTCGCCGACGATGCCGGTCACCGATCCCCTGGGCAGGTCGAAGTCCAGGCCTTTCAGGATCTCGGCCAAAGGCGCGCGGCCGATCAGCGGCTTGCGGGTCATGTCGGGCAGCGCCACCTTCAGCCCGCGCACGGAAAACAGCGGCTCAGCCATGCGGACAGCTCCAGGTCTGGTCCGCCGCCGCGATCTCGGTGGCAAGTCCTGCCAGCACCGTCTCGTCCACCGGCTTCAACGAAGCGAGCGGGTCGGTGTAGCGCGGCGTCGCCGCCATCAGCGCGCGCGTATAGGGGTGCCGCGGTGCCGCGAAGAGCGCAGCCGTCTCGGCTTCCTCGACCACTTTGCCGGCGTAAAGAACCGAGACCTTCTGGCTGATCTTGGCGACGACCCCGAGATCGTGGGTGACGAACAGGATCGCCGTGCCATGCTCGCGCTGCAACTCAGCGATCAGCCGCAGGATCTGCTTCTGCACGGTGACGTCGAGCGCCGTGGTCGGCTCGTCGGCGACGATCAGCCGTGGCTCGGCGGCGAAGGCGGCGGCGATCAAAACGCGCTGGCGCATGCCGCCGGAAAGCTCGTGCGGATAGCTTCTCAGCACGCGCTCCGGGTCGCGGATCTGCACCTGGTCAAGCAATTGGCGGGTGCGGCTGTCGGCCCTCTCGCCGCTCCAGCCCAGAATGCGCACCAGCCGGTCGGTCATCTGTGGGCCGATGCGGCGCGATGGATTGAGCGCGGTCAGCGGGTCCTGCGGGATCAGCGCCGTGCGCGCGCCGATCAGCGTGCGCCGTGCCTTGGGCCGGAGTTTGCCGAGGTCTTCGCCCTCGAGCCTCATATCGCCTTCGACAATGCGCACGCTCGACGGCAAGACGCCGAGCACCGCCTTGCCGATCATGGTCTTGCCGGCGCCGCTCTCGCCGACCAATGCACGCACCTCGCCGGGCTGCACGGCAAGCGACACCGAGCGCAGCACGCGCTGGCCGTTCGGCAGCACCGCGCTGAGATCGGCGATGTCGAGGCAGGCGCTCATCGCAGCACCGGATCGAAGCGCGTCTTCAGCGCTTCGCCGAACTGGCTGAACGACAAGACGGTGAGGATCAGCGTGATCAGCGGGAACACCAGCACCCACCAGGCCTGATGGATCGACAGCCGCCCCTCGGCGATGATGCCGCCCCAGGTCGGATCGTCGGTCGAGATCGACAAATTGACAAAGGACAGGATCGCTTCGACGATCACGGCAATGCCCATTTCCAGCGACAGCAGCGCGACGATCGATGGCACCACATTGGGCAGCACCTCGCGCAGCATGATGCCGATGCGGCCATAGCCGGCGATGCGGGCGTTCTCGACATAATCCATGCGCGACTGGCCCATCGCCTCGGCGCGGATCACCCGGCAGAAGCGCGTCCAGTCGATGATGGCGATGGCGAGGATGACGGAACCGAGGCCTGTGCCCAGCACCGCGACCAGCAGGATGGCGAAGAGCACCGGCGGAAACGCCATCCAGACATCCACGATGCGCGAGATGACGCGGTCGGCCCAGCCACCGAAATAGCCCGCGATCAGCCCAAGCGTCGAGCCGACCAGACAGGCGGCGATCGCGGCGGCGAAGGCGACGATGAAGGCGATGCGGCCGCCGAAGATCAGCCGGGAGAGCAGGTCGCGGCCGAGGCTGTCGGTGCCCAGCCAATAGCCGGGCTCGGCGCCGTCGAGCCAGAAGGGCGGCAGCCGCTCCAGCATCAGGTCCTGCGCCAGCGGATCCTGCGGCGCGACCAATGGCGCGAAGATCGCGGCTAGCAGCGCCAGCAGCAGCCAACCGCCGGCGAGCCACAGCCTGGGGCTCAGTCTGCGTCTTGAGGCGCGTGCCTTATCCATGGCGCAGCCTCGGATTGAGCAGCGCGTACATCAAGTCGACGGCAAGGTTGATCAGCACGAAGAGCAGCGCGAAGACCAGCACGATGCCCTGGATCAGCGGCAGGTCGCGGTTGATGACGGCATCGATCGCCATGTTGCCGAGTCCCTCGTAGGAGAACAGCCGCTCAACAATGACGGTGCCGCCGATGAGGAAAGTGAATTGCACGCCGACTAAGGTCAGCGTCGGCAAAGCGGCGTTC
This sequence comes from Mesorhizobium sp. B4-1-4, assembly GCF_006439395.2. Classification (NCBI taxonomy): domain Bacteria; kingdom Pseudomonadati; phylum Pseudomonadota; class Alphaproteobacteria; order Hyphomicrobiales; family Phyllobacteriaceae; genus Mesorhizobium; species Mesorhizobium sp. B4-1-4. Next base: position 5,730,449 of record NZ_CP083950.1, read on the forward strand.
TTCAGTGCCTCGCGCAGGATGACCTGCGTTTCCGAAAATCCCTTGACCCGTGCCAGCACGACATAGTCGAGGTCGAGCACTTCCTTCAGCGACTGTTTCAACAGTTGCGAGATGATCGCCGCCAGCGGCAGCGCCAGCGCAACCGCCGGCATCAGCATGTGTTTCAGGAGATCCCAGGTCAGGTCGAAGCGCAGCCGAAGCAGGCTCTCGAACAGGTAGAACTGGGTGACGAAGGGCAGGTCGAGCTGTGGCGACACGCGGCCGGAAATGTCGAAGATCGGCACCAGAACGCCGAACAGCAGGATCAGCACAAGGCCCCACAGGAAGTCGGGAATGGACAGCGCCGCGCCGCTGGCGATGTCGATGCCGGCCTCGACCGCCGTGCCGCGTTCGCGCGCGCCGAGGATCGCGGTCGTGCCGCCGAGCGCCACCGCCATGACAAGGGCGAGGATGGCCAACTCCAGCGTTGCCGGCAGCCGGTTGAAGACGAGACCGAGCACATCTTGCCTGAGCGAGATCGAGGTGCCGAAATCGCCCCTGACAACACCGGACAGCCAGATGAAGAACTGCTGCACGATCGTCTTGTCGAGCCCGTATAGCGCGCGCAGCCGGGCGATGTCGGCATCGGTGGCGCCCGGCGGCAGCATCATCGCGATCGGGTCGCCGGGCGCGACACGGATCACGACGAACACGACGACGGCCACGCCGAACAGCGTGATCAGCATCGTTGCAAGACGGATCAGGAATCTTTGCAGGAGCATGTAAATCTTTGCAGGAGCCCGTGGCTCGTATTCCCGATGGAAAATGCGCGCCGTCATTGGTGACGGCGCGCGGTAATTCAGGGCTGATGTCAGGCCGGGGTCATCAGGGCCGGAAGCAGCGCGCCGGAAATATGCTGGACCACCTTGACGCCCTTGGCATGCACGATCGGCTGCGCGTACTGCATCAGCGGCAGCACATAGGCTTGCTCGGCGATGTACTTGTCGACCGCTTTCCAGCCGGCGATGCGCTTGGCCTCGTCCTTTTCGCCCCACAGCGGGTTGATCATGTCGATCAGGTCCTGGCTGTCCCAAACCGAATGCGGGCTCGGGCCATACATGGCAAAGCCGGTCGACGTGGTCGGGTCGCCGATGGCGTTGCCCCAGTTGTAGAAGGCGGCCGGCGCCAGCTTGTCTGCGGCGCGCAGTTCGTAATGCTTGGCGATCTCGTAGACCTCGATCGTCGCCTCGATGCCGACCTTGCGCCACATGCCGACGATCGCCTGGATCATCTCATAGTCCTTGGGCTTGAAACCCTTGGTGGTCTGGATCGTGAACTTTACCGGCTTGTCCGGCGAATAACCGGAAGCGGCCAGCAGTTCCTTGGCCTTGTCCGGGTTGTGCTCGACCTTGATCGACGGATCGAAGGCTGCGTATTCTGGCGTTTCCAGTGTGGCGAGCGGCTGGCCGTAGCCGCGTAGCAGCCGCTTGACCAGAAGCTCCTTGTCCACCGCCATCACGGCCGCCTGGCGGACATTCTTGTCCAGCATCGCCTCGATGTCGTTGAAGAAGATCATGCCGATGTCGGAAACGTTCTTGATAGAGCCGGCGAGCCCGTCCTTGGCGATCAGCCGGTCGTATTCCTCATAGGGGATTTCGAGCGTCACCTGCGAAGAGCCGGACTCGACTTCAGCGACGCGGCTCGCCGCGTCGGTGACGAATTTGATCGTCACATTCTCGAAGGCCGGCTTGGGGCCCCAATAGTTCGGATTGGCCTTGAGCCGCAGGAAGGCGTTGCGTTCGAACTTGTCCACCATGTAGGGCCCGGTGCCGATCGGCGCCTTCTCGAAGCCTTCCGCGCCGACCTTCTCGTAATAGGCCTTCGGCATGATGTAGCCGGTGAGGAACGACATCCATTTGAAATAGACCGGGTCGAACTGCACGACGTTGCCGGTGATCTTGTTGCCGTCGATCTTGAAGTTGTTGACGTTCTTCCAGACGAACTGGATCGGGTTGCCGGTCTTCTCATCGCCCGCCCGCTGCAGCGACCAGACGACGTCCTCGGGCGTGAACGGTGAGCCGTCGTGCCATTTCACGCCCTCGCGCACCGTCATCATCACCTTGGTGCGGTCGTCGCTCCAGCCCCATTCGGTCAGCAGGCCGGGCGCGAAAGACAGGTCCGGCTTCTGCGGGATGAACTGGTCGAACACCGACTGGTAGAGGCCCTGGATGGTCGGATTGACGGCCGATGGGCCGGTGGTCGGGTCCCAGGAGGGCAGGTTCACGTTGTAGGCGATGGTCAATTCGCCGGCGGCGGCCTTGACGAGGTTTGGCAGGCCGACAGCGGCCACACCGAGTGCCGCGGCACTGTATCCGAGCAATTCGCGTCTGTTGATTGTCATGGTCGTTCCCCTTGTTGGTTATTGTCTTTGCGCGGCACTGTCCGTTCATTGGTTCAGGCTTCGTGGGCAGCAGCGCCTTGCCTCTCGTCACCTCGACAAAATCGTCGGTGCCTACCTCCCGCCAAGCTGTTGCGCGAGCATGAAGCCCGAGGCCGCGCCCGTGCCTGCGCCCGGCCACGTCGCGGCGCCCGTTAGATGCAGATTATTGACCGGCGTGTTCCAGCCGGCATAGCCGCGCGCCGGCCGGAACAGGAAGTTCTGCGCCAGATGATGGCTGCCGCAGACCTGGTCGCCGCCGACCAGGTTCGGGTTCTCGCGCTCGAGGTCGATGGGTGAGAACACAGCCCGGCCAAGGATTTTCGCGCGCAGGCCAGGCGCATAGGTCTCGATGATGTCGAGCATGCGGTCAGCATAGGCTTCCTTGACCTGATCCCAATGCGCGGCCGCGATCGTGGCCGAAGCATCACCCAGGATTTCGGCGGGCAGCATGCGCACCTGCACCCACAGCACATGCTTGCCCGCGGGCGCGCGCGACGGGTCGATCGCGGTCGGCTGGCCGACGACCAGCACCGGTTCGTCCGGCAGCATGCCCGCGATCGCCTGCTGATAAGTGCGCGACATGGCGTCGAGCGAGGGCGACAGATGGACATAGGCGAACTGCCGAAGCTCCGCCCCGGCGCGCCAGTCGGGCAGGTCGTCGAGCGCCAGATGGATCATCATCGTGCCCGGCGCATGGCGGAACTTTTTCATCGCCGTATCGAAGCCGGCGTCGCCCGAACCGCCGGACAGCAACTTGCCCGTCAGTGCCCTGGGCGCAACGCCCGCGATGACCGCCCTGGTCGCCGTATGGCTCTTACCGGAGGCCAGCCGCACGCCGGTCGCCTTGCCGCCGGAAACCGTGATCTCGGCCACCTCGGCCCCGGTGACGATCTTGCCGCCGGCTGACGTCACCATGCCCGACAAGGCGCGGACAATGGTGTCGGCGCCGCCCTTGCCCAGCACCATGCCGAAGCTCTGGTTGGCCATCGATTCCAGATAGGGGAACACGGCGCCGCCTGCGATGTCGGGCGCGAAGTCGAGATGCATCCCCCAGGTGGCGAGTGTTGCACGCACATGCGGCGACTCGAAATTTTCCTCGAGCCAGGCGCGCGACGATGACAGCAGCAGGCGACCCGTATCGAGCGCGCCGGACATGCCTTTCCTGCGCCACAGGTTCCAGGCCGTACCGGCAAGCGCGCGGGCACTCATCGGCGAGCCGAGCAGCCGGAACAGATGCTCGGCTTCGGCCGGGAAGGCCGCGACCAGCCTGCGCCATGTCGCGGCATCGGCGGCGGAGAAGGCAGCCATGCGCGCGGCTGTTTTCTCCAGGTCGTTGCTGACGCCGAACCAGCGTCCGTCCGGGAAGGCGCTGGCGAAACAGTCGGCGACCCGCGCGAACTCCAACCCTTGCGCTTTCAATTCATTTGCATATTTCCGGTGGAAGGCCGAGCCGGCAAACAGGCTCAGATTCATCGCCCCGAAATCGTGGCGGAAACCGGGAAGGGTGAATTCGCCGGTCTGGACGGCGCCGCCGACCGCCGCGTTGCGTTCGAAAACGCCGGTTTTCCAGCCTTTGAGCGCCAGATGCGCGGCGCATGCCAGACTGTTGTGGCCCGCCCCGACAAAGATGGCGTCGAACTCGCTCACGCCCCGTTCCCATTTCCTTTATGCTTAAAGATAATTGCAGATGCATATGTTTTCGTCTAGTAGGATATTAAGGGCCGACACGAGCCTCCAGCACCATCAAGAAAGAGGGAACAGAGACCATGGACACGCAAAAACTCCTCGGCGAGGTCGCCGGCCAGCTGCTTTCGGGCGCCATCAAGGTAGTCGACCTGTCGGCGCCGCTCGGACCCGACACGCCGTTGATCAAGCTGCCACCGGAACTCGCCGTCGACACGCCGAAGGTCGAGATCCACACCATCTCCGCCTATGACAAGAACGGCCCGTGGTGGGCCTGGAACTGGCTGAAGCTCGGCGAACATTCCGGCACGCATTTCGATGCGCCCAAGCACTGGATCACCGGCAAGGATTATGCCGACGGCGCCACCGACACCATTCCGGCGCAGAACTTCGTCGGCCCGGTCAATGTCATCGACTGCTCCGGGGAAGCCGCCGCCGATCACGACTTCCTGCTCACGGTCGACCATATCAAGGCCTGGGAAGCCGACCATGGCGCCATCAACCCGGGCGAATGGGTGGTGATGCGCACCGACTGGTATAAGCGCAACGGTTCGGAAGCCGAATTCCTCAATGCCGACGACACCGGTCCGCACACGCCCGGCCCGACCGCCGAGGCCATCCAGTATCTGATCAGCAAGGACATCAAGGGCTGGGGCTCGGAGACCATCGGCACCGATGCCGGCAAGGCCGGCGGCATGGAGCCGCCATTCCCTGCCCACAGCCTGATGCACAAGGCCAACCGCTATGGGCTCGCCAGCCTCTGCAATCTCGATCAACTGCCGCCGAAGGGCGCGATCCTGATCGCCGCACCGCTCAAGATCGAGCACGGCACCGGCAGCCCGATCCGCGCTCTGGCGCTGGTATCGGGAAAGTAGAGCGAGGGGTCTTCGGGAGAAGATCATGCGCGCGGGTGATAATGTCATGGCAGCAAGAGGGCGCCAGCCTGGCGAGGCTAGCCGCCTACGGCGCCCCCCTCTGTCCTGCCGGACATCTCCCCCACGAGGGGGGAGATTGGCAGCTCTGGCGCCTCACTTGTCCCAGCGACGTTGGAGACTGACGAAAGCGGTCGCGACGCCCAATCTCCCCCCTCGTGGGGGAGATGTCCGGCAGGACAGAGGGGGGCGCGAAGGAACGCTACCTTGCCCTCCTAAATCCCGCTCCCCAGAGAACCGTCGATGACCTCCCCCGATCACATCATCGTCGGCAGTGGCATCAACGCGCTGGTGTGCGCGGCGATGCTTGGCGGCAAGGGGGCGAAGGTGCTCGTGCTGGAACGCAACGACCGCATCGGCGGCTGCATGCGCACCGAGGAGATCACCGCGCCCGGCTTCATCCACGATGTGATGGCGACGACCTTCGTGCTGTTCATCACTTCGCCAGCCTTCGCGGCGCTTGGTGCTGACCTTGCGCGGCACGGCTTGGAGTTCTGCCACGCGGTAACGCCGACCGGCGTGCTGCGGCCGGACGGCAGCCATGCGGTGCTCAGCACCGACCGCGCCGCCAATGTCGCGGCACTCAACGCAATCGCCGCGGGTGATGGCGACCGGCATGCCGAGGATGTCGGCGGCATCGAGCGCAATGCAGGCCTGTTGTTTGGCCTGCTCGGCGGCAGCTTGTGGTCCTATCCGACGGCAAAGCTGCTGGCGGGCGACGCCTGGCGGCGCGGTCCGCGCGGCCTTGCCGCCTTCCTTGGTGAGGCCCTGGTGCCGGCGCGCGGCTGGCTGGAAAGCACTTACCGGTCCGAAACCATACGTGCGTTCTGGGCGCCCTGGGTGCTGCATGCCGGGCTCGGCCCGGAAGATGCCTTTTCCGGTCAGATCGCCAAGGTAATCGCCTTCGCGCTGGAGGCGGCAGGCGCGCCGATCGTCAAGGGTGGGGCGAAGAACCTGCTGTCGGCTTTCGAGGCGCTTATCATCGAGCGCGGCGGCGTCATTTCCACAGAATCCGACGTTGCCTCCATCATCCTGGCCGGCGGCCGCGCCACCGGCGTGCGGCTGGCCTCGGGCGAGACGGTCCATGCGAAAAAGAGCGTTATCTGCTCGGTCACGCCGACGCAGCTTTACGGCCGGCTGCTTGGAACCGAGGCACCCAAGGGCGATGTCGAGGCGACGAAGAAATACCGCTACGGCAAAGGCAATTTCCAGATCCATTACGCCCTCGACAAGCCGCCGGCGTGGCGCGGTGAAGGGCTGGACAAGGTGGCGCTGCTGCACCTGACGCCGGGCCTGGATGGCGTCTCGAAAGCCTGCAACGAGGCGGCGCGCGGCATGCTTCCCGAGGTGCCGACCATCTGTGTCGGCCAGCCGCACGCGCTCGACCCGTCGCGCTGCCCCGAGGGCAAGGCGATCCTGTGGCTACAACTGCCCGAGGCGCCGCGCCACATCAAGGGCGATGCCGCCGGCAAGCTGCAGACGCCGGCCGACGGGCAGTGGACCGCCGAGTTGCGCGAGGCCTATGCCGACCGCACTGAGGCGATTCTCGCCAACCATATTGACGGCTTCAGGGACGGCGTCATCGCGCGCCGTGCCTATTCGCCGGCCGATCTCGAAGCCATGAACATCAATCTGGTCGGCGGTGACCCCTATGGCGGTTCGTCCACCATCGACCAATCGTTCCTGTGGCGGCCGTTCAAGACCAGCCGCAACAATCAGACCGGTATCAAAAACCTCTACCATATCGGCGCCTCGACCCATCCGGGCGCCGGCCTTGGCGGCGGCTCCGGCTTTCTCCTGGCGGGGAGGCTGTGATGGAACAGAAGCTTCCAGAAAGGCGCCAGCGCATTTCGACGCTCGGCCAGATCGGACTGCAGCAATTCGCGCCCTATCTGATGAACCGCATCATGGGCCGCTACAACGCCACCTTGCGCGACGATTTCCGCAAGCAGGGCCTGACCATTCCGCAGGTGCGCACGCTGGCCGTGCTGTCAGTTACGGACGGTCTCACCGTCAACGATCTTTCGGTCTACACCGTCATCGAGCAGTCGACCTTGAGCCGCACGCTCGACACGCTGGAGGGCCAGGGCTTCGTACGGCGCGAGCAGGGGGTCGCCGACAGCCGTATCCGCCACGTGTTCCTCACCGACGAGGGCCGGGCCGAGTTTACCCGCGCCTGGCCGGCCATGCATGATGCGTTCGAGGCGATGTTCGACGATGTCGACGATGCCGAATACGCCGCATTGATCGCGACGCTGCAGAAGATGCTGAAGAACATTCGCAAGCACGACATCTGATGCATGTCGCCCAAAAGTGGACCCGGTTTTGGGGAAACGACATGCATAAACAGGGACTCTAGATTACCCGCCGCGGGTTTGGGCGGCAACGGAAGGAGGCAGAGATGGCCGAACGGTCTTTTGCCAAGGAAGTCGAAAAACTCAGGCTCGGCGCCGGCGAGGAATTCGCTGGCGAGGGCATCCTCGCCATCACCAAGGCGCTGCTGCAATGCGGCGTCGGCTATGTCGGCGGCTACCAGGGCGCGCCGATCAGCCATCTGATGGACGTGCTGGCCGATGCGCAGGACATTCTGGGCGAGCTCGGCGTGCATTTCGAGGCCAGTGCGTCGGAAGCGACCGCCACCGCCATGCTGGCAGCATCCGTACATTATCCGATCCGGGGTGCCGCGACCTTCAAGTCGACCGTCGGCACCAATGTCGCCTCCGACGCGCTCGCCAATCTCGCGTCCGGCGGCGTCACCGGCGGCGCGTTGATCATCGTCGGCGAGGACTATGGCGAGGGCTCCTCGATCATGCAGGAACGCAGCCACGCCTTCGCCATGAAGAGCCAGGTCTGGCTGCTCGACCCGCGTCCCAACCTGCCGTCGATCGTCAAGGCGGTGGAAGACGGCTTCGAACTGTCCGAGGTCTCCAACACGCCGGTCATGCTGCAGGTGCGCATCCGCTGCTGCCATGTCCACGGCCATTTTATCGCCAAGGACAACAAGCGCCCGCCGATGAGCGTGGCCGACGCGCTTTCGGCCCCGCGCCGCGACACCGGCCGCATCGTTCTGCCGCCCGCCTCCTTCCTGCACGAGAAGGAGAAGGTGGCGAAGCGCTGGCCGGCGGCGGTGGAGTTCATCGCCAAGAACAAGATCAACGAATTCTTCGGCTCGGATCATGGCTCAGTCGGCATCGTCATGCAGGGCGGCATGTATAATTCCGTCGTCCGCGCCCTGCAGCGTCTCGGCCTCGCGGATACCTATGGCGAGACGGACGTGCCGCTCTATGTGCTCAATGCCGTCTATCCGCTGATCGACGATGAGTTCCTGTCCTTCTGCGAAGGCAAGCAGGCCGTGCTGGTCGTCGAGGAAGGCCAGCCCAACTACATCGAACAGGCGTTTGCCGCGATGCTGCATAAGGCCGGGCGCGGCACCAGGCTGGTCGGCAAGGAGCATCTGCCGATGGCCGGCGAGTATACCGGCCAGGTCATGCTCGACGGCATCGGCGCCTTCCTGCGCGCCGAGGCGCCGCATTTGCTGCCGGGTGAGGTGCGTGCGCCCAACAAGGTCGGCGAGGGGGTCGACACCGCTGATCTGATCAACGTCGTGCCGGGTCGTCCGCCGGGCTTCTGCATCGGCTGCCCGGAGCGGCCGATCTTTGCCGCCACCAAGCTGGTCGAGCAGGAACTCGGCAAGCATCACATCGCCTCCGACATCGGCTGCCATTTGTTCTCGATCATGCCGCCCTTTGAACTCGGCGCCACCACCATGGGCTATGGGCTGGGGCCGGCCTCGGCCTCGGCGTTCAATTCGCCCGATGCCAAGCGCCGCTCGATCTCCTTCGTCGGCGACGGCGGCTTCTGGCACAACGGCCTGACCTCCTCGATCGGCAATGCGGTCTTCAACAAGAATGACGGCGTGATCGTCATCGTCGACAATTTCTATTCCGCCGCGACCGGCGGGCAGGACATTCTGTCATCGCGCGCCGGCAACAAGACCAAGTCGACCAAGCATCCGATCACCGAGGCGGTGAAGGGGATGGGCGTCAAATGGCTGCGCCATGTCGACCGCACCTACGATGTCGGCAAGATGCAGGACACGTTGCGCGAAGCGCTGACGACGGAGGAGAAGGGGCCGAAGGTCATCGTCGCTTCCTCCGAATGCATGCTCAATCGGCAGCGCCGCGAAAAGCCGCTGGTCGACAAGGCGATCAAGGGCGGCGAGCGCGTGGTGAAGCCGAAGTTCGGCGTCGACGAGGACATCTGCACCGGCGACCATGCCTGCATGCGGCTGTCCGGTTGCCCGTCGCTGTCGGTGAAGTCGCTCGATGATCCGCTGCGCGACGATCCGGTCGCCAGCATCGACCAGAACTGCGTCGGCTGCGGCAATTGCGGCGAGGTCGCGGACGCCGCGGTGCTCTGCCCATCCTTCTACCGCGCTGATGTCGTGCACAACCCCAGCCGCTGGGACCGGTTCGTGGAATCCGCGCGCCGTGCCGCGATCAATCTGTTGCAGCGCCGCCGCGAAAGCCGGCGCCTGACCTTCGCCGATGCTTGACCAGGCCCCACCCCTGCGCCCGAAGGCGGGCGCCACCGAAGACGAACGCGTCATCAAGCTGGCCGTGCTGGCGGTTGGCGGGCAGGGCGGCGGCGTGCTGGCCGACTGGATCACCGACGTTGCCGAACGCAATGGCTACGTCGCGCAATCGACTTCGGTCGCCGGCGTCGCCCAGCGCACCGGCGCCACGATCTATTATATCGAAATGGCTCGCGACACTGGCCGGCTGCCGGTGTTCGCGCTGTCGCCTTCGCAGGGCGATGTCGACATCCTGATCGCCGCCGAACTGATGGAAGCCGGCCGCGCCATCATCAGGGGCTTCGTCACGCCCGAGCGCACGACGCTGATCGCCTCGTCGCACCGCATCGCCGCCGTATCGGAAAAGATCGAGCCGGGCGACGGCCGGGCCTCGTCTTCCAAGGTGCATGCGTCGGCTGAAGCCGCATCGAAGCGCTTCATCGCCTTCGACATGGAGAAGATTGCCGCCGAGAACGGTTCGATGATCTCGGCCAGCCTGCTTGGCGCGCTGGCCGGGTCGGACGCGCTGCCGTTCGCGCGCGAAAGCTATGAACAGGCGGTCGGTGCCGGTGGTCGCGGCGTCAAGGCGAGCCTCGCCGCCTTCGGTGCCGCGTTTGATCGTGCGCGCGGCACGGCGGCGCCGGCGCCAAAGCCGGCTGAGCCGGCGATTGTCGAATCCGCTTTGGGGGCTGGGCGGGTCAGTGGCCCGCGAAACTTGCTGCAGGGCTGGCAGGCGCTCGCCGCCCGTATCGACCTGATGCCCCTGGCGGTGCGCGACATGGCGCTCAGGGGACTGAGGAAGGTCGTCGACTATCAGGACATCGCCTATGGCGACGAGTATCTTGACCGGCTGGACAAGGCCGTCGCGCTGGACAGCGCCGACCATGCCTATGCGATGTCCATCGCCGCCGCCAAGCATCTGGCCAATGCAATGTGCTACGATGACATGATCCGTGTCGCCGACCTGAAAACGCGCTCAACACGTGACAGGAGGGTGCGCAAGGAGGTCGGCGTCAAGGATGGCTCGATCCTGCAGGTGACCGAATATTTCCATCCCCGCATCGAGGAGTTCTGCGGTACTTTGCCGGCAAGTTTGGGCAGCTACATCGAGAACCGGCCGAAACTCGCCGCTTTCCTCGACCGTCGCATCAATCATGGCCGGCGCATCCGCACCGACAGCTTTGCCGGCTTTGCCGCGCTGTGGTTCATCGGCGGCCTGCGCCGCTGGCGTCGCGGCCTGCTGCGCCACAGGGTCGAGGCGGCGCATCTCGATCGCTGGTACACGCTGGCGCTTGGTTACGTGCCGGCCGACTACGCACTGGCCGTCGAAATCCTCAACTGCCGCCGGCTGATCAAGGGCTACAGCGACACCCATCTCCGCGCCCAGTCGAAATTCGACCGCGTGCTGTCGGCGCTTCCCATGCTCGAGGGCCGTACCGACGCCGCCGACTGGATCCGCCGTTTGCGTGAGGCCGCCTTGAAGGACGAAAAAGGCGACATGCTCGACGGCGCACTGAAGACGGTGGCGACCTTGGATCAAAATCCCGTCGATTGAGGCGTGCTAACGGTGCCACGCCGACGTCACCGGGCCAATTCACTGATGTAACAGCAGCTTGCGTCAGAATTCCGCCTGGCGGCGCTCAATCCGGCAGGATTTTGCAATCCAACCGTCGACTCTCTTCGGGTTCGTGAACGCCGTTCATTTTTCGCTTGAACGATGTTCAAAACGTGATATGTTGCCCTCTTGTGAACACTGTTCATAAATGGGAGGTCGACATGCGGAAACAGCTTTGCATTTGTGCAGCGGGCAAGTCGCTTATCAGTCGCTTCAAACACCGGCTGCCGAAGCCACGTATGAGCACCATGCGCAATAAGGAAGTTTAACCAGCTCACTGATATCACTGGGAATGAAACAGCGCCTGCAACCCGCAGGGCCTGTCGGCGCACAGCCGTAGGGTCCGCCAAATGGAAACCGCCATGAACACTCATCTCATGTTGTCGCGGCGCTTTGCGCCTCTGTTCTGGACGCAGTTGCTGTCCGCGTTCAACGACAATTTCCTCAAGAACACGCTGGTTTTTCTGATCCTCTTCACCTTGGCCGCTGACCAGGCGGCCTCGCTGGTCACGCTTGCTGGAGCCGTGTTCATGGCTCCTTTCCTGCTCCTGTCGGCCTTGGGCGGCGAGATCGCCGACCGCTTCGATAAGGCCCTGATCGCCCGCCGGCTGAAATTCGCCGAGATCGCCGCCGCTGCAGTCGCCGTCATTGGTATCGCGCTGTCTTCGGTCCCGGTGCTGATGACGGCGTTGCTCATGTTCGGCATCATCTCGGCGCTGTTCGGACCGATCAAGTACGGCATCCTGCCGGATCATCTCGAGCGCAAGGAATTGCCGCGCGCCAATGCCTGGATCGAGTCGGCGACCTTCGCCGCCATCCTCGGCGGCACCATCGCCGGCGGGGTCGTCTCGGCTGATGGCATCGGCGTCTGGATCTTCGGGCCGATCATGATGATCCTGGCAGTCGGCTGCTGGTTCGTCAGCCGCTACATCCCTTCGACGGGTTCGGCTGCTCCCAGCCTTGTCATCGACAGGAACATCTTTCGCTCGACCTGGCGCCAGGTCAGCGAATTGCGCACCGATACACGCATCTGGCGCGCCGGCCTGATGACCTCCTGGTTCTGGCTGATCGGAGCCATCATCCTTTCGATCCTGCCGACGCTGGTCAAGGATTCGCTCGGCGGCGGAGAAATCGCCGTCACCGCCTACCTCGCCGTGTTCGCCGTCTCGATCGCTATCGGTTCGGCCATTGCCGCATGGATGTCGCAGGGACGTGTCGTGCTCTTGCCGGCCCCGGTCGGCACGGCGCTGCTTGCACTGTTCGGCCTCGATCTGGCCCGGGTCATCTGGAGCATGCAGCCGTCGCCGAGGGCCGAGACCCTTGCCATGTTCTTCGCCGGGCCAAACACTATCCATGTCGCCATCGACCTCGCCGGCATGGCCATCTCAGCAGCCTTTCTCGTGGTGCCGACCTTCGCCGCCGTGCAAGCCTGGGCGCCCGAGGCGCGCCGCGCCCGCGTCGTCGCCGCCGTCAGCATCGTCAATGCCGGCTTCATGACCGTGGGCGGCATACTCGTCGCCGCGATCCAGGCCGCGGGCGTTTCCACTGGAGGCATTCTGTTAGGCCTCGTCGCGGCCAACGCGGTCGCTGCCTGGCTGATGCTGAAATTCTTGCCGACGAATCCGTTTCGCGACTTCGTCTCCATCCTCTTCCGCGCCTTCCACCGCCTGGAGATCGAGGGGATGGAAAACCTCAAGGCGGCCGGCAAGGCACCCATCCTGGCGCTCAACCATGTCAGCTTCCTCGATGGCCCGTTGGCGTTGACGCTGACGGATGAAGAACCGGTCTTCGCCATCGACTACACCATCGCGCAGGCCTGGTGGATGAAGCCTTTCCTGAAACTGACCCGCGCGCTGCCGCTCAATCCGGCCAAGCCGATGTCGACCCGCACGCTGATCAAGATCGTGCAGAATGGCGATCCGCTGGTCATCTTCCCCGAAGGCCGTATCACCGTCACCGGCGGCTTGATGAAGGTCTATGACGGCGCCGCCATGGTGGCCGATAAGACCGGCTCGATGGTGGTGCCGATCCGCATTGAAGGGCTGGAGAAAAGCCCGTTCTCGCGGCTGACGTCGCAGCACGTGCGCCGTCGCCTGTTTCCGAAGGTCAAGGTAACCATACTGGAGCCGGTCAAGCTTGAAGTGCCGCCGGAAGTGAAAGGCCGCCAGCGCCGCGCCGCGGCCGGTGCGGCACTTTATCAGGTCATGTCGGATCTCGTCTTTCGTACCCAGGATATCGACAGGACGGTGCTGGAAAAGATCATTTTGACGGCGAACGAACGCGGCATGAAACGGCTCGCCGTGCAGGACCCCGTCACCGGCTCGCTGAGCTATGGCAAGCTGCTGACGGCGGCGGCCGTGCTTGGCGAGAAATTCGAGACGCTCTATGCCGGCCAGCGGACGCTCGGCATCATGCTGCCCAACGCCAACGGCTCTTGCGCCACGCTGCTTGGCGTGATTTCGGCGGGCAAGGTGGCGGCGATGATCAACTTCACCGCCGGTGCGGCCAACATCCTGTCGGCCTGCAAGGCGGCCGAGGTGCGCACGGTGCTGACCTCGCGTGCCTTCGTCGAACAGGCCAAGCTTGGCGCCGTGGTCGAGGAGATGGGCCGGTCGGTCGACATTGTCTGGCTGGATGACCTGCGCGCCACCATCGGCCTCAAGGAAAAACTGCTCGGCCTGTTGCGCAAGAGCACGCCGCGCGTTGCCCGCAAGGCCACCGACCCGGCGGTGATCCTGTTCACCTCCGGGTCGGAAGGCACGCCAAAGGGCGTGGTGCTCACCCACCGCAACATCCTGGCCAATGCCGCGCAGGCCGCATCCCGTATCGATTTCCACTCGGGCGACAAGGTGTTCAACGTCCTGCCGATCTTCCATTCCTTCGGCATGACGGCCGGTACGGTGCTGCCGCTGATCTCGGGCGTGCCGATCTTTTTCTATCCGTCGCCGCTGCACTACCGCATCGTGCCGGAACTGATTTACGCATCGAACGCAACGATCATCTTCGGCACCGATACGTTCCTCAGCGGCTATGCCCGCACCGCGCACCCGTACGATTTCCGTTCGATACGCTATTGCTTTGCCGGCGCAGAACCGGTCAAGGCATCGACGCGCATGACCTATATGGAAAAGTTCGGCGTGCGCATCCTTGAAGGCTATGGCGTTACCGAGACCGCGCCGGTGATCTCCATCAACACGCCGATGTACAACCGTTCCGGCACCGTCGGCAAAATCATGCCTGGTATGGAGTATCGTCTTGATCCGGTGCCTGGAGTCGACGATGGCGGGCGGCTCTATGTACGTGGACCAAACGTCATGGCGGGCTATCTGCGCGCCGAGAAGCCGGGCGTGCTCGAACCTCTCCCGGACGGCTGGCATGACACCGGCGACGTCGTCTCCATCGACGAGGGGGACTTCATCACCATTCGCGGCCGCGCCAAGCGTTTCGCCAAGATCGGCGGCGAGATGATCTCGCTCGCCGCCGTCGAGGTGCTGGCGGGTGAATTGTGGAAAGGCTTGCTGTCGGCCGTCGCTTCCGTGCCGGATGTGCGCAAGGGCGAGAAGCTCATTCTCATCACCGAGGCGCCAGATGCCACGCGCGCCGAGTTCCTGAACTTCGCCAAGGCGAATGGCGCCATGGACCTGATGGTGCCCGCCGAGGTGCGCGTGGTCCAGAAAGTGCCGGTACTCGGCTCCGGCAAGCTCGACTTCGCCGGCGTGACCAAAATGGTGCGTGGAGAAGATATACCTATCGTCGACGTCGAGGCCGCCTGACCGCCAGTGACGCGAGACTACGCCGCGCGGGATCGCGGCGTCGCTCGACGCCGATCGTTGACGAAAATGTGATCGGCCATGCTGCGAACCGCTCCGGGAACGGAGCGGGATTTTATGCAGCGATCACGTAACGAGATCCCGCATTGGCTTCACTGCCGACGACTCCGGAAACACCTTGTCAGAAAGCACGGCGGCGGAAAGACCGAATTGGTCGGCGAGCAGGCCCTTCAGGACCCCTCTGACATCGCTAGTCGGTGCAAGATCGCGTTGCTCATAGAGCTGAGCCGGCTTCAATCCCGGCCAGTCGGCGATGACGCGACCGCCCTTGATCGCGCCGCCCGCGAGCAGCACCACCGTGCCGGTGCCGTGATCGGTGCCGACCGTGCCGTTAATCTGCGCCGTGCGCCCGAACTCGGTGATGGCGACGATCGCAGTGTCCTTCCAGCGCTCGCCAAGCCCCTTCTCGAATTCCTCGAACGCGCCGTCGAGGCCACCGAGCAAGGTGGCAAGCCGGCCGGTCGCGCCGCCCTCATTGACATGCGTGTCCCAGCCGTCGAAGGCCAGGGCGGCGACCCGCGGTCCGTCATCGGCCGCGATCAGCTTGGCGGCACCTTGTGCGGCCTGCCGCATGCCGGCGGCGCTGTCGAGGCCGCCCTTCGGGTTTATCGCCTTGGCACCCATCTGGTCGTCGAGCGCCATGCGGTCGGCATCAAGACCTTTTTGCAAGGCCACCGCCAGCGCGGGATCGCGATGCTGATAGAGGTCGAGCACCCGTGCCGCTAGGTCACGGGCCGGAGCCGGCAAGGATTGCGGCGCCCAACCGAGCACCGGAGCCGCACCGCGGATCACCAGCGGTGTCGAAGGCCCGACGGCCAACCCGCCGAGCGTCGCGACGCGGTCGCCGGCCGGCAGGCTCTCGAGCGCCCGGTTGAGCCATCCGGTGGCGACATGGCCTGGACCGGCATAGCCGCTTTCCAGCACATCCTGCCCGTCGAAATGCGAGCGTTCGCGGTAGCCTGTCGCGGCCGCATGCACCACCGCAGCCTGCTTATCCCTGAACAGCCGCGCGAACACCGGCATCGCCGGATTGACCGCGAAGAAACCATCGAGCGGCAGCGCCGCGTGCGGGCCGGTGAGCGACAGCGCGATGTCGCCGTGCAGGCCGGCATAGTCTGGATCGCCGACCGGGCCGACGGCCGACAGGCCGTCGAGCGCGCCGCGCAGCACGATGACGATCAGGCGCGGGTCGCGGTTGTCGGCGGCACGGGCGAAGCGGGGCAGATAGGCCCAGGCGAACAGCGCGCCGCCGGTCATCAGCACGGCGCGGCGGGAAGGATGAGGTGTTTCACACAGCAGGCTCATGACTTTGTCTCCATGGGAGTTGTCCGCGCTGGCGCTATCGTCGCTGGAATTCGGGCGCCATCAGCAGCAGCGCCAGGCCCTGTTGCCTGGATTCGGCGCGGGCGACCGCTTGCCGTGTCTCCGGCGAGGCGGAGGGCCCGATGATGGCGTCGAGCATGTCGTTGGGATTGCCGATGTCGTTGACCTGGCCGGCCGCCTGCCAGGCGATGTCGAGGCGGATCTTCATGCCTTCGGCCGACGCCCAGCTGTCTGTCTGGTCGGAGAAGCCGTTCGGTCCCGGCGGCTGCCAGAGCGGCTCGCCCAGCGCGTTCAGCCATCTGAGCGACTGGCCGGGGGCGTTCGCCGGACCGGGGCCGGCTGCTCTGCGGATAGCGGCGACGTAGTCGAAGGGCGAACGCATCTTGGTCAAGGGCATCGACCACGCCTCGGGCATGTCGATGAGCGTCGCCGCCAATGCCCTGAGATTGCCATCGCTCCTGGTGAACACCTTGGCGAGACGCGCGACCGCCGCCGGTGGCGGCTCGTCCGATATGAAGTGTCGGGCGAGGTTGGTGGCGATGTGCTGCGCCGTCGCCGGATGGCGGGCGATGTCGCTGAGCGCGGCCTCGGCCTGGCCCATGCCGGCGGCTGGATAGGTCTTGCCCAACAGCACCGCGTCGCCAGGCTCATGTGCGTTGGCGTTGAAGACCGAACTGCCGGGCTCGCCAAGCCGTCCTTCCCGTCCGGCCATCATCCAGCCGGTCAGGATGCGGGCGAAGCTGGTGACATCGGCTTGCGTGTAACCGCTGCCGACACCCAGCGTGTGCAGTTCCAGGATTTCGCGGGCGAGGTTCTCGTTGAGACCGCGCTGGCGCTTCCTGCCGGCGCGGGAGTCCGGGCCGATCGACTGCTGGTTGTCGAGATAGAACAGCATCGCCGGATGCCGCTCGACCGCCATCAGCATATCGGCGAAACGGCCGAGCACGAAGGGACGGATCGCTTCCCGCTCGAAGGCGCCGGCGCTGGCCCGCACGATCGGCCCCTTTGCCGCCGAGACACAGAAATGGTTAGACCAGAAATAGACAAGACGTTCGACGAAGCCGACCTCGGCTTGCAGAGCTTTGTCGAGTCGCGCCTTGGCCTCGGCCCGGAACAGTTCAGCCTCGACCCTCGGCACCGCCGGCTTTGCGGAGGGCTGTGCTGGTGGCATCTGCGATGCATCGGTCATCTGCGATGCATCGGCTTTGGCCGTCCGCTCTGCCATGAGATTGCGCTCGAGCTTGCGCTGCATCGTTGCCGCCATGCTGGCCTGGATGGCTGAGGTGCTTCCCTTCAGTCCCGCATGGGCAGGATCGTCGAGCGATATCAGGGCAATGTCGGGCGCCTTGAGTTCAGCCCTCAAGGCGGCGCGGGGATCGCCGGCAAGTTTGTCACGGCCTCCCGGTCGCGCGCCCAGTCCAAAACGATTGAACGCAACCAGGATCTCGTCTTGCGTGGTTTCTGGGCCCGGAACAGCCAAGCTGAACCCTCCATCTTTCGGAGCGCATGTGGCCATGCGGGCTCCGGTCAAACCCATCCGGCGTCACCGGTGGAGGGGGCCAGGCATTTGCGCCTGGCCCAGAACCGCCTACCAGCGGTGCCAGCGATGCCAGTGGCGATGCGGGTGCCAGACGTAGAATGGGCCATGCACATAGTGCGGCCGCACCACGACACGGTTCGGAACGCAACGGCCCCAGCGGTTCGGGTGCCAGCCGATCCCACAGCCCCAGCGGACATGCTCTACCAGTGCGGGCACCCCCGGTTGGGTGACGGATACGATCGGCATGGCGTTGGAGGTGGCGGCGGTAGCGAATGTCCCGCTAACGGCAAGGCCGGCGGCGGCGGCATATTTTATCAGACGGTTCATCATTGAACTCCGAGTGCTTCGAGTTGAAGATGTCCGGCCCGCAACAAGGGGCCGGACAGGCTTGACCCTTCAATTCGTTAAACGGCGCCGGAGGCTTTTTCCGTCGATCTTCATGGCGATTTTTTTGGCGCGCTGGCCGCCCGTTGCACGTGGCGCAGCAGCGCTGTCGCCAGGAGGCTTCGATTCTGGGGCGATGTATTCGCCGCAAAATCGACGATGGCCTGTTCAAGTCGCGTACGTACCGTCAAGTCGGCGTTGCGCGCCCGCTCCAGGGCGGCGGACAAAGCCGCCGTATTCACGACGGGCTGCTGCAACAGGTCGGCAGCCTCCTGCCTGGCCTGCTGACCGTCCAGAATGACCTGGCGGGATTCCATGCGGACCTGGCGCAGCGCCTTGCGGAATGCCTTGCGGTCCTGTTCCGGAAGCCTTCCGCCGGCCGTTTCCAGCGAGTAGCCCGCGCCTGCCCTGGCATTTCTCAGCCACGCCGCACCGCTGATAAATGCGCCTGCAAGAAAGACGTTCAGCACAACCGAGACGATGACAAGGCGGCGGACCCAACGCGTACTCATAGATTTTCCTCGCCATTGTCGGCATCCGCGCCCGCATCGCCGAAGGCCGTCGCATTGGCGTCGAGCACGTAGTGGTCGGGCTGGGCTTCGGGTGTGACGACGGTCACTAGGGCCAATCCGGCCACCGCACCGGCCAGGCCGATGCCGGTAAGTCCCAAGCCCAGCCACCAGAACCGCTGACGCCGCCGCTGGACAAGGTGCCGGTCGGCGACGCGCAGGATGCTGCCGTGCAGCGCCTTGCCGGGGGGCTGGACGCTGTAGCTGTCGAGCAGGGTGTCGAGTGTGCCGGCATGTCGCGAAATGGCTTGGCCCGCCTCGCTTGGAGCAAAGGCCGCGGCGGCTTCGCGCTCCGCTTCCGGCCAGCGACGCAAATCGCCGCCATAGGCTTCGGCCAGCGCCGCGAAACGCTTGGCATCCATTGCCGGGCCGTCTTCGATGTCTTCAGTCATTTGCTTTCCCCTTGCCCCTTGGCGCCGTGTGCCCACGCGGGTTGGAAACGACAGCGACCGGCCCCCACCGGACGCCCGCAAAGCGCGATGAATGTTCCGCATCCATGGTCGCGCCTTTGTCAGTCATGGACGCTATCCTTGGCCAGAATCGCCTGCAGGGCCCGCCGGCCGCGCGAAAGCAGGCTCTCCAGGGCATCGATGCTGATCTCCAGGGTCGCGGCCGCTTCGATATTGGACATCTCCTGATAGTAGACCAGGATAATCGCTTCGCGCTGGCGTGGCGCGATCGCCTGCAAGGCGCGCTCGACCCGATGCGTCTCTTCCCGGGAATCGGGAAGCGGAGCCGGATCTGCCACGTCCGGCAAATCGTTGGTCACCCATTCGCGGCGCCGGCGCAGCCGGTCGTAGCAAAGGTTGAGCGTCACCCGGTGGATCCAGGTGTCGAAGCGTGCACTGCCGCGCCGCCAGCTCGAGGCATGACGCCAGATCCGCACGAAGGTTTCCTGGGCGACATCCTCGGCCTCCGCCGTGTCGCCCAGCATGCGAGCGGCCAGCGACAGGATGCGCGGCAGCTTGCGCGCGACAAGCGTCCGCACCGCCGCGGGATCGCCGGCCCCGACCCGACGGACCAACTCCTCGTCCGGATCGGGGCTCATCTGCCGGCGTACTCCCGATGTTCATCACGCGTCATGGCCTCTTGGTCATTGCTCCGGCTTGGGAGCGGATTTGTGGCCTGGCATCTCGTCGGCCTTGAGGACGCCGTCGCCATTCTTGTCCAGTCTGGCGAAGCGCTTGGCGAAGAACGCGTCGAGCTCGGCGCGATCGATGAACCCGTCATGGTTCGAATCGATGCGCGAGAAGGATTTGGCGGGGTCGCCCTTGATGTTGCGCTTGGCCTGGAAGGCCTCCCACTCCAGCAGGCTGATCTTGCCGTCACCATCCGTGTCGGCGGCCATGATCGCCTTCTCCCGCCGCTTCTGGAACTTGGCCAGCGTAAGGTCGGACTTGGCCTTGGGCGCGACAGCCGGCGGTATGGCAGGAGCGGGAGCAGGGGGCTGCGTCGCCGTCTGGGCAAAAGCTGCCACGGTCGACAGGCTCAAGGCAGCGGCAAGGATCGAACGGCGTATCATGCTCTGGCGTCTCCGGTTGGGGCGTCGGCCACGGCCCGTGCCATGGTCACGCTTCAAGCGTTAAACGCCGCGGCGAGAGAAATCCGTCGGTCGCCTGTGCCGCCTGTTCCGATTTGTCGGCAGTGGCGGTCGGTGTTGGAACGGTCGCCGTATCACGGCGCCCGACGCGATCTGAATCCACGCCAGGCAAGGCCACTATTGTTGGTGGCGGTCGGGCTGGGATTATGTGGATTGGTCGGCGGCCACCAGCTGGTCCGCTTTGAAGCCCGCATGTTGCGGGGTCCAGACATCGCCCTCACGGTTGAACCAATGGCACATATACGTGCCGGAAGCCGCGCCGTCGCTGACCGTCATCTTCGGACCTCCCGACTTCAGCCTGACGACGTCTCCGGTCTTGAAAGTGTTGGACATTTTGGGCCTCCTCCATGCTGACGCCGGGAGTTTCACATCAAACATGAGTCTCGACAATGGCGGATATGCGTGGCGGGGCGTCGCGATCCTTCGCGCTCGATCCTGATCCTCAGGGGGTAGCCGGCCCCGCTCGCAGGCCCTTCGTCATTATCGTCGTATCGCGCTCAGTTGAGTTCTTGGGCGAGTCCGATGAGAAGCCCTTCGGGCCCACGAATGTAGCAGAGCCGATAGACGTCTTTGTACTGGACGACTTCGCCTACGAGCTGCGCGCCGCGATTGCGGAGCCTTTCAAGCGTGTCGTCGATGTCATCCACGGCGAACATGACGCGGAGGTAGCCGAGAGCGTTGACCGGGGCGTTGCGATGATCCGCGATGGCAGGCGGCGTGAGGAAGCGGGAGAGCTCAAGCCGGCCGTGGCCGTCCGGCGTGCGCATCATGGCAACCTCGACGTGCTGATCGCCCAGCCCAGTGACACGTCCGGACCATTCTCCTTCGATCGTGGCCCGCCCTTCGAGCTCAAGGCCGAGCTCGAGAAAGAAAGCAATCGTCTCTTCGAGGTCATCGACGACGATGCCTATGTTGTCCATACGTTTGAGCGCCATGTGTTCAATCTACAAGGCGTGGTCTGGGCCGTAAACTCATAAAGATGCTTGCCAAGGTAAGCAAGTGGTGAATCAGGGCTCCGGCAGGGAGCCTTGTGATGCGTCGCCGGTTTGAGCCGACGGATTTTGAGTGGTCGCTAATCGAGCCATTGCCGCCGCAAGGGAGCCGGGCATATATACGCGGCTCTACGCGGCTCGATGGCTATGCGCTCCTCAGCGGACAGGTCCGCGCGGTCCGGTTCGCGAGTGTCGTCGTCGATGAGGTTGGAAAACTCGGTCTCTTGGGCAGAAGGCGCAGGCTGGAGTCTTTTCCGTTGCGGTACAAATCCGGCGAGGCGATCAGCCAAGGTATTGAGTTTTGGTGCCGCTTAGGTGACTCGAACACCTGACCCCATCATTACGAATGATGTGCTCTACCAACTGAGCTAAAGCGGCCCGGGAGGCCAAGGCCTCCAAGATGGGCTGGGTGATAGCCTCAACCGGCTGCGAATTCAAGATGCGACTTGGCAATTCTGCACGGGCTTCCGCCAGGATCGAAAGCCGGCCTTGGATCGGTCTTGCGGCACGGTTTGCCCGTCCTTGCGCGTGAAAATCGCCGACAGGGTCCGATTTTGTTTGCCGGAACATCGCCAAGATGGACTTTGGACACGCTGTCGAGGCAGAATGCGGCCGTCCGCCCGTTGATTGATTGGTCGCCTGCGGCTAACCATCACGCAGGGTTGGACAAATTGCAGAGGGATCTCGCTTGGACGCGATCGAAAAAGCGATCCGGAACGCCTTGGAAAAGGGTAATGCCGAGGACCGCGCGTTCCGCGAGAGGGTCTATCGGTCGGCCTTTGCCGCGCTCGACCGCGCGCTCCAGGCCAATCCCGGCGTGACCGTGGAAGCCGCCATCAAGCGCCGCAAGGCGATCCAGGCGAAGATCACCGAAATCGAATCCGAATTCCTGCCGGCGGTGCCGGACGTCGCCCCGCAGATCGACGCACCGGTGGCCGGGCCTACGGCCGGCGTAGCGCCGGCGGTCGAGACGGGACAGAAAGCGCCATCGCTCGCCTTCACAGTGGACGAGCCTGTGCACCCGGCATCCGACGCGGCGCGCTCGCGCGTGCTGCCGGTCGTTCCCGACATCATGCCGGATGCTATCGACATCGCAGCCTCCGCCGCGCCGGGAGCCGCGACCGAAGTGGCGCCGGACCGCGATGAAAGGCGCATTCGCGGACGACGCCTGCCGCTGACCGCGATCTTCTTCACGGTGACCCTGCTTGCGGCAATCGGCATCGGCCTGTTTTTCGCCATGCAGACCGGCGTGTTCAAGACGGCGGCGCAGCTCAATACAGCGCCGCCGGAGGCGCCGCCGACCGTCGAGGGCGACGATTTCACGCCGGCCGACGGCGCCAACGCGCCGGCAAAGCCGGGCGCGCCGGACCAGTCGCGTGACTGGATCGATGTGTTCTCACCGAACGACCCGACACATGTCGCCGCCCCCTCGGACGCCAAGGCAGAGGTTATGAAGGACGACACCGGCTCATTCCTGCGCATCCAGTCCGGCGCCTCTGGCTCGGCGATCGCCTTCGACGTCGGGCAGGGCGTGCTGGAGAGGCTCGCCGGCAAGCATGCCGTGTTCGACATCATCGCCCGTGCCGAGGACGGTAAGGACACGCAGATCTCCGTCGACTGCAATTTCGGCGAGCTCGGCGACTGCGGCCGCAAGCGCTACGCGGTCGGCCAGCAGCGCAACGAATATCTGTTCGACGTGCAGTTCCCCAACAAGCATCCGGGCTCGGCCGGAACCATCGCCGTCAATTCCGATTTCGACAAACAAGGCAAGGCGGTCAACATCTACGAGATCCGCGTGTCGATCGAACCGTAGTTGCGAGCAGTTAGAGCGGTTCAGCGTTTGATGGAATCGTTGACCCGCTCTAACTCGTTGCTTTGGGTAATTCCGGGTGGGAAGCGGCTGCACGCTGGAATTGCTTAGCGGTCGAGCAGCGCCTGCAGCGTCTCGATGCGGTCGGCCTCGTTGGTCGGCTTGTCCCATCGCAGCCGTGAAATGCGGGGAAAGCGCATGGCGACGCCCGATTTGTGCCGGGTCGAGCGGTTGAGTCCCTCGAACGCCACCTCTAGCACCAGCCCATTGTCGCGGTCGGCCCGCACCGACCGCACCGGCCCAAAACGCTCGACCGTGTTGTCGCGGACATATTTGTCGATCTGCCTGAGTTCCTCGTCGGTGAAGCCGAAATAGGCCTTGCCAACCGGCACCAGTTCCTCCTCGCCCTCGGCTCCCGACCAGACGCCGAACGTATAGTCCGAGTAGAAGCTCGACCGCTTGCCGTGGCCGCGCTGGGCATACATCAGCACGGCGTCGACCGTGTGCGGATCGCGCTTCCATTTGAACCACGGGCCTTTGGGCCTCCCGGCGACATAGGGCGAATCCCAGCGCTTCAGCATCACGCCCTCGATGATCGGATGCGGCGGCGCCCGGCGCAGATCCTCCAGCACCTGCCAATCCGTGAACTCAACGAAGGGCGACAGATCGAATCGGGCCGGATCGAGCGTCTTTACGAAAGCCTCAAGGCGTCCGCGCCGCTCGCGGAAGGGCAGTGCGCGCAAATCCTCGGCGCCGATCTGCAGCACGTCATAGCAGCGCATGAAGGCCGGATATTGCTGCTGCATCTTCGGCGTCACCGTCTTGCGGTTCAGCCGCTGCTGCAGATCCGAGAAGGTTCCTGTCGCCTCTCGGGGATCGCCGACCAGCAATTCGCCATCGAGCGCTGCGGAAAAATTCATGGCGTCGGCAAGGTCGGGAAAAGCGCCGGAGACATCGTCGCCCGTACGCGAATAAAGCCGGCGGCTGCCGCCTTCCGCTACCGCCTGCACACGGATGCCGTCCCATTTCCATTCGGCCGCATAGTCTGCGGGGTCGAGCTTTTCGAGATCGCCGTCGCCGACCGGGTTCGACAGCATGACCGGGCGGAACAGCGCCATTGCCGTGTTCCGCGGCTTGTCGGCCTTGCCTTCCAGCCAGGCGAACAGCGCGGTGTAGGGCGGCGACAGGCCGTGCCACAACTCCTCGATCTCGGCGACATCGACCTCGCCGAAATCCGCCAGCGCCTGTTTGGCGAGCCGCGCCGAAACGCCGATGCGTAATCCCCCCGTGACCAGCTTGATGATGGCGAAGCGCGCCGAGATGCCGGCGCTGTCGAGCAGCCCGGCCAGGACCTTGGGTCCGTCGGATCGGCTCGCCGCCTGCAGCCTGGCCACGACCTCGCCGAGCGTCGGCTCGCGGTTCGGGATTTTGCCAGGGGCCTGCGGCCAGACCAGCGACACTGTCTCGGCGAGATCTCCGACATAGTCGTAGGAATAGCCGAACAGCACAGGGTCCATGCGTTCTGTGACCAGCATGCGCAGCATCGCCGGTTTAACCGCGGCGATGTTGAGATCGCCGGTGATGGCGGCCAGCGCCAGGCCGCGATCGGGATCCTCGACGCTGCGGAAATAGTCGGTGAGCAAAGTGAGCTTGCCGTTGCGCGACGGGGTCAGCACCAGGCGGTCGAGGAGTTCGGCGAAGCGGTTCATGCCGTCAATCGCCCTCGTCCTCATAGCCCACCAGATGCAGCGGCCGGGCGGCGATGCCTTCGAGTTCGCACCAGCGCACCAGCGCTTCCTCGCGGCCATGCGTGACCCAGACCTCGTCGGCGCCGGTCTCCTTGATGGTCGCGGTCAGCTCGTCCCAGTCGGCATGGTCCGATATGATCAGCGGCAGTTCGACGCCGCCTTGCTTGGCGCGCTGGCGGATGCGCATCCAGCCCGACGCGAAGCACGAGATCGGATCGGGGAAGCGCCGCGCCCAGCGGTCGGCGAAGGCCGCTGGCGGGCCGACCACGATGGCGCCGGCGAAGTCTTGCCTGCCGCCTTCCACCGTCGCCGGTTCCAGCGTTCCCAGGTCGATGCCCTGGCTCCGGTAGTAGTCGCTGAGCCTGGCCAGCGCGCCATGGATGTAGAGCGGCCTGTCGTAGCCGGCATCGCGCAACAGCCGCATCACGCGCTGCGCCTTGCCCAGCGCATAGGCGCCGACCAGATGCGAGCGTTCGGGAAACTGCGCCGCCGATTTCAAAAGGCGGGCGATCTCTTCGGTGTCGGGCGGATGGCGAAACACCGGCAGGCCGAAGGTCGCCTCGGTGATGAACACGTCGCAGCGGATCGGCTCGAACGGCGCGCAGGTCGCATCCTTCTGACGCTTGTAGTCGCCGGAAGCGACGATGCGCGTGCCCTGATGTTCTACGGAGATCTGCGCCGAGCCCAGCACATGGCCGGCCGGATGGAAGCTGACGCTGACGCCGTCGAGGATGATCGTCTCGCCGAGCGGTGCCACCTGGGTCGTTCCCGCAAAATCCTCGCCATAGCGCAGGCCCATTATGTCGAGCGTCTGCTGCGTCGCCAGCACCGAGCGGTGGCCCGAGCGCGCATGGTCGGAATGGCCGTGCGTGATCAGCGCGCGGTTCACCGGCCGCACCGGATCGATGAAGAAATCGCCCGGCGGGCAGTACAGGCCTTCGGGCCGGGGGCAAAGCAGGTCGCTGGCGCGCATCGTCCCAAGATAGGATATAATTCCGCTTCGGGAAGCCCGCTGCCGGAGACTGCTGACTCCCAGGCATGCTTTGCTTTACAGAGGTGGCGGCCCGGCTGCCTCGGCCGGCGGAACCCGCTATCACTATGAAGCCACTCCAGACCTCATCGGGCGACCTGAACGCCGATCGTCGTGCCGACTATGCCGAGATGCTCTTTGCCTCGGGCGATCACGCCGAGGCGGCCGAACTGCTGCTTGGTGCGCTGGAACTGGCGCCGCAATGGGCCATGGGCTGGTTTCGCCTTGGCGAGATGCAGGAAGCCGCCGGGAGGCCTGACCTCGCGGCGCAGGCCTGGACGACATCGCTGAAACTGGATCCCGCCGATCGCCAGGGCGCGGCCCTCAAATTGCAGTTGATCGGCAGGGGACCGGTTGCCACCGCGCCTCCCAGCGCCTTTGTCGAAACGCTTTTCGATCATTATGCCGAGACATTCGAGGAGATGTTGGTCGGCAAGCTCGACTACCGGCTGCCCGATGTGCTCGACGCCATCATCCGCCAGGCAAGGCCGGGGCGCTTCCGCCTGGCGCTCGACTTGGGCTGCGGCACCGGTCTGATGGGCGAGAGGCTGAGACCGATCGTCGACCGGCTGGAAGGAGTCGACATCTCCGCCAGCATGTTGAGGAAAGCGCGGGCAAAAGGCATTTATGACGCGCTGACCAAAGCGGATCTGCAGCGATTTTCCTATCCAGGCGAGAACGCCGATCTGGTGACGTCAGCCGATGTTCTGATCTACATCGGCGCGCTGGAGGGCATGGTGGGGACAGTCGCCGGCCTGCTCGCCGACGGTGGCCTGTTTGTCCTCTCGGTCGAGAGCCTGGTAGATGGCGGCGATTTCGCTCTGCAACCCTCCCGGCGCTATGCACACTCGGATAGCTATGTCAGGCGCATACTCGAGGCCAATGGGTTTTCGATCCTGACGCTAAAACCGACAACCATCCGGCAGGATCGCCGCCAGCCCGTCAACGGGCTGGCTGTCGTGGCCCGAAAAGGTCACACCGCATGACGTGCGGATGGTCGTCATGCGGCGACGCCGCTGCGAAAAAGTCGGATTTGCGTGCGCGACTGATATTTGCGATCTGGTCGCATCAGGCGGGATATCTGGAGGAGCATATCAGATGCGCTGGAACATGATGGTCTTGACATCTTGCCTGGCGACGGCCGGCTGCGTGGGCAATTCGATGTCGGCGCGCCAGGACGCCAACATCCAGTCCTCGCTGCAGTATGACAGCGTGCCATGCGATCAACTGCTGGCGCAGCGCAATGGGTTGGCGCAGCAACACAACCTTCCGACGACCGCGAAGCCGACCTTCTCCAATCCCGCCATGGGCTTCGGCCCGTTCACGCCCGACATACGCTCCAAGGCCCAGCGCGACAGCGACAAGGCGTCAGGCGAGATCGACGCCATGAACCGGTCCATCGATCGCCGCGACTGCGGCAAGCCGGAGAAGCAGAAGAAGCTCGCCCTGCCTGGCTAACCTGGCCAGGCGAGGGCAAAGTCCAGCTAATATCCCGCCTTGCGGTCCACCAGATTCTCCAGCTTTTCGCCGCGCTCGAAGGCGTCCATCTGGCGCAGCATGATCGGCGCCAGGTGGACCGGATCGGAGGTCGCCGCGGCGTGCGGCGTGACGAACACTTTCGGATGCTTCCACAGTGGGCTGGTCTTCGGCAGCGGTTCGACCTCGAAGACGTCGAGGCTCGCCTCCTTCAGCGTGCCGTCGTCCAGCGCCCGCACGATGTCGGTGTCCTTCTGCAAGCGGCCGCGTCCGGCGTTGATCAGCACCGAGCCGCCGAGGCCGTTGCGTTTCCTCAGTTCCTTCAGCAGGCTGTAGTCGATGATACCCTGCGTGTCCGGCGTCAGCGGCAGAAGCACGACCAGTATATCGGTCGCCTTGAGGAACGGGACCAATCCGGCCTCGCCGCAATAGGTCGCGACCCCTTGCATCGGCCGGTCGGTGCGCGACCAGCCATTGACCGCGAAGCCGAGCGACAGAAGCACCGAGGCCGCGGCGCGGCCGAGATTGCCCAGCCCCATAATGCCGACGGAAATGTCCTCGGCCGGCCGTTGCTGCGCCTCGTGCCAGATCTTCTTCGGCTGCTGCGATCGGTAGAGCAGGCCCTGACGATGATGGTCGAGCACCCGCCAGACGACATATTCGGTCATGTATTGGGTGAGGTTGTCGGCGACGACCCTGACGATCGGCACATCGGGCAGGCCGGGATCGGCGAAGATATGGTCGACGCCGGCGCCGATCGAGAAAATGGCGCGCAGATTGGGCAGCGACGCCAGGATATTCGGCTTCTGCTTCCACACCACCGCATAGGTGATCGATGGATCCTTGGCGCCATCCGGCTCCAGCACCACCTCGCGCTCGGCCGACAACAGGTCGCGCCAGCGCTGCGGATGAAAGCCGGTGACGGCAAGCAGGATGCGGCCTTTTTCCATCGTGGTTCGTCTAGTCCCTTTTGTGCCAATCACTCGCTGACGATGCCGGTTGGCGCCGTCTCTATCTTGAAAGCGGCCGAGATGAGCGCCCGAGTATAGTCCGTTTGCGGCTTTCCAAAAATCTGTTCGGAAGGACCGGCTTCGACGATCTGGCCGTTTCGCATGACGATGACGTCGTTGGCCAGCGCCCGGATGACCTTAAGGTCATGGCTGATGAAGAGATAGGCGAGGTCGTGCTTGGCCTGCAGGCTGCGCAAGAGGTCGACGACCTGTGCCTGCACGCTCATGTCGAGCGCCGATGTCGGCTCATCCAGCATGACGAAACGCGGGTTGAGCACCATGGCGCGTGCGATCGCGACACGCTGGCGCTGGCCGCCGGAAAACTCGTGCGGATAGCGGTTGCGGGTCGCTGGATCGAGGCCGACCTCCTTCAGCACGGCGGCCACCTTGTCGTCGCGCTGGTCGGCTGAGAGTTTCGGCTCGTGAATCTTCAGGCCTTCCTCGATGATCTCGGCGATCGACATCCGCGGGCTGAGCGAGCCGAACGGGTCCTGGAAGACGATCTGCAATTCCCGCCTGAGCGGCCTCATGGCGTTGAAGGTGAGCTGGTTGATGTCGCGTCCGTTGAACTGGATGGTTCCGGTCGAGGAGATCATGCGCGCCAGCGCCAGGCCGAGCGTCGTCTTGCCCGATCCGGATTCGCCGACCACGCCCAGCGTCTGGCCGGCGCGTACGGTGACGTCGATGCCGTCGACCGCCTTCACATGATCGACCGTGCGGCGAAAGAAGCCCTGTTTGATCGGAAACCAAACCTTGATGTCCTTGCCCGTCATCACCGCCTTGGCGCCGGCATTGGCGGCCGGCGGCTTGCCCTTTGGCTCGGCGGCCAGGAGGTGACGCGTATAGGGGTGCTGGGGGTTGGCGAAGATGTCCTTGGTCGTTCCCGTCTCGACGATCTTGCCCTTGGTCATCACGCAGACCCGGTCGGCGATCTTGCGCACGATGCCGAGATCGTGGGTGATGAACAGCATCGACATGCCCTTGCGGCTCTTGAGACCGGCCAGCAGTTCCAGGATCTGCGCCTGGACTGTGACATCGAGCGCCGTCGTCGGCTCGTCGGCGATCAGGAGTTCCGGTTCGTTGGCCAGCGCCATGGCGATCATGACGCGCTGGCGCTGGCCGCCGGACAATTGGTGCGGATAGGCGTCGAGCCGCTTCTGCGGATCGCGAATGCCGACCTCGTTGAGCAGCGCAAGCGTGCGCGCTTTGGCCGGGCGGTCGGCCATGCCCTGGTGCAGCTTCAGGATCTCGACGATCTGCTGCTCGATCGTATGCAGCGGATTGAGCGAGGTCATCGGTTCCTGGAAGATCATGGTGATCTTGTTGCCGCGCACCTGGCGCAACTGCTTCTCGCTCATCGCCAGCAGGTCGGCGCCCTGGAACAGGATCTTTCCCGACGGATGGCTGGCGCTGGGATAGGGCAGCAGCTTCAGCACCGACAGCGCCGAGACCGACTTGCCGGAGCCGGATTCGCCGACCAGCGCCACCGTCTCGCCCTTGGCGATATCGAAGGAGATATGGTCGACGGCGACGGACTGGCCGCCGCCCTGGCTGAAGGCGACGCTGAGGTCCTGTACGCTGAGCAGGGGCGCTTCGCTCATTTGAACGTCTTGCGCGGATCGAAGGCGTCGCGCGTCGCCTCGCCGACAAAGACCAGCAGCGACAGCATCAGCGAGATGACGACGAAACCAGAAATGCCGAGCCACGGCGCGTTCAGGTTGCGCTGCGCCTGTTTCAGCAGTTCGCCGAGCGACGCCGAGCCGGGCGGCAGACCGAAGCCGAGATAGTCGAGCGAGGTCAGCGTCGAGATCGAGCCCGAGAGCAGGAAGGGCAGGAAGGTCAATGTCGCCACCATCGCATTGGGCAGCAGATGCCGGAACATGATGGTGCGGTTGGGCACGCCGAGCGCACGCGCCGCGTTCACATATTCGAAGTTGCGGGCGCGCAGGAACTCGGCCCGCACCACGCCGACCAGCGCCACCCAGGAGAACAAGAGCATCAGGCCGAGCAGGATGAAGAAGCCCGGCGGCAGAATGGCGGCGACGATGAGCAGCAGATAGAGCACGGGTATAGCCGACCAGATTTCGATGAAGCGCTGGAACAGCAGATCCGTCCAGCCGCCGAAATAGCCCTGCACGGCACCGGCTCCGACGCCGATCAAGGCCGACCCGGCGGTCAGGATCAGGCCGAACAGCACCGAAATGCGAAAACCGTAGATGACGCGCGCCAACACGTCGCGCGCCTGGTCGTCGGTGCCCAGCCAGTTCCAGTTGCCGACGATGCAGGCAGGATCATCAGCCCCTTTCGGATACTGGTTGCAGCGCGTCTTGGCGTCATACTGCCAGGACGGCTTTGCGGGCGCGGCTTCGGGAATGGCGTTGTTGACGGTCTGGTAGGAGTAGCGGATCGGCGGCCAGATCATCCAGCCGTTGGCGTTGATCTCGTCCTGGATCACCGGATCGCGATAGTCGGTGACGGCGTAGAAGCCGCCGAACTTTTCTTCCGGATAGGCCACCAGCACCGGAAACAGGATTTCTCCCTTGTAGGAGGCGATGATCGGTTTGTCGTTGGCGATGAATTCAGCAAACAGCGACAGCACGAACAGGATCAGGAAAATCCACAACGACCAGAAGCCGCGCCGGTTGGCCTTGAAATTCTGCAAGCGGCGCTTGTTGAGCGGCGACAGAAACGGCCGTGGGATCCGGACCGGTACCGCGCCCGCAGTAACGCTTGCCTCAGACATCAGACGTCTCTCCGCTCGAAATCGATGCGCGGATCGACCCAGGTGTAGATGAGGTCGGACAGCAATCCGATGAACAGTCCAAGAAGCGAGAAGATGTAGAGGTTGGCGAACACCACCGGATAGTCACGCTCGACCACCGACCTGAAGCCGAGCAGACCAAGGCCGTCGAGCGAAAAGATGTTCTCGATCAGCAGCGACCCGGTGAAGAAGGCCGAGATGAAGGCGCCGGGAAAACCGGCGATGACGATCAGCATGGCATTGCGGAACACGTGGCCGTAAAGCACCTGCCTTTCCGACAGGCCCTTGGCGCGCGCGGTCACCACATACTGCTTGCGGATTTCCTCCAGGAACGAGTTCTTGGTGAGCAGCGTCGTCGTGGCGAAGGCCGACAGCACCAGCGCCGTCAGCGGCAGGGTCATGTGCCAGAAATAGTCGACGATCTTGCCCGGCCATGACAATTGATCCCAATTGTCCGAGACGATGCCGCGCAGCGGGAACCAGTCCCAGAAGGATCCGCCGGCAAATAGCACCATCAACAGGATGCCGAACAGGAAGCCTGGAATGGCATAGCCGACGATGACGACGCCGCTGGTCCAGACGTCGAACGGGCTGCCGTCCTTGACCGCCTTGCGGATGCCGAGCGGGATTGAGATCAGGTAGGACAGCAGCGTGATCCAAAGTCCGATCGAAATCGAAACCGGCATTTTCTCGAGGATCAGGTCGAGCACCGAAATATCGCGGAAATAGCTGTTGCCGAAATCGAAGCGGGCGTAATTCCAGAGCATCATGCCGAAGCGCTCGAGCGGCGGCTTGTCGAAGCCGAATTGCTTTTCCAGCTTCTTGATGAATTCTGGATCGAGCCCCTGGGCGCCGCGATATTTCGAGCCGACGTCGCCGGCGGCGTCGAAATTGGAACCGCCCGCATCGCCGCCACCGCCGCCGAGGCGGTCGCTGGCGCCCTGATTGGTTAGCTTGGCGATGACCTGTTCGACCGGGCCGCCCGGCGCGAACTGGATGACGGCGAAGGAGATCGCCATGATGCCGAACAGGGTCGGGATCATCAAAAGGATGCGGCGCAGGATATAGGCGCCCATCAGGCTTCCTGCCCTCTTTGGACTGAGATCTCAGCCTTTGCCAATTTTTGCCGCCTTGCCTTTATCGACCCACCACAGCGCCTCGACCGGAAAACCGAAATCGGGTTTCTGCTCGGGAAAGCCGAACATGTCCCAATAGGCGCTTCGGTGATTCGCCAGGAACCAACTAGGAATCCAATCGCACCGCGCGCGCAAGACCCGGTCGAGCGCCCGCATCGCGACCGACAGGCTTTCACGGTCCTTGGCTGCCCCAACCGCGTCGATCAGCGTGTCTATAGCGGGGTTTGAAACGCCTGGCAGGTTGCGCGAACCGGAAAGGTTGGCGGTTCTGGAGTGGAAGAAGACTTCGAGATCGTCGCGCGTCGGCGTGGCGCTGAACGAGAAGGCGGCTGACAGCAGATCGAAATCGAATGTCGCCTGCCTCGCCTGGTATTGCGCCGAATCCACCAGCCGGATCGTGGCGTCCATGCCGATCGCCTTCATGTTGGCGACCCAGGGCGAATAGACTTGCACGAAGGTGTCGTCGTCGACCATGAATTCCGCCGAAAGCCTGCCGCCCTTGTCGTTGACGACGAAATCGCCCGTCCGCTTCCAGCCCGCTGCGTTGAGAAGCTTTGCCGCCTGGCCAAGCAGCTTGCGGTCGCGGCCGGAGCCGTCGGACGCGGGCTGCGTCACCGCCTTGCCGAAGACTTCGGCCGGAAGCTGGCCGCGCAACGGCTCCAGCAGGGCCAATTCCTGCGGCGATGGCAGGCCTTCGGCACGAAAATCGGATTTCTCGAAGCAGGATTGCGAACGCTCGTACGAGCCGTAGAAGAAGTTGCGTCGCGTCCATTCGAAATCGAAGCAGAGCGCGATCGCCTGGCGCACGCGCGGATCGCGAAACTGTTCGCGCCGCTGGTTGACCGCCGTCCCCTGCATCGTCGGCCGCTTTTCGGCGGGGAATTCGTGCTTGACGACCTTGCCGGCAGTCAGGGCTGGAAAGTCATAGGCGGTCGCCCAGACGCGCGAGGTGAATTCCTCGCGATAGGTGATTTCGCCTTTCTTGAAGGCTTCGAAACCGGCCGTGCGGTTCTGGTAGAACTCGATGCGGATGCGGTCGAAATTGTTCTGCCCGCGATTGACCGGGAGGTCGCGGCCCCAATAGTCCGCCACCCGGTCATATTCGATCCATGCCCCGGCCGAGAAGCGCCCGACCTTGTAGGCGCCGGAGCCGAGCGGCGGGTTCAACTGCGAGGAGTCGAACAGGTTGGCCGTGTAGAAGGCCTTCGACAGGATCGGGAATTCCACGACATTGAGCACGGTGCGGGCCGATTGCTTGCCGGAAAAGGTAAGCCGCAGCGTGCGGTCGTCGACGGCGACGGCATCGACCAGATGCGTCAGCGACAGCGACAGGTCGGGGTGGCCCTTGTCCTTGTAGAGCTTGAAGGTGAAAGCGGCATCCTGCGCCGTCAGCGGCGTGCCGTCATGGAAACGCGCTTCGGGGCGAAGCGAGAAGGTGAAGGCATTGCGGTCGTCGGACAGCGACACGCCGTCGGCGATCTGGCCATAGACGGCGTCGGGTTCGTCCAGCGCCCGCACCATCAGCCCATCGAAACACATCTCCATGCGCGGCGGCGCATCGCCCTTGTCCACGAAGGAGTTCAGCGTGTTGAAGGTCTGCGTATCCTGGTTGTAGCCCCAGTTCGGCGGGGCGAAGTTGAACACACCGCCAGCCGGTGCTTCGACATTGACATAGTCGAAATGGGTGAAATCCGACTTGTATTTGAGATCGCCGAAGGCGGAGAGCCCATGCAGTTTTGTGCCTGTCGCGATGTCTGCGAAGGCTTTTGCGGGCAACAGAGCCGCGGCAGCGGCAGCCGCGCCAAGCGCTAGAAAGTCGCGGCGGGGAAGAGCCGCCATCAATTGCCGCCCTTGTACTTGGCCGCCAGCGCCTTCTCTTTGTCGAGGTCGATCCACCACGAATCGATATCGGCACCGACATAGGCGGGCTGCTTGTCGGGGAACTTGAACTTGTCCCAATAGGCCAGCCAAACCGCGGAACGATAGTATTGCGGCACCACGTAAAAGTTCCACAGCAGGACACGGTCGAGCGCATGGGTGGCGGCGACGAGATCATCGCGGTCGGTGGCGAAGATGATGCGGTCGACCAGCGCGTCGACGGTAGGATCCTTGATGCCCATCAGATTGCGCGAACCAGGTGCGTCGGCGGCCTTCGAGCTCCAGAAATCGCGCTGCTCGTTGCCGGGTGAGTCCGACTGGCCGAACAGGCCCGTGACGACATCGAAATCGAAGTTGTTGACGCGGTTGATGTATTGCGTCTGATCGATGATGCGCAGCGAGGCGTCGACACCGATCTTGCGCAGATTGGCGATGTAGGGACTGGCGATCACCTGGTCGGTTTCATTCCAGCCGAGGATCTCGAACTTGAACGGCGCGCCTGTCTTGGCGTTGACCATCTTGCCGCCCTTGATGACCCAGCCGGCCTTGGCGAAGAGATCGACCGCCTGCTTCAGATACTTTCGCTCCGCTAGCGGGGAGTCGTAGACGGGCAGCTTGAATTCCTGCGTGAAGAGTTCCGGCGGCAACTTGTCGCGATATTTTTCCAGGATTTCCAGTTCCTTGCCCTGCGGCAAGCCGCTGGATGCCAGTTCGGTCCCTTGGAAATAGCTTGATGTGCGGGTATTGAAGCCGAAGAACAAGGTGCGATTCATGCTTTCGAAATCGAACGGGATGGTTAGTGCCTCCCGGACCAGCCGGTCTTGGAACAACGGCCGCCGCTGGTTGAGGACAAAGCCCTGCATTGGTTGTGGCGACTGGGTCTGAAAATCCTTCTTGATGACGTCGCCGGCCTTGATGGCTGGGAAATTGTAGGCCGTCGCCCATTTGCGAGAGCTGTACTCGCGGTTGATATCTTCCAGGCCGCCCTTGGTGAAGGCAAGCCAGGCGGCATTGTCGTCGAGGATGTAGGTGTATCGGCGCGTGTCGAAATTCTCGCGGCCGATCTTCACCGGCAGTTTGGCGCCCCAATAGTCCGGCACGCGCTGCCAGACGATTTCCGAGCCCGGCTTGAAGCTGGCGATCTTGTAGGCCGCCGAGCCGAGCGGGATTTCCAGAGTCGGCTTGGTGACGTCGCGCTTCTTACCATTGGCATCCGTGCCTTCCCACCAGTGCTTCGGCAGTACTACGAGGTCGCCGATGATCTTCGGCAGCTCGCGGTTGCCCTTCTGGTTGAAATGGAACTCGACCTCGTGGTCGGAGACCGCGACCGCATCGGTGACGTTCTCGAAATAACGACTGTATTGCGGGCTGTTCGCCTTCAGCACCTGGAACGACCAGATCACGTCGTCGACGGTGATCGGCTGGCCGTCATGCCATTTCGCGCGCGGGTCGAGCCTGTAGGTCGCCGAGGAATAGTCGGCCGGATATTTATAGGCGTCTGCGATCAGCGGATGGCTGGTGCTGCCTTCATCGGTCGCCTGCTCCATCAGCGTGTCGTAGAGCAGGCCGCCACCGAATCCGACCAGGCCGGCCGCAGGCGATCCCTGGACGATATAGGGGTTGAAGCTGTCATAGGTGCCGAGCAGCACCGAATTCAACGTGCCACCCTTGGGCGCGTTTGGGTTGACGTAGTCATAGTGCTGGAAGTTGTCGCCGTATTTGGATTGGCCGATTAGCGACGAGGTGGTCCGCCACTCGTCGGCCAGGGTCGTCTGCAAGCCCGCCGCCAGCAGGACCGCCGCCAGCAGCGACTTGAGAAGCATTCGGCCAATCGTCATGCACTATCCTCTTCGCGGTACATGCCAGATCATCCAGAAAGGCGATCCTAGATGATTTGGCGCGCGTGAAAACCGCAATCGCCCGGCTCTGTCGCCGCACCCGGTGTTATCTCAACGAAAAAGCCGGGCTGAACCCGGCTTTTTCAAGATCATGAGATGATATTTTGGTTATTTGGCAGGCGCCGGTGCTGCCGGTGCAGGTGCCGCGGGAGCGGCCGGCTTGGCCGGTGCGGCGCCATCAGCCGGCTTGGCCGGTGCGGCGCCATCAGCCGGCTTTGCCGGAGCGGCTCCGCTGGCTGGCTTGGCGGGCGCGGAAGCGTCCGCGGCGGCACCCGGCGCCGGCAGCGGCTTGGGATTGTCCGACAGCGTGCGCAGATAGGCGATGACGTTGGCGCGGTCCTCGTCCTTGGGCAGGCCGGCGAAACCCATCGCCGTGCCCTTCACGAATTTCTTCGGCGAGGTGATGAAGTGGTTGATGTTGTCGTAGGTCCACTTCTCGGTGCCGCCCTTGGAGAATTCCTTCATGCCGGCCGAATAGGCGAAGCCTTCATGTTCGGCGACCGGACGGTCGACGACGTCCCACAGATCGGGGCCGACCTTGTTCGGCCCGCCTTTTTCGCCGGAATGGCAGGCCTGGCATTTCTTGAAGACGGCAGCGCCCGCCTCGACATTGGCGTTCTGCAGCAGGTCGGCGATTGGCTTGGCCTCCGCGGCCGGGGCGGCAGCGCCGCCTTCGGTGGGCTCGGCGGCCTCGATGGCGAAGCCTGGCTTTTCCGGAGCCGGCGAGGCAAACAGCGCGTCCGAGACCAGGCCGACCGAGAAGACGACGAAAATGGTTCCGAGCAATCCGGCGAGCAGTTTGTTGACTTCGTTGGAATCCATACGCCCCTTGCTCCCTTTTCCGGCGGACTGATCCGTCCACTCCGTCCGTCGGTATCGAGACCCGCCCTCCGGAGCCGGTCAAATCGCGCGGAAACTAGGTCTTTTGCTCGGGCGTTGCAACACCTATAAGGGCGCTTCCAGTGAGACCTTTTGCCACTTTTCCCCTCCTCTTTTCGAACGCCTTGCCATAGCGATGTCCACCTTGATCCTGATACCGGCCCGCATGGCCTCGACCCGCCTGCCGGGCAAGCCGCTGGCCGATATCGCCGGCGCCCCGATGATCGTCCATGTCGCCCGCCGCGCGGCCGAGGCCAGCCTTGGCCGCGTGGTGGTAGCGACCGACACGCGAAGTGTCGCCGAAGCGGTGCGCGCGCATGGTTTCGAGGCCGTGATGACACGCGTCGATCACGAATCCGGCTCCGATCGCATCCACGAGGCGCTGGTCGAGCTTGATCCCCGGCGCGAGGTCGAAACGATCGTCAATGTGCAGGGCGACCTGCCGACCATCGATCCCAGCATCATCGCCGCCTCGCTTTGGCCTTTCGAGGACGCGGCCGTGGATATCGCCACGCTCTGCGTCGAGATCGTACGCGAGGAGGAAAAGACCAATTCCAACGTCGTCAAGGTCGTCGGTTCGCCTCTGTCCGCCACGAGGCTAAGGGCGCTGTATTTCACCCGTGCCACCGCGCCATGGGGCGAGGGGCCGCTTTATCACCATATCGGCCTCTACGCCTATCGGCGTTCCGCGCTTGAGCGCTTCGTGTCACTGAAGCCGTCGCCGCTCGAGCGCCGCGAGCGGCTGGAGCAGTTGCGGGCGCTGGAAGCCGGCATGCGTATCGACGCCGAGGTCGTCCAGTCGCTGCCGCTTGGCGTCGACACGCCGCAAGACCTTGAGCGCGCCCGAACCGTCCTTTCAAACTGATCCCTCCGAACAGAGACACTGTGAATCGAGATCTGGGCATGCCTGAAATGACCAACAGAATATCCTTCCAGGGCGAGCCGGGCGCCAATTCCGACACCGCCTGCCGCAACGTCTATCCCTCGATGGAGCCGTTGCCGTGCCCGACCTTCGAGGACGCGTTCAACGCGGTCGAGACCGGCAAGGCCGATCTCGCCATGATCCCGATCGAGAACACCATCGCCGGGCGCGTTGCCGACATCCATCACCTGCTGCCGGAATCGAGGCTTCACATCGTCGGCGAATATTTCCTGCCGATCCATTTCCAGCTGATGGTGCTGCCCGGCGTCAAACGCGACGAGATCAAGACCGTGCACAGCCACATCCACGCGCTTGGCCAGTGCCGCAAATACATCCGCAAAAACGGCTGGAAGGCGGTCGTCGCTGGCGACACGGCGGGCGCCGCCAAGATGGTCTCCGAGGTCAAGGACCGCACCATGGCCGCGCTTTCGCCGGCGCTGGCGGCGACGCTCTACGGGCTCGATATCATCGAGGAGAATGTCGAGGACACCGATTCCAACGTCACCCGCTTCGTCGTCCTGACCAAGAACAAGCAGTGGGCCGAGCGCCCGTCACCCGACGTCAGGATGATGACGACCTTCATGTTCCGCGTCCGCAACGTGCCGGCCGCGCTTTACAAGGCGATGGGTGGCTTCGCCACCAACGGCATCAACATGACCAAGCTGGAGAGTTACCAACTGGGCGCATTCACGGCGACGCTGTTCTATGCCGACATCGAGGGCCATCCCGACGATCCGCTGGTCAAGCTGGCGCTGGACGAGCTTCGCTTCTTTTCACGCGAGGTGCGCATTCTGGGTGTCTATCCGGCCAGCCAGTCGCGCGAGCAGTGGAAAGTGGCCGATTAAATCACCGCGCCCAGTGGCACGTAGTCGATCTCGAGAAATTTCTCGACCTCCGGCACCCAGCGGTCACGCACGAAGGCGACATGGTCGGGATGATCGTTGTATCTGGTGTAGGCGGCCTGGTCGGCGAACTCCATCGAGAAGCCGAACCGATAGTCATTCTTGGGGCTCACCTGCCGCAACTGTTCGAAATCGGTGACGCCCCGGATCGCCGAGAGGATTTTCCTGGCGTCGACCAGAAAGCACTTTTCCTCCAGCGAGTGCGGCGCATGCTTCAGCGTGAAGACGACGGTGTGGCGGATCATTTGCCTCTCCTGCAATGACTTTCAGTATTCGCTATGCGCTGTCGACCCAGGCGCGGATGAGGTGATGCGCGATGGCTCCTTTCGGCGGCGTGATCAGGTTGCCAGGATGCTCCCGGGCGAGCATCGAGCGCACTTCGTCGCGCAAGAACCAGCGGCAGTCTTCCAGCTCGTTGAGATCGGCCTGGATGTCTTCGTTGAGCGGCTCGCCGAAACAGCCGATCATCAGTGAATAGGGGAACGGCCAAGGCTGGCTGGCATGATAGACGACGCGGCCGAGCCGGATGCCGGCCTCCTCCAGCGTTTCGCGGCGCACCGCCGCCTCGATCGTCTCGCCCGGCTCGATGAACCCGGCAAGGGCCGAATACATGCCCGGAGCGAAGTGCCGGCCACGCCCGAGCAGGCATTTCTCCCGCGTCGCCGTCAGCATGATCGCCACCGGGTCGGTGCGCGGGAAATGCTCGGTGCCGCAATTCGGGCAATGCCGTTTGTAGCCGCCCGCCCGCATCTGCGATTGGGTGCCGCATTTGCTGCAGAAGCGATGGCTGGCATGCCAGGCGAGCAGGGCGGCTCCTTGCGCCATTGCCCCGGCCGCGGCTTCGTCGATCAGCCCTTGCATATAGACCGACCGGTAGTCGATCGCCTTGACTGTCTCGGGCAGCTGTTCGTCGTCGATGCCCGCCGGTACGGCAAGCACCGGTCCCTGTCCGGAAAAACCGAGCAGCACGCTTTGGTCGAAGAAGGGCGTGAAAGGCTGGCTTTCGGCGACGCTGAACCAGAGATCAAAACCGCTGCCATTGCCGGATTTCAGATACAGCCGGCCACCATTCATCAAAAGCAGCCGCGCCGTCGGATCCGCGAGAGCCTCGTCGACCGAATCGTCGGCGCGTTTCTCGGATTGCCGGTCGATCGTGTTGCCGGCAAAGCCGACAAACTGGCTCGGCTCGCGCATCGGCGCGTCAAACAGGCGGAAGCTCATGGGGACTCTGGTGCTCTGGGATGGACACGGGAAAGGCTTATAGCGCCGCCCTTATCGTTTCGGCAAACCGGCGCAGATCGGACCGTTGATACGGCTCGCGCAGGCCGTGGCCCCACACCGGGCCGGGCCAGCCGGGATCGCCTTCAGACCGTGCAATGACATGGATGTGCAGCTGGCGCACGATGTTTCCGAGCGCGCCGGTGTTGATCTTGGTGCAGCCGGTCACCTTCTTCAGGGCCTGTGCCACCATGTTGGTCTCGAAGGTCAGCATCGCCTGGTCGAGTGGCGTCATGTCGTGGGTCTCCTCCGCACCCGGCCTTTGCGGCACCAGAACCAGCCATGGCCAGCGGCGATCGTTCATGATCCGCAATTCGCACAGCCCAA
Source organism: Mesorhizobium sp. B4-1-4 (assembly GCF_006439395.2). NCBI lineage: Bacteria > Pseudomonadati > Pseudomonadota > Alphaproteobacteria > Hyphomicrobiales > Phyllobacteriaceae > Mesorhizobium > Mesorhizobium sp. B4-1-4. The sequence goes on from NZ_CP083950.1 coordinate 5,770,964, forward strand.
GCCACATCAACTGCTCGCTGTCCGCCTCCAGCCGGGCGTCCAGCGTGAATCCGGCCTTCAGGCCCGGCAACATCGGCGTTTCCCTTACTTTTCTTGCTTTCCTCGAACTCGTGGACGCTAGAGCGCTGGCACGGGGGCCGCAAGCGAATCATTGTTTTCCTCACGGTTTGGTGCGTCAAATCTCATGCGCACTTGCATTTCATCGCGCAATTGCCGATATGGACAGCGGGAGGTTGGTGGTGGACGATCCACTCGCCAACCGGGTCAGGTCCGGAAGGAAGCAGCCCTAACGAGCCCGGAACGGGTCATTGTTCCAGCCTCCCGCCTCTTCGCCTTTCTCCCGCGACATTGACGGCGCCAAGCCGAGCGGGCGAAACTATGCGCAGGAATCGGCCGCGTTCAAAGGCGGTCCTTGGAGCTTTACGGGCGAATGAGCGAAGCCGGAAATTCGGGAGCGGACAAGGCGGGCGCCTATCGCGTGCTGGCGCGCAAATACCGTCCGTCGAATTTTTCGGAGCTGGTCGGCCAGGAGCCGATGGTGCGCACCCTCACCAACGCCTTTGCCACCGGCCGCATTGCGCAGGCCTGGATGCTGACCGGCGTACGCGGTGTCGGCAAGACCACGACGGCGCGTATCCTGGCCCGCGCCTTGAACTACAAGACATCAACAGTGGACCAGCCTTCGGTCGACCTTTCGGTGCCCGGCGAGCATTGCCAGGCGATCATGGAAGGCCGCCATGTCGACGTCATCGAGATGGACGCAGCCTCGCACACCGGCATCGACGACATCAGGGACATCATCGAGCGCGTGCGCTACGCCCCGGTTTCGGCTCGCTACAAGGTCTACATCATCGACGAAGTGCACATGCTGTCCACGCAGGCCTTCAACGGCCTGTTGAAGACGCTGGAAGAACCGCCGCCGCACGTCAAATTCATCTTCGCCACCACCGAGATCCGCAAGGTTCCGATCACCGTCCTGTCGCGCTGCCAGCGGTTTGATCTGAGGCGCATCGATGCCGGTGCGCTGGTCGCGCATCTCTCCTCGATCGCGGCCAAGGAAGGCATTTCGGTCGACGACGACGCGCTGGCGATGATCGCGCGCGCCGCCGAGGGTTCGGCCCGCGATTCGCTCTCCATCCTCGACCAGGCGATCGCCCATGGCGCCGGCTCCGTCAGCGCCGAGGCCGTGCGCGCCATGCTCGGCCTGGCCGACCGCGCCCGCATCGTCGATCTGTTCGAACATGTGATGAAAGGTGATGTGGCGGCCGCACTTGGCGAATTCCGCGCCCAATACGACACCGGCGCCGACCCGGCTGCCGTGCTGACCGATCTTGCCGAATTCAACCACCTCGTCACGAGGCTGCGTTTCGTGCCGACCGCCATGGACGACGCATCGCTGTCGCAGGACGAACGCCAGCGTGGCGCCGATTTCGCCAGGGCGCTGTCGGTCAGGGTGCTGTCGCGGACCTGGCAGATGCTGCTCAAGGGCATTCCCGAAGTGCAGTCCTCCAACCGGCCCGTCAGCGCCGCCGAAATGGTGCTGATCCGTCTGGCGCACGCCGCCGACCTGCCGACGCTGGACGAGGCGTTGCGATCGCTCGAAGGGGGAGCACCGGTTCAAAACGGTGCGCCGCGCCCAAACGGAGCGCCCGCCAGCCCCGGCAATGGCGGCGGCAGCGGGGCCAGTGCGGTGGCCCAGACGCGCATGCCTGGCGGATCGGGCGGCGCGCAGACCATGCGGCTGGTCGAGGCCACGCCGGCTCCGACCGCCTTCGTCGCGCCTCCGCAGCCGGCGCCGGAGACGCTGCCGGTACCGTTGAAATCGCTGGCCGACATTATCGCCCTTGCCGATGCGCAGCGCGACATCGCCTTCAAGGTGCTGCTCAAGAGCTGCATTCGTCTCGTGCGCATCGAGCCCGGCCGCATCGATGTCGGCCTGACCAGCGACGCGCCCAAGATGCTGCTCAACGACCTGACGACGAAGCTGCGCGCCTGGACCGGCCGCAACTGGCTGGTGTCGCTGTCGAAGGAAGAAGGTGGCCAGACGCTGGCCGAGATGGAATCGACAAAGCGCGAAAACGCCTTCCTCGATGCCAGGAGCGATCCGACCGTCGCCGCTATCTTGGCGCGCTTTCCCGGCGCCAAGATCATCGACGTGCGCATTCCCGACGCGCCGGAGGTCGACGAGACCGAGGCCGAAGTGCCGGTTGAACCGCCGGCAGATGACGACGAGACCTGACAAATCAAGACAAGGATCGGACCATGAAAGATCTTCTCGGCCTGATGGGCAAGGCGAAGGAAATGCAGGCCAAGTTCCAGGCCATGCAGGATGAGATCGCCACGGTCGAATCCGTCGGCCAGGCCGGCGGCGGCCTGGTCAGCGTGACGCTGAGCGGAAAGTTCGAGATGAAGTCGCTGAAGATCGACCCGTCTCTGTTCAAGGAGGACGAGGTCGAGATCCTCGAGGATCTGATTCTCGCCGCCCACAATGACGCCAAGGCCAAGGTCGAGCAGATCATGCAGGAAAAGACCAAGGCGCTGACCGCCGGCCTGCCGATCCCGCCGGGAATGAAACTGCCCTTCTAGCCTTCGGCGGCGATGAGCCCATGATCGACGAGCCGTCCGAACGACTGATCGAGCAGCGTATCCGCAACAGGATCTATGAGATCCTGGAAATCCTGGCCGATTGCGATGCCGGCGTCGATATTGTCGGCATCAAGGGCTACTTCAATCTGTTCGAGGATTTCGTGCACCGCCCGTCGATCGAGGCCGGCAGATCGGCGCTTTCGAGGGGGGAGCGCGCGATCGTGCTGGAGATCGCCGAATTCCTCGAGGCGGCTTCCGAAACAAATCCCGATTTCACCAAGGCCGAGTTCATCGACAGCGACTGGCCGGGAAAGATCGCGCCGACGGCCAGGGATGCGCGGGCGCTGTTCCTCAGGCGTGGCCTGTTTTCGGAGAAAGTCGAGGAGGTCGAGCCGGGGCAACCGGCCGCGATTGCGGCGGGGCGATAAAAGCGATTCCGGAAAAGCGTGAGGCGGTTTTCCGTCCGGAATTGCGGCGAAACCAAGAGAGGGCGGTCATCGCATTTATGAAATGATGGCTCGATCTATCTGGAAAGCCACGAAATTGTGCCAATTTGGCAACAGTGCTTCATTAATAACGTTTTAGCCATCATTTTGCCCGAAAGTGTCTCATTCTTGCCGCAGCCTGGGGGGCGGGCATCGAAGTGAGAGGGTTACCTGTTGATTGCCATGCGATGGAAGGCGCCGCTGTTGCTCGGCGTCGTTACGTCTCCCCTGTTCTTGGCCGCTTGCAGTCAGACCACGTCGCACGGCATGTCCGTTGCCAGCCTGACCGACGCCATCACGCCGAGTTTCCTGAGCTCGCGGTCTTACAGCCACACGCCGAAGGACAAGGAATGCCTGGAAAGGGCGATGTTCTTCGAATCCAACCGCTCGAGCCGTGACGGCATGATCGCCGTCGGCACCGTCGTCATGAACCGGCTGCGCTCCGGCCAGCACGGCAACACCATCTGCGAAGTGGTGGGCGAGCCCGGGCAGTTCGCGCCAGGTGTCATGACCAGGCAGATGAACTCGCGGGCGATGCCCGATGTCGAAGAAGCCGCCGACGCCGTGCTCAAGGGCGAGCGCAAGGCCAAGCTCAAGAACACGATGTATTTCCACACCGCCGGCCTGCGCTTCCCCTACAACAACATGCATTACACCATGGTCGCCGGCGGCAATGCCTTCTACGAAAAGCGCGGCCGCGACTGGCAGCCGCTGCCCGATGAGCCGATGGTGGCCTCGGTTGAACAGCAGCAGCGCGCGCCTGCGGCGCCCGTGCTTATGGCATCCGCGGAACCGGTGGTCAGGACGATTGTCCATGCCGATCCGGCCAAGCAGGCTGGCGTAACCACCGCGCGCTCGACCCAGGCAACCGCCATACCCGCGCAGCAGACCTATGTGACCGCCGCCGTGGCGCCGGCGGCAAAGTCCGCGCGCGTTGCGGTGAAGCCGACACTGGTGGCGATGCAGGAGCCGATGGAAGAGCCGGATGCCGCCCGTTTCGGCGGCGTTTTGAACACAAGGGTCATCTCCTCGGTCCAGAGCGCGCCGCAGGAAGCGGCGATGGGATTCCAGTCGACGCCTGAGAACACCGATGCCATCGGCGCGATGATCGTCAGCCAGGGTCGGCCGCTCGAAGAGAATTGATCCGCGTCCCGACCCGCAATGGCAGGTCATGCGCGGATGCGGGCTGTTTCAAAGCGCTCTGAAAAATCCTAGATCAGAGCGATGTCGAAGCGAATCGCCGGTCCCGAGATCGAACGCCTGATCCAGCTCCTGGCCAAGGTGCCGGGGCTTGGTCCCCGTTCGGCCAGGCGTGCCGCCCTTCATCTGATCAAGAAGAAGGAGCAACTCCTGTCGCCGCTCGCCGCCGCCATGGGCGAGGCGGCCGACAAGGTGCGCATCTGCTCCACCTGCGGCAATGTCGATACGTCGGACCCTTGCATGATCTGCACCGACCCGCGCCGTGATGCCGCCACCCTCATCGTTGTCGAGGACGTCTCGGATCTCTGGGCGCTGGAGCGGGCGGCGGCGATGAACGTGCGCTACCATGTGCTCGGCGGCACGCTGTCCCCGCTCGACGGCATCGGTCCCGATCAGCTCAACATCCGCTCGCTGGTCGATCGTGTCGCCGGCGGCGATGTGAAGGAAATCATCCTCGCCGTCAACGCGACGGTGGAGGGCCAGACCACCGCGCACTACCTCACCGACCAACTCTCCGGCTTCGACATCAAGGTGACGCGGCTGGCGCATGGCGTGCCGGTCGGCGGCGAGCTCGACTATCTCGACGAAGGCACGCTGGCCGCCGCGCTGCGCTCGCGGACGGCGTTTTGACAAGATTGGCAGGAAGTGCGCGCAATGGCCGTCACAAATCCTTCGACACCTGTGCCAAGTACCCCCCTCTGTCCTGCCGAACATCTCCCCCTCAAGGGGAGAGATTGGCAGATTCGCGGGCAGCCCATTCCTGTGGATTTTGATAGTTGGCGAAAGCGGTGGCGACGTCTGATCTCCCCCCTTGAGGGGGAGATGTCCGGCAGGACAGAGGGGGGCGCCATAGAGCGCGTCCATCGCAGATTCAGCTTTGTATTCTTTCTGGCCGCACTCGTTGGGCTGTTCCTTGCTCTCCCCGCCTCCGCCGCATACGTCGACGACCAGTTCCAGGCCTGGCTCCAAACCGACCTCTGGCCCGAAGCCAAGTCCAAAGGCATCTCGAAAAAAACCTTCGACGCTGTCTTCCTCGGCGTGAAGCCGAACCTCAAGCTGCCGGACCTCGTCATGCCCGGCGAAAAGCCTGCGACGCCGCAGAAGCAGCATCAGGCCGAGTTCGGTGCGCCTGCCAACTATTTCGCCGAGAAGATCGTCCGCGCCGTCACCTTGGGCGGGCGCACACGCGAGAGCGCCAATTCAAGAGTGCTTGGGCTGATCGAGAAACGCTATGGCGTGCCGGGGGAGATCGTGCTGGCGATCTGGGGCCGCGAGACCGGCTTCGGCGCCGCCAAGATGCCTTACGACGCTTTCGAGGTGCTGGGCACCGACGCGTTCATGTCGACCAAGAAGGACTTCTTCCGCACCGAGCTGCTTGCGGCGCTGGAAATCGTCCAGCGCGGCCTGGCCCCGGTCAACGCCATGAAGTCATCCTGGGCCGGTGCGCTCGGCCAGCCGCAATTCATGCCGACCTCTTTCCTCAAGCATGCCGTGGATTTCGACGGCGATGGCAGACCCGACATCTGGAATTCGACGCCCGACGTGCTCGCCTCGATCGCCAACTATCTCGTCCACTATGGCTGGGTGCGGGGACGCGGCTGGGGTTTCGAGGTGACGGTGCCAGAGAGCGTCTCCTGCTCGCTGGAAGGGCCGGACCAGGGCAAGAAGATCTCGCAATGGGCCGCCATGGGCATCAAACGTGTCGATGGAAAGCCGTTTCCGGCGAGCGAATTGAAGGCGGAGGGTTTCCTGCTGATGCCGGCCGGTCGCAGCGGCCCGGCCTTCATCGCCACCCCCAATTTCTATGTGCTCAAGGAATACAACACCAGCGACCTTTACGCGCTGTTCATCGGCCACGGCGCTGACGGGATTGCCCATGGCGATCAGAATTTTTCCGGCAGCTGGGGGCCGGTCGGCGATCTCCACCGTTCCGACATCGCCGCCCTGCAACGGGCGCTGGAAGCCAAAGGCTATGACGTTGGCAGCGCCGACGGCCTGCCGGGCTTCAAGACCCGACGCTCGATTGGCAAGTGGCAGACCAAGAACGGCGAGCCTGCGACCTGCTTTCCAGACGCCGGCCTGGTCGCCGCGCTGAAATAACCCAAAAAAGTAAGGGATTTGTCCCGTTTGCCAGCCCCGATTGGCCTGCGTGTGCGTCGACGCGCCGCCCGCCATTCCGGTCGAATGAGCCGTCGCGTAAAATCCTCGTCGCCTGCCCCGAAGCGCCGGATATGCTGTTGACCAATTGGACAAAAACCACGACGGTAAGTGGTCGAGGGGCTGTTGCCGGCCCCGAAAAGAACACCGCAATCCTGAGCCGGGAACTCAGGTCAACAAAACAGGGAACAATCACCATGATGATGGAAAAGTTTGCTCTACGATCCCGCATCCTGCTTGCGGGCGCGGCCATGTCGGCTCTCCTTCTGGCCGGAGCGCCGGCCGGGGCGGTCACGCCCGCCGACACACTGGTCGAGGGTTTCGCGATCGACGACATCATCTCCATGGATCCGGGCGAGGCGTTCGAGTTGTCGACCGCCGAAGTCACCGGCAACACCTATGATCTGCTGGTTCGCCTCGACCTCAGCGACACCTCCAAAGTCAAGCCCGATCTTGCCGAAAGCTGGGCCGTCTCCGACGACGGCCTGACCTACACCTTCAAACTCAAGCCCGGCCTGAAATTCGCCTCGGGCAATCCGATCACGGCTGCCGACGTCGCCTACTCGTTCGAGCGCGTTGTCAAGCTGGACAAGAGCCCAGCCTTCATCATCGAACAGTTCGGCATCAGCGGCGACAACGTCGCCGACAAGGCCAAGGCCGTCGACAACACCACCTTCCAGTTTACCGTCGACAAGGCCTATGCGCCGAGCTTCGTGCTGAACTGCCTGTCGGCGACCGTCGCATCGGTCGTCGATAGCAAGCTGGTCAAAGAGCACGTCGTCAAGGCCGCGCCCACCGCCGACTACAAATGGGACAATGACTTCGGCAACGCCTGGCTGAAGACCGGCTATGCCGGTTCCGGCGCCTACAAGCTGCGTGAATGGCGCGCCAACGAAGCCGTCGTCATGGAGCGCAATGACAATTATCACGGCGAAAAGGCCAAGCTCGCCCGCGTCATCTATCGCAACATGAAGGAAAGCTCGGCGCAGCGCCTGGCGCTCGAGGCCGGCGACATCGACGTTGCCCGCAATCTCGAACCGAACGACCTCGACGCCATTGCCAAGAAGGCCGATCTCACCACCAACAGCGCGCCGAAGGGCACGGTCTTCTACATCAGCCTCAACCAGAAGAACCCGAACCTGGCCAAGCCCGAGGTTCGCCAGGCCTTCAAATATCTGGTCGACTATGACGCGCTGAGCTCGACCATCCTCAAGGGCATCGGCGAGATCCACCAGACCTTCCTGCCCAAGGGCGATCTTGGCGCTCTCGACGAAAACCCCTTCAAGCTCGACGTCGCCAAGGCCAAGGAACTGCTGGCGAAGGCAGGTCTGCCAGACGGCTTCAGCGTGACCATGGATGTGCGTACCGGCCAACCGACCACGGGCATGGCGGAATCGATCCAGCAGACGCTCGGACAGGCCGGCATCAAGCTGGAGATCATCCCCGGCGACGGCAAGCAGACGCTGACCAAGTATCGCGCCCGCAACCACGACATCTATATCGGCCAGTGGGGACAGGACTATTTCGATCCGAATTCCAACGCCCAGACCTTCGCCTCGAACCCGGACAATTCGGATGCCGGCAAGTCGCACACACTGGCCTGGCGCAACGCCTGGGACATTCCGGACCTGACCAAGCAGACCGAAGCGGCTCTGCTGGAGAAGGACTCGGCCAAGCGCGCCGCGCTGTACCAGGACCTCGAGAAGAAGGTACTCGACACCAGCCCCTTCGTCCTCATCCACCAGCAACTGGAAGTGGCTGGCTTGCGCAAGAACCTCAAGGGTTTCGCGCTCGGCCCGAGCTTCGACACCAACTTCGTGGGGCCGGTTTCCAAGGAATAGCGCCCGCGGGACACGCCGCATGAGCGCGGTTGAAAGCCAGGGGAAGGCGGGGCGCGGCAGCGCCCGCGCCTTTGCCATTCTCTCCTCGATCGGCCGGTTCCTGGTCATCGCGGTGACGACCTATCTTGGTCTTCTCGCGGTCACCTTCTTCATCGGCCGCGTCATCCCGATCGACCCGGTGCTGGCCGTGCTCGGCGACCGCGCGCCGGCAAACGTGGTCGAGCGCACGCGCCGCGAGATGGGCCTCGACCTGCCGCTGATCGAACAGTTTTATATCTATGTCAGGAGTGCGCTGAACGGGGATTTCGGCACCTCGGTGCTGACCACCAACCCTGTCATGACCGACATCCGCCGCGCTCTTCCGGCAACGACGGAACTGGCCACGCTCGGAACGCTGATCGGCGCGCTGTTTGGCGTGCCGCTCGGCGTGCTGGCGGCCGTCAGGCGCGGCAGCCTCATTGATCAGGTCGTGCGCGTCATCGGCCTGATCGGCTATTCCGTGCCGATCTTCTGGCTCGGGCTTCTGGGGCTGGTGCTGTTCTACGCCAAGCTGCAATGGGTGGCTTTTCCGGCGCGGCTCGACGTCGTCTACGAATACACCTTCACGCCCGTCACCGGTTTCTACCTGCTCGACTCGGCGATGCAGGGCCAGTGGGATGTCTTTTGGGACGCCTTCCGCCACATCATCCTGCCGGCCTCGCTGCTCGGCTATTTCTCGCTCGCCTATATCAGCCGCATGACGCGCTCGTTCATGCTCAACGAACTTGCTCAGGAATATGTCGTCGCCGCGCGCGCCAAGGGCCTGTCGGAACGCCGCATCATCTGGGCCCACGCGCTGCGCAATGCCGCCGTGCCGATGGTCACCGTGATCGCGCTGTCCTATGCCGGCCTTCTCGAAGGTTCGGTGCTGACCGAGACCGTCTTCTCCTGGCCTGGCATCGGGCTTTACATCACCAACTCGCTGCAGAATGCCGACATGAACGCCGTGCTTGGCGGCACCATCGTCATCGGCTCGGTGTTCATCGGCATCAATCTTTTGTCAGACCTGCTCTATCGTTTGCTCGATCCGAGGACGAAATCCGCATGAGCGCCGAGGCGATCCAGAGCCGTCGCGACTGGCTGCTCAGCGAGCGGCCGGCCTCCCGCATGCAGGCAAGGTTCGGCCGCGCCTATGTCGCATGGCGGCGCTTTTCCGCCAATCGGCTGGCCTTTGTCGGCCTGCTGATCATCATCGCGCTGCTGGTCATTGCCGCTCTTGCCGGCGTGCTGGCGCCCTATTCGCCGACTGTCGGCGACCTGAAGAACGCGCGGCTGCTGGCGCCGAGCGCGCAGCACTGGTTCGGCACCGACGACCTTGGCCGCGACATCTATTCGCGCATCCTCTACGGCTCGCGCTGGACGCTCTATGTGGTCATTCTGGTCGCCATCATCGCCGCCCCGATCGGTCTTCTCGTCGGCACCGTCGCCGGCTATGCCGGCGGCTGGACCGATGCCATCCTGATGCGCATCACCGATATCTTCCTCGCTTTCCCCAAGCTGATCCTGGCGCTGGCCTTTGTCGCCGCCCTCGGCCCCGGCATCGAGAATGCGGTGCTTGCCATCGCCATCACGTCCTGGCCACCCTATGCGCGCATCGCGCGTGCCGAAACGCTGACCGTGCGCAACTCCGACTACATCAAGGCGGTGCAGCTGATGGGCGCGTCGCCCGCCCGCATCGTGCTGCGCCACATCATGCCGCTCTGCATCTCCTCGCTGATCATTCGTGTGACGCTCGATATGGCCGGCATCATCCTCACCGCCGCCGGCCTCGGCTTCCTCGGCCTCGGCGCGCAGCCGCCGCTGCCCGAATGGGGCACCATGATCGCCTCGGGCCGCCGCTTCGTGCTCGACCAATGGTGGGTGGCCGGCGCGCCGGGCTTCGCGATCCTCATCGTCAGCCTCGGCTTCAACCTGCTTGGCGATGGCCTGCGCGACGCGCTCGATCCCCGCAGCGGTGACCAATGAGCGCCCTTCTCGACGTCGAGGACCTGCGCGTCACCTTCCCGACCCGCACTGGGCTGATCGAGGCGGTGCGTGGCGTTTCATTCTCGCTTGGCCGCGAACGCCTCGGCATCGTCGGCGAGTCCGGCTCGGGCAAGTCGCAGACGGGCCGCGCCATCATGGGCCTGACGCCGCCGCAGGCCCGGATATCGGCCGGCAAATTGGCCTTCGACGGCATCGACCTGCTCGGCATCTCGCCGCGCGAACGCCGGGCGCTACGAGGCAACCGCATCGCCATGATCCTGCAGGATCCGAAATATTCGCTCGATCCGGTGATGAGCATCGGCCGCCAGATCGTCGAGACGCTGCGCACGCACGAGAAGGTCTCCAAGGCCGAGGCGCGCGAGCGGGCGCTGGCCATGCTGGAGGCCGTACAGATCCGGGATCCCAAGCGCGTTTTCGACCTGCATCCGCACGAAGTCTCCGGCGGCATGGGCCAGCGCGCCATGATCGCCATGATGCTGATTGCGGGACCCGAGCTGATGATCGCCGACGAGCCGACTTCGGCGCTCGACGTCACCGTGCAACTCGACGTGCTCAACATCCTCGATAAGCTGGTCAGCGAGCGCGGCATGGGGCTGATCTTCATCTCGCACGATCTGCGCCTGGTCTCGTCTTTCTGCGACCGCGTCGTCGTGATGTATGCCGGCAAAGTGGTCGAGCAGTTGAAGGCCTCGGAGCTGCGTGAGGCCCAGCATCCCTATACGCGCGGCCTGCTCAATTGCATGCCGCGGATCGGCTTCGAGCGCCATCCCTTGCCGGTGCTCGACCGCAAGCCGGAGTGGGCGGCATGACGTCAGCGATTGCCGTCGACAGGCTGGAGGTGATCTTCGACCGCTTTCGCGCGCTGAAGGGCGTCAGCCTGGAGGTCAGGGAAGGAGAGTCCTATGGGCTTGTCGGCGAAAGCGGCTCCGGCAAGTCGACATTGCTAAGAGCGATTGCCGGCCTCGCACCGGTCTCCTCCGGCAGCATCGCCGTCAACGGCAAGACGCTCGGCGCGCGCCGCGACAAGGCTTTTTACCGCGAAGTGCAGATGGTTTTTCAAGACCCATATGGCTCGCTGCATCCGCGCCAGACCGTCGACCGCCTGCTGCAGGAGCCGCTTGCCATCCACGGCTTCGCCGACGGCGAAAAGCGCATCGAACGCGCGCTGGACGAAGTCGGGCTCGGCAACGGTTTTCGCTTCCGCTACGCGCACCAGCTCTCGGGCGGCCAACGCCAACGTGTCGCCATTGCCCGCGCGCTGATCCTTGAACCCTCGATCCTCCTGCTCGACGAGCCGACCTCGGCGCTCGACGCCTCGGTGCAGGCCGAAGTGCTGAACCTGCTCGAAGAGGTGCGACGGCGGCGCAAGCTCACCTTCCTGATGGTCAGCCACGACCTCGCCATCATCACCCATATGTGCGAGCGGCTGATGGTGATGCAGAACGGCGAGGCGGTGGAGACGCTGACCGCCAGCCAGTTGATCGGCCACCGCGTGAATGCGGACTATACGCGGAATTTGCTCAGGGCGAGCGAGGGGTTTGTGCGGGCCTGACGTTATCGCTGACGCCGAGTTCCCGCCTTAGACTGCTCCACCTTCGGGCACCGTTTCCCCTTGTACGCCGTTGCCTTCGGGCTCACGCTTCGGCTCCTTGATGCGGAACCACGTCACATAAAGCGCCGGCAGGAACAGCAGCGTGATCGCGGTACCCGCGATGATGCCGCCCATCATGGCGTAGGCCATCGGACCCCAGAACACTTCGCGCGCGATAGGGATCAGCGCCAGGCTGGCCGCGGCCGCGGTCAGCGCGATCGGCCGCATGCGGTGCTCGGTGGCTTCGATGACGGCCGTCCACCGGTCCTTGCCCTCGGTCACGAGGTCCTCGATCTGCACGATCAGGATGACCGAGTTGCGGATCAGGATGCCGATCAGCGCCAGGACGCCGAGGATGGCGACGAAGCCGAGCGGCGCGCCGCTCGGCACCAGGGCCGCCACCACGCCGATCAGGCCCAGCGGCGCCACCGCCACCACCAGGAACAGGCGCTGGAAGCTCTGCAACTGGACCATCAGGATCGTCGCCATCACGAACAGCATCAACGGCACAACCGCCGCGATCGGTCCCTGGCTCTTGGCGCTTTCCTCGACCGAGCCCGCCGTTTCGACCGAGTAACCCGGCGGCAGCTTGGTGATGAAGGCGTCGACCGACGGCTTGAGTTCGTTGACCACGGTTGCCGGCAACGCGTCGCCGACCAGGCCGGCGCGCACCGTGATGGTCGGGATGCGGTCGCGACGCCACACCGTCGGCTGTTCGAGGTCGTAGCGGAAGTTGGCGACCGCCGCGAGCGGGATCGCCTCGCCGGTGCTGGTCGGCAGCTGCATGTTTTGCAATGTCTCGATCGAGCCGCGCTCGGCCTCGCGTGATCGTGCCACGACATTGATCAGGTAGGTGGCGTCGCGCACCTGGGTGATCGTGGCGCCGCCGACCGTGCTGTTCAGCGCGCTGGCGATGTCGGAAGAGGTGATGCCGAGCTGGCGCGCCTTGTCCTGCAGCACGTCGACCCTCAGCACACGCTGCGGTTCGTTCCAGTCGAAGGTCGGCGCGGCGAGCTTCGGATTGACCGAGATGAGGCCGGCGAAGTGTTGCGCCAGTTCTCGCACCGTCTGGATGTCGGGTCCGCCGACGCGGTACTGGACAGGACGGCCGACCGGCGGTCCGAGTTCGAGCAGCTTGACGAAGGCGTCGGTGCCGACGAATTCCTCGCGCAGCAGCTTCTCCAGCGCGGCCTTGACCCGGTTGCGGGCTTCGATGCTCTTGGTGACGATCACGGTCTGGCCGAAATAGGGGTTGCCCGGCTGCACGTCATAGGCCAGCACGAAGCGCACCGCGCCCTGGCCGATATAGGACGAGAAATGGTCGATGTCTGGATTGCCGACCAGCGCCCGCTGCTCGAACCGCTCCATCTGGTCGCGCGTATCGGCGATCGACGCGTTCTGCGGCAGGTTCCAGTCGACGACCAGCTCCGGCCGGTCGGATGGCGGGAAGAACTGCTGCTGGACGAGACCGAAACCGGCGATCGAAGCGGCGAAGAGAAGCACCGTGACGATGATGGTCAGCCAGTGGCGGCGCACCGAGCCGACAAGGACCCTTCGAAACAGCGACGTGAGGCGGCCGGGCTTGTCGTGGTGCTTGGCCTTCATCGTCGCCGGCAGGATGGTGACGCCAAGCAGTGGCGCAAACAGCACCGCCACGATCCATGACACCAGCAGCGACACGGCGATGACGACGAACAGCGTGAAGGTGTATTCGCCGGCGGCGCTGTTGTTGAGGCCGATCGGGATGAAGCCGGCAACCGTCACCAGCGTCCCGGTCAGCATCGGGAAGGCGGTCGATGTGTAGACATAGGTCGCCGCCTTGCGCAGATTGTCGCCCCCTTCGAGCCTCGCCACCATCATCTCGACCGCGATCATCGCGTCGTCGACCAAGAGCCCAAGCGCGATGATCAGCGCGCCCAGCGAAATGCGCTGCAGCGATATGCCGAGATATTCCATAACGGTGAAGGTGATGGCCAGCACCAGCGGGATCGACAGCGCCACCACGAAGCCGGCGCGCATGCCGAGGCTGATGAACGACACCGCGAGCACGATGGCGACCGCCTCGAACAGCGCGCGGGTGAACCCTGAAACCGCTTCCTCGACGATGACAGGCTGGTCGGCAACCAGATGCACGCCGACGCCGACCGGCAGGTCGGCCAGCACCTTGTTCATCTCCTCATGCAGCGCCTCGCCGAATTGCAGCAGGTTGGCGTTGGGTTTCATGCCGATGGCGAGCCCGATCGCGTCCTGGCCATTGAACCGGAATAGCGCCGTCGGCGGATCGACATAGCCACGTGTGATTGTCGCTACGTCGCTCAGGCGGAAGAAGCGGTCGTTGACGCGCAGGTTGATGGCGCGCAGGCTCTCCTCCGAGGTGAACTGGCCGCCGACGCGCACGCTGATGCGCTCCGGGCCGGACTGGATGACACCGGATGGCGTGATTGCGTTCTGCGCCTGCAGGCTTGCCACGATCGCCTGCTGGTTGAGGCCGAGCGCCGCGATCTGGCGGGTCGAGAATTCGAGATAGATCGCCTCGTCTTGCGCGCCGACCAGGTCGACCTTGCCGGCATTGGGCACGGTCAGGATTCTGGTTCTGACATCCTCGACATAATCGCGCAGCTGGCGCGGCGTCAGCCCATCCGACGTGAAGGCGTAGATGTTGCCGTAGACGTCGCCGAAGCGGTCGTTGAAGAATGGTCCCTGCACGCCTTGCGGAAACTGGTTCCGGATGTCGTTCACCATGTTGCGCACCTCAAGCCAGGTCGGCACGACGTGGCGCGCCCTGGTGGTCGGCTTCAGGTTGACGAAGATGACGGTCTGGCCGGCTGTCGTGACCGATTTGGTGTAGTCGAGGCTGTCGAGCTCCTCCAGCTTCTTCTCGATGCGGTCGGTCACCTGCCGCACGGTCTCGTTGACCGAGGCGCCTGGCCAGTTGGCCTGGACGATCATCGTCTTGATGGTGAAGGCCGGATCTTCCTCGCGGCCGAGATTGAGGTAGGAAAATACGCCGGCCACCACGAAGACCAGCATGAAATACCAGACCAGCGAGCGGTGGTTGAGCGCCCAGTCGGAGAGGTTGAAGCCTTTCATGAGGCCCCTCCCTCGGGCACCTTCACTTTCTGACCTTCGCTCAGGCTGTGGACACCCGCGGTGACGACACGCATGCCGGCTTCAAGCCCCTCGGCAACGGTGAAGGTGCCGCCATTCTTCGATGCGAGCTTGATGTCGCGCGCGCTCACGCTCGATGTTTGCGGATCGACGATCCACACTTTCTCGGCGCCGTCTTTTTCGAGGAGTGCCGACATGGGCAGTTCGATCGTCGGCGCCACCTTGGTCACGCGGGTTGCCGTCACCGTCGAGCCGAGCCGGAACGCCTGCGGCGGATTGGTCAGCGTCAGTCGCACGCGCCGGGTGCGGGTCGCCCCCTCGGCCTGCGGCGCGATCTCGCGCAGCTTGGCCCCCGTCTGGATCGTCGGCAGCGATTGCAGGATGACCTGGAATGGCGTGCCGGCGGAGAGATCGCCGGTCAACTGGTCGGGAATATCGACCACGGCCTCGCGCAGGTCCGAGCGCGCCACGGTGACGACCGTCTGCCCGGGTGAAACCGTCTGGCCGACCTCGGCGCCGACGGCGGTGACGACGCCGTCGAAATCAGAGAACAGCCTGGCATAGCCGAGCTGCTCCTGCGATTTGGCCAGCGAGGCCTTGGCCCGCTCGACACTCGCCTCGGCCGCTTTCCTGGCCTGCTGCGCGGCATCGAAGACGGACTGCGAGGTGTTGGCCGAGGCAAGCAGCTGGCGCTGGCGCTCCTCGCTGGCAGCGGCATTGGCGAACTGTGCCTCGGCGTTGGAGAGCTCCGCCTTGGCCGCTTGCACCGCCAGCTCCAGCGCGGTGGGGTCGAGCGCGGCAATCGTCGTGCCCTTGCTGACGATGTCGCCGACCTTGACGTCGCGCGAGACAACCCGGCCGAGCAGGCGGAAGGCAAGATCCGCGCTGACCTGAGGCTCGACCGAGCCGGCGAAGCCGAAGGTCTGGGTGGTGCGCGGCTCGATCACGACCGACAGCACCGGCCGGATGATCTCCGGCGGCTTTTCGTCCGACTTCGAGCAGGCGCCAAGCGCGCCAAGCGCAAACAGGCCAAGCAGGATGCGTACCAGCCGGTTCATTGGCCCGCTCCCGCTATCTCGATCGTCTGGCCAGGACTGAGCAACTGCCCGCCCGCGGTGACGACGCTTTGGCCTTCGCTCAGTCCCTTGGCGATGACGACGGTGCCCGAATCGAAAGCCAGCACATCGACCGGCGTCGTCGCAACCGCCTTGGTCGCGGGATCGACGACCCAGACCGCCGGCTTGCCGGCGCTGGACGTCAGCGCCTGCCAGGGCAACAGGATCGCTCTCGCGGGCTTGGCGCTGACCGAGCCGATGACGGTGGCCCCTAGCGGCATGCCGGCGGGCGTATAGGGAATGCCGACCTTGACCCGGATCGAACCGGACGCCTGGTCGACCGCCGGCGAAATTTCGCGCACCTTGCCTGTTGCCCTCACCTGCGGATCGGACAATAGCGTGATCGTCACTGCGGGAGACGTAGGCGTCCTGGCGACCAGCGTCTCCTGCACGTTGAACACGGCGTCCCGGTCGCCGTCCTCGGCTACGGTGAAGACGGTTTGCGCCGCTTGCACCACCTGGCCGGCTTCGACCTGGCGGGCGGTGATCACGCCGGGGGCGCCAGCCTTGAGTTCGGTGAAGGACAGGTTTTGCTGCGCGTTGGCGAACGCGCTCTGCGCCGCATCGACGCTGCCTCGCGCCACCTTCAGCGCCTGGTCGGCGGTGTCAAAATCGCGTCTGGTAGTGAAGCCCTGGGCAAGCAGCGTCTTCTGCCGCGCGAATGTGGCGGCGGCCTGGGTCAGTTGTGCTTGTGCCGCGTCAAGATCGGCCTGCGCGGAACGCAGATCGGATTCCTGTTCCTGCGGATCGATGCGGGCAAGCACCGCGCCCTGGTCGACATGCTGGCCGACATCGACAAGCCGCTCGGCGACGCGGCCGCCGACCCTGAACGACAGATTGTTCAGCGTGCGTGCCGCGATCACTCCCGTCAGCGTGGTTCTCGGCGCATAGTCGGCGAGTGCCACCGTCTCGGTGCGCACCATGATCGGCAGCTTTTTCGCCGCAGCCTCCTGCTTCTGGCAGCCGGTCAGCAGCAGGGCGACCATACAGGCGAAAAGCGCCGAGGCGACTGGAAAAGACAAAAGGCTGGAGGTTTTGACCGATGGCGGCGAGACGGAGGATGTCGCGTTCCTGCTCATGGGCTCCCCTCGACCGCGGACCGCTCGCTGACGCTCGCGGATATCTGGAGGATAATCGATCGCCGGAAAAAGGAAACCGGTCTTGCCTGCCTATCGCCCGACTGGTTAAGGGCAGGCACCCGCCGGCCGCAGGCCCAATTGCCTGCCGGTGGTGCCGACTTGAGGAAAACGTGAAATAAGGTCAGAAGACATCTGACCAAACGAGAACGGGCGCCGGCCCGATGAGGGATATTATGAAGAATTCAGCCATTTCCGAACGCAAGAACCAGTCGATTTCACGCGGCGTCGGCATGACCACGCAGATCTATGCCGACCGGGCTGAAAATTCGGAGATCTGGGATGTCGAGGGCCGCCGCTACATCGACTTCTCCTCCGGCATCGCCGTGGTCAATACCGGCCACCGCCATCCCAAGGTAATCGAGGCTGTCAAGGCACAGCTCGACCGCTTCACCCATACCTGCCATCAGGTGGTGCCCTATGAAAGCTACGTGCGGCTGGCCGAACGCCTGAACGCCATGCTGCCCGGCAAGTTCGAGAAGAAGACCATCTTCGTCACCACCGGCGCCGA
This sequence comes from Mesorhizobium sp. B4-1-4, assembly GCF_006439395.2. NCBI lineage: Bacteria > Pseudomonadati > Pseudomonadota > Alphaproteobacteria > Hyphomicrobiales > Phyllobacteriaceae > Mesorhizobium > Mesorhizobium sp. B4-1-4. The sequence continues at coordinate 5,788,719 of NZ_CP083950.1, forward strand.
GGCGGTCGAGAACGCCATCAAGATCGCCCGCAACGCCACCGGCCGCCAGGCCGTCATTGCCTTTGGGGGCGGCTTCCACGGCCGAACCTTCATGGGCATGGCGCTGACCGGCAAGGTCGTTCCCTACAAGGTCGGCTTCGGCGCCATGCCGGGCGACGTCTACCACGTGCCGTTCCCGGTGCAGCTGCATGGCGTCTCGGTCGCCGATTCGTTTGCCGCGCTCGACAAGCTGTTCAAGGCCGATGTCGATCCGGCCCGCGTCGCCGCGATCATCATCGAGCCGGTTCAGGGCGAGGGCGGCTTCTACGATGCGCCGCGTGAGCTCCTGACGGCGCTGCGCAAGCTCTGCGACCAGCATGGAATGCTTCTCATCGCCGATGAAGTGCAGACCGGCTTTGCCCGCACCGGCAAGATGTTCGCGATGGACCATCACGAGGTCGCTGCCGACATCACCACCATGGCCAAGAGCCTTGCCGGCGGCTTCCCACTGGCGGCGGTCACCGGCCGCGCCGAGATCATGGATGCGCCCGGCCCTGGTGGGCTCGGCGGCACCTATGGCGGCAGCCCGATCGGCGTCGCCGCCGCGCATGCGGTTCTCGATGTGATCGAGGACGAAAAGCTGTGCGACCGCGCCAACACGCTGGGTGCGCGGCTGAAGCAGCGCCTTCAGTCGATCCGCGACGACGTGCCCGAGATTGTCGACATCCGCGGCCTCGGCTTCATGAACGCGGTCGAGTTCAACGACATCAAGAAGGGCCTGCCCTCGGCCGAGATCGCCAACGCCGTCCGGCTGAAGGCGCTCGACATGGGGCTGATCCTGCTGACCTGCGGCGTCTATGGCAACGTCATCCGTTTCCTGGCGCCGATCACCATCCAGGACGAAGTCATGAACGAGGCGCTCGACATTCTGGAAAGCTCGATCCGCGAAGTCTGCGCCGCCTGAACCACTTTACCTCTCCTTCGTGGGGAGGTCGGACCGAAGGTCCGGGTGGGGGGCTTGGCGCCGACCCCACCCCGCTGCTTCGCAGCGACCCTCCCCACAAGCGGGAGAGTAAGGGCGTCTAGCCGGCAGCCCTTGCCGGCTCATCCTGCTGAAACGCGGCCAGTGCTGCCTTTAGCCCTTCGGGCCCCATGGCCACCATCTGCGGCGTCGGCGAGAAGCCGGCGCCGAGCATCTTGCGGCCGAGCATGTGGTCGCCCGGCCGGTTGACGGATTCGATGCCGAGCAGCCGGTCCCCGGCGTAATGGTAGATCGAAAACTTGTTGTCGGGCAGGTCGCCCAGCACGACATGGCTGTCGCCGCCGGCGGTCAGCCCGACCATCTGCAGCTTCATGTCGCCAATGTCGGACCAGAACCATGGCACCGCGGAATAGGCATCGGCATGGCCTGATATCGTGCGCGCGGCAAGGCGTGCCTGGTCGGTGGCGTTCTGCACCGACTCCAGCCGCACGTCGCCGCCGGTGAACCAGTGCCGGTAGGAGGCGGCGTCGCCAATTGCGAGGATTTCAGGCACCGAGCTGCGCATCTGTTGGTCGACGCGGATGCCGTTGGCCACGACGAGGCCGGCTGCCTGCGCCAGTTCGACATTCGGCACGGCGCCGATGCCGACGATGACCATGCGCGCCGGCAGCCTTTCGCCTGTTGAGGTGATCGCGGCCACGACATGACCGTTTTCGCCTTCCAGCCGGGCAATCGAGGTGCCGGTCAGGATGCGCACGCCGGTCGCTTCCAGCCGTTGGCGGACATGGCTCGCCACGGCGGGCGCCACGGCGCGTCCAAGCAGCCGGTCGACCGTTTCGACAACCGTCACCGTGCGGCCGGCCGCCAGCAGCGTCGCGGCAATCTCCAGCCCGATGAAACCGCCGCCGAGGATGACGACATCTTCGCTCTGTGCGCTCAACTCCCGGATCAGCCGCGCATCGGCCAGCGAACGCAGCGACAAAACGCCGGAGAGGTCCGAGCCTGCCAGCGGCAGGGCGCGCGGGCGCGACCCGGTCGCCAGGATCAGATGGTCGAAGGCAAGCGAGCTGCCACCGGCGATGTCGAGGCTGCGGCGACCGGAATCGATGCGCTCAATCCGGATTCCCGGCCGGTAATCGATGGCGCTGCCAGTATAGAAGGCTTCGCCGCGCAGGGGCTGCGGCTTGGCTTCCGGGTCCTTGATGAAGGTCTTCGACAGTGGCGGCTTGTGGTAGGGCAGTTCGTTCTCGTCACCGACGAGGATCACCGGCCCGTCATAGCCGTCCTCACGCAGGCTTGCCGCCGCTTGCACGCCAGCATGACCCGCGCCGACAATGACCACACTGTTCTTCATCGCATTCCCATCCCGATTTTGATCCTAGGACGTCTCGCCAAGTGGCAATTGTCTGGCGCCGCCGCAAGAGAGCTTTTGCGGGTCGCACCGGGAATGGCGGCTGTCAATCGCACAGCTCGTCGAGAAAACCGGTGAACGCAGCGGATAAAGTTGACTATCATAGTTTAGAATAATTCTAAACTATTGTTTCGATTGGATTTTCCAGCAATTTTGGTTGACTTCCACTGGCGTCGAAGCTTTAAGGGATCTCGCGCATTGGCGCATCCCTTTGATGTCTGGGCCTTGAACCCGTTCGATTGGAGGCATTTTGGTGTCCTTCTTCCCTGAGCCGCGCGGCAGCGCGGCATATCCTGCGGCCGGTGGCATGCACACGGCCTGGTGCCGGCTGCCACGCGCGCCGTTTGCGGAATTCCCGAGAGACTGGAGAGCGATGATGACAGCACGATATGGCGGCAGGCTCGCGGCGATTGGTGCCACGGCCTTGCTGACGGCGGCGGTGTTCGTGCTGCCCGCGAAGGCGGAAACCGACCCCAAGGCGGTCATCAAGACTTACGCGGATATCGGGCTTGCCAAATATGAGGATTCCCTGATCACCGCGCAGACGCTCGACAAGGCGGTCGACGCCTTGCTTGCCAAGCCGTCGGCCGAAACGCTCAACGCCGCCCGCGACGCCTGGAAGGCGGCCCGCGTGCTCTATCCACAGACCGAGGTCTACCGCTTCGGCAACAAGATCGTCGACGACTGGGAAGGCGGGGTGAATTCCTGGCCCTTGGACGAAGGCCTGATCGACTACGTTGCCAAGAGCTACGGTACGGAATCGGACGTGAATTCGCTCTATACGGCCAATGTAATCGCCAACAAGGAAATCGAGATCAACGGCAAGAAGGTCGATGCCTCGACGCTTTCGCCGGAATTCCTCTCCGGCACCTTGCAACAAGCTGGCGGCATCGAGGCCAATGTCGCTACCGGCTATCACGCCATCGAGTTCCTGCTCTGGGGCCAGGATCTGCACGGCACCGGTCCGGGCGCCGGCGAGCGTCCCTATACGGACTACGACCTCAAGAACTGCACCGGCGGCAATTGCGCCCGCCGCGCAGAGTACCTGAAATCGGCAACTGACCTTCTGGTCTCCGACCTGCAGAAGATGGTCAACGACTGGAAGGAAGACGGCGCCGCGCGCAAGAACCTCGTCGATGGCGAGCCGAACACCGCGATCTCGATCATCTTCACCGGCATGGGCTCGCTGTCCTACGGTGAACTGGCCGGCGAACGCATGAAGCTCGGCCTGCTGCTGCATGATCCGGAAGAGGAGCAAGACTGCTTCTCCGACAACACTTACAACTCCCACCTCTATGACGCCGTCGGCATCCGCGCCGCCTATCACGCCAGCTATATCCGCCTCGATGGCACCGTCGTTTCGGGGCCCTCGGTGTCCGATATGGTGAAGGCAGTCGACCCGGCGATCGACAAGGAACTGTCGGGCAAGCTCGAAGTCACCGTCGCCAGGATGGAAGCGATCAAGGCGCGGGCCGAGGCCGGCGAAGCCTATGACCAGCAGATCGCCGAGGGCAATGCGCAAGGCAATGCCACCGTTCAGGCGGCGATCGACGCATTGATCGACCAGACCAAATCGATCGAGCGCGCCGTCGGCTCGCTGAAGCTCAACGCCATCGCCTTCGAGGGTTCCGACAGCCTCGACGCGCCCGACAAGGTGTTCAAGTAAGGCCAGAAGCCTGCTCAGGAGCCGGGCGACCGGCTTCGGAATGAGGAGGCCCCGGCAGTAAGAAATGCCAGGCGGCGCGGGAGCCGCCGCCAGCCATCCGAGCCAAGTAATGCTGATCTGCCATTGCAACATCATCACCGAAACGGAGATCGAGCAGGCCATCGTCGGGCTGCTTGACAAGGACCCCTGGCAGCTCATCGTGCCGGCAAAGGTCTACCACGCCATGCAGAAGCGCGGGCGTTGCTGCGGCTGCTTGCCAAATGTGGTCGAAACGATCATTCGGGTCACCGAAAATTACCACGGCCGCTCGGAGGCGGGCGGTGTGGATGTCGTTTCACATCTGGATCGTGTCAGAGGCCTGCGCGTCCAATACGGGAGCAGAAGCCATGAAAGGCGAACCGCGGATCATCGAGCGGCTTAACGAGGCTCTGTTCCCCTTGAGACGCAACTCGGTCTACTGCCCTCGATCGGCGAAGAGGAATACTGGCAGCACAACCCCCCGGCGGGCGAGGCGGAATAAGGATATGCGGAAATGCGGCGCCCCATAGCTGTCTTGCGCCGCTTGCGGCGGGCCAAAGGCCCGCTGGGTGTTCAGAAAACGCCAGTTATGTCGGCTGGTCGGCGCTGCACCATTCTCATGCTGGCGCTGGCCTCTTCGGCGGTGGCCGGCGCCCTTCCCGCCGGCCTCGCCACCGTGCGTACCGACCTTAATGCGAAAGACCAGGCGCGCGTCGCTGCCGTCACCAGGGCGACTACGGATTTCTCCAGACCTGAGCCGTTCGAACTGATGCAAGGTGGCGCCGGCACGTCCGAGAAAGACGTCAGCCGTGAGTCCTTCTCGCAATCCTCGGCCAACATCACCTTCGAGGAAGAGAGCATCTTCAAGCTCGGTAACGCCCTGTTCCGCAAGAACTGGGTGTCGTCGCCATCCTCGACGCAGGCGTCGGACGGGCTTGGACCCCTGTTCAACGAACGGGCCTGCCAGAATTGCCATCTGAAGGATGGTCGCGGCCGCCCGCCGCAAGGTGACGCCGGCACCACCTCGATGTTCCTGCGGCTGGCCCGCGAGGCAAGCAGCGCGGAAGAGAAGGCGGCTATCGCCGACCATCAGTTGCCCAACTTCCCCGATCCGGTTTACGGCACGCAGTTGCAGGAGCTGGCGGTGCCTGGCCTGCACGGCGAAGGCCGGATGCATGTCGACTATCAGGAACGTAAGGTAGAACTGACGGATGGCACGATGGTTTCCCTGCGCAAGCCCAGTTACTCCGTCACCGATCTTGCCTATGGGTCTCTCGATCCGCGCACCACGCTGTCGCCGCGCCTGACCCCGCCTATGATCGGCCTTGGGCTGATCGAGCAAATCGCGCCGACCGACATCCTTGCTCATGCCGATCCGGAGGACCGCGATGGTGACGGCATCTCCGGCAGGCCGAACATCGTCCGCGACAGGCCGAGCGGTGAGTTGACGCTTGGCCGTTTCGGCTGGAAGGCGCAGACAGCATCGATCCGCCAGCAGGCGGCGGATGCTTTTGCCGGCGACATCGGCATTTCGACGCCGGAAGAACCGAAGCATTGGGGCGACTGCACCGCCGCGCAGGCAAAATGCCTCGCCATGCCCAACGGCGTGCAGGACCGCCTCGGCCCGGTCGAGGCGCCATCGCCGGTGATGGATCTCGTCACCTTCTATGCGCAGAACGTGGCCGTGCCGGCACGCCGCGATCTCGCCGCGCCTGATGTGCTCGCAGGAAAAAAGGTCTTTTACGAGATCGGCTGCGTTGCCTGCCACACGCCGAAATTCGTCACCCGCCGCGACGCGCCCAACAAGGCGCAGGCCTTCCAGCTGATCTGGCCCTATTCCGATTTCCTGCTGCACGACATGGGGCCTGACCTTGCCGACGGCCAGGCTGTGGGCGACGCGACCGGCAACGAGTGGCGCACCCCGCCGCTGTGGGGTATCGGCCTGACCGAGATCGTCAACGGCAATTCCTTCTTTCTGCACGATGGCCGTGCCCGCAGCCTGACCGAGGCGATCCTGTGGCATGGCGGCGAGGGCCGGAAGGCGCGCGACCGCTTTGCCGCCGCCGACGCTGCCGAGCGCGATGCATTGCTTAAATTCCTGGAGTCACTTTGATGCTGAAGCGTTCCGCGCTGGTTCTCGCTCTTCCCCTGGCGTTGCTGGGTATTTTTCCGGCATCGGCGGCCGTGAAGGCCTCCGACGTGATCCAGCGCGCGGTCGACAGCTTTGTCCGCCTGGCCTATGCCGGCCTCCACGAACACACGCAATCCCTGGCGAAGGCCATGCACAAGCTCTGTGAGGCACCTTCGCAACGGGAACTTGATGCGGCGCGTGCCGAGTTTTCGGCCACGGTCTATGCCTGGTCGTCGGCCGAGATCATCGGTTTTGGGCCGATCAAGGAGAACAACCGCCTGGAGCGCATGCTGTTCTGGCCGGACCGCAAGAGCATTGGCCTGAAGCAGGTGCAGGCGGCCTTGTCGGACAAGGACGCTACCGCCACCGATCCGGCACAACTGGCCGGCAAGAGCGTTGCCATGCAAGGCTTGGGTGCGCTGGAATTCGTGCTTTACGGGGACGGCGCCGATGCGCTGACGGGCAAGGATGATGCCTATCGTTGCGCCTATGGGGCCGCGATTGCCGGCAACATCGAGACCATGGCCAAAGACGTCGACGACGCTTGGAACAAGCCGGACGGCTTTGCAATGCTCTGGGCCAATCCGGGACCGCAAAACGCACTTTACCGCGACGGCAACGAAGCAGTGATTGAGCTGGTCGGGGTCTTCATCAAAGAGTTGGAGATGGTTCGCGATGTCCGCCTGAAGGGCTTCCTTGGAGCCGGGCCCGGGACGGACAAGCCGAAACAGGCGATCTACTGGCGTTCGCAAAACACTGCCAATTCGCTGGCCGGAAATCTCGCCGGCATCGATGCGCTGTTCCAGGTCTCGAAGCTCGGCGATGCGCTGCCGGCGGATGCGCGCTGGATGGCGGAGTCGATCCATATCCAGCTGGTCAACGGCGTCGCCACCGCGAAGTCCATCCAGGGTCCGATCGACAAGGCGCTCGCCGATCCGGCGCAGCGCGAAAAACTCGAGCATTTCGCGCTGATCACCTCCAGCCTGTCGCCCCTGATCGGCGCCAGGCTGACCGCCGAATTCGGCCTGACTGCAGGTTTTTCGTCGTTGGATGGAGATTGAGCGTGAGCCGGAAAATGGCGTGGGCATTTGGCGATAGGCGCAGCGGCTGCGACGCGTGGCCGGTATTTGCGAATCTCCGTCTTTGGAGATTGGTCGAAACGCTAGTCGCTTCGTCATCCTGGGGCGGAGCAAGGAGCGAAGCGACGCGGCGCAGACCCCGGGATCCATGCCGCGACTTCAGGGCGTTGCAACGGTTCGGCTTTCTGCTCCGCTGCGTTCTTCGGCTGAAATCACGGCATGGATCCTTGGGTCTTCGCGACGGAGCTTCGCTCCTGCTTCGCCCAAGCATGACGAATTCTGAAAGGCTTCGGCCAACCTCGGATGGCTGCGATAATCCGCTCGAGCGATCGGTGGGAACTGAATGCCAACTTCGACCTCCGGACATGGCGATGAGCGAGCCTCTAACCGTTGGGATGGTGTCATGAGAACATCCCTCATGGATCGCCGTGATTTCCTGAGGGCCGCGGGCATTGGCTTTGCCGCCGCGATGGCACCGTCGGCCTGGGCAAAAACGCTGGCGGCGGGTGCCGTCTTCGCCACCGCCTTCCTCAAGCGCGACGGCGGTTTTGGTGCTGCCGTCCTGTCGGAGGCCGGCAAGGTGCTGCATGCGATCGACCTGCCCGATCGCGGCCACGACGTCACCTTCGATCCCGTATCCAGGCGTTCGGTGGTTTTCGCCCGCCAGCCGGGCACTTTCGCCGTCGTTTTCGATCACACCGGGCACGATGCTCCGCTGACAATCGCCAGCATCCCCGGCCGGCATTTCTTCGGCCATGGCGTGTTCTCGCCCGACGGCGCGCTGCTCTACGCCACGGAGAATGATTTCGACAACGCTGCAGGCGTGGTCGGCATCTATGATGCGCGGGCGAAATTCAGCCGCGTCGGGGAGTTCCCGACCTACGGCATGGGGCCGCACGAGCTTCTGCTGCTGGGCGATGGCAGGACGATCGCGGTCGCCAATGGCGGCATCGAGACCCATCCCGATTATGGCCGTGCCGAGCTCAACATCGGGACCATGAAGCCGTGCTATGTGCTTGTCGACCGCGTCTCTGGTGACCTCATCGAAAAGCACGAACTGCCGGCGGCGCTGCATCAGCTGTCGATCCGCCACATGGACACCGACCAGACCGGCACCGTCTGGTTCGGCTGCCAATACAGGGGGCCGGGCACCGATCGTCCGGCGTTGGTCGGCCGCGCCACGCGCGGCAAGGATCTGCAGTTGCTCGACATGCCGGGGGATGTGCTGTCCGGCTTTCGCAACTATATCGGCTCGGTCGCCGCCAACGATTCAGCCGGCACCGTTGCCGTCTCGTCGCCGGAAGGCAATTCGCTTGTGGTGATCGATGCGGCGAGCGGTCGGGTCGTCTCGACCAGCGTGCTGGTCGAGGTCTGCGGCCTGGCGCCTGACGGATCGGGCTTCATGGCCACCACGGGCGCTGGCGAGATCATCGAGGGCAGCGGCGCGAAGCGATCGAAACCGGACTATGTCTGGGATAACCATGTGCTGCGTATCGAACAGGTCTGATAGCGCGCTGGCAGAACCGAAGCCGTTTAACAAATTGTGCTTGCGGTGGCGCGCCTTGGCGGGCACAGGGAAGTGGTTCTCGGAACCGGTCGCTTCATGAAATTGCTTGCCATCGACTGTGCCGCCAGCCTCTGCGCCGCCTGCGTCTACGACGCGGCGGCAGAGGAGGAACTCGGCCGCTCGGTGCTCGATCTCGGCAAGGGCCATGCCGAACACCTGATGGCGGTCATCGCCGAGGCGATGAAGGCGGGTGCGACTGACTACGCCGGCCTTGGCGCCATCGCCGTCTCCGTCGGTCCCGGTTCCTTCACCGGCCTTCGCGTCGGTGTTTCGACCGCGCGCGGGTTGGCGCTGGCGCTCAAGGTGCCCGCGATCGGCGTGACGACGCTCGAGGCGCTGGCGGCCGAAGCGGCAGCGGCATTTCCCGGCCGCGCCGTGCTGGCGGCGCTCGATGCCGGCCGTGAGGAGATCCATGCCGCATTGTACGATAAAATGTCAGCTTTGACTTACGGCCCCGCGGTGACCACGCTGGCGGAAGCCACGGCCCTGGCGGTCGAAAATGCTGCCGTGCTTGCCGGCACCGCGGCGGCGCACATCGCCGCTTCAGCCGGGCGCGCTTTCGACATCGGGCCACGGATGGCCACCGCCGACATTGTCACCTACGCCCGTCTTGCCGTCGCCAAAGGCGAGAGCGAAAGGCCAAAACCGCTTTACCTGCGCGACGCCGATGCCAAGCCGCAGGCCGGATTTATTCTTTCGAGGCAAGAAAAATAGAATGCGCATACCTTTTCTTCAGCCGCGTCGCCGGGACTATGCACTCGAGCCGCTCAGGATCACCGACAGTCCCGCGATCTCGCTGCTGCACCGCGAGGATTTCGTCCGCCCGTGGACCGATGGCGAGTTCGCTGCCTTGCTCGAACAGGACACCGTGTTCGGCTACGCCGCGCGCGAAACCGGGCAGGGCGCCAAGCCGCCGGTGGGCTTCGTGCTGGCAAGGCTGGCAGCCGGCGAGGGCGAGATTCTGACCGTCGCCGTGGCGCGATCGCATCGCCGCCAGGGGCTGGGCTGGCAGCTGATGGACGCGGTGCTACGCGAACTGCACGCCCAACGCGCCGAAGCGCTGTTCCTGGAGGTCGACGAGACCAATGTCGCCGCGATCGCCCTCTATCGGCGGCTCGGCTTCCGCGAAGTCGGCAAGCGCCCGGATTACTATAAGGCGCCCGGGCGCGGGCCGACCGGGGCGCTTGTCATGCGCCGCGATCTTCGCTAGCCAGAGGCCGCATGACCCCGAAAATCGGATCCGATTTCGGAAGGATCATGCGCCAAGATTAAGGTGTTGCAGCGTCCTTTGCGCGTCCAGGAGGACGCGCGGCACTGTAATGGTAAGGCCAAGGACGCATGATCGGAAAAATCAGGGTTTTCCTGGCGCTGGGCCTCGTCGTTGCCGGTTCGCTGGTCCTGGTGCCGTTGCAGATACTGTCGATGAAAACCGGCTGGTGGCCGGAAACCGTCATCCTCAAGACATGGCATAGGTTGATTGTCCGGGCGCTCGGCATGCGCATCCATGTCAAGGGGACGCTGTCGGCCAAGCGCCCCTTGCTGGTTGCCGCGAACCACATCTCCTGGACCGACATCATGGTGCTGGGCTCTTTTGCCGATGTGAAGTTCATCGCCAGGGCCGACATGGAAGGCTGGCCGCTGATCGGCATGCTGTCGAAACTGCAGCGCACCGTCTTCATCGAGCGCGAACGCAAGCGTTCCTCGGGCGACCAGGCCAGCGAGATCGCCGGCCGCATGGCCAAGGGCGACGTCATGGTGCTGTTCGCCGAGGGTTCGACCGGTGACGGCAATGTCGTCCTGCCGTTCAAGAGCACGCTGTTCGGGGCCGCGTCGATGGCGATTTCGGAGGGTGCTGCCGAGCAGGTATTCATCCAGCCGGTGGCGATCGTCTATACGCGCCTGCATGGCGTGCCGCTCGGCCGCCGGCACCGCCCGATCGCGGCCTGGATCGGCGACGAGGATTTGATGCCGCACCTCAAGGTGCTGATGGCCGAAGGCGCCCTCGATGTAGAGGTGCATTTCGGTGAAGCGATTGCCTTTTCCAAGGGCTCGAACCGCAAGGAAACGGCGAAGCTGATGGAAAGGCAGGTGCGCGAGATGATGCAGGCGTCACTCGCCGATCCGCGCCCGAGCCGCTAGCCCGGCACACGCTCCTGCGGGCGCATACCGAGAATCGTCTGTTTTTTGTCACGGAAAGGCGTTAGAAGCCGCCGGATGGACTTGAACCCGATTGAAAGCGACGACATCGGCACTGTCGCCGGAGAGCCGGCAGCGCGCGCCACGGCAACGAAGAAGGTCTTCATCAAGACCTATGGCTGCCAGATGAACGTCTATGACTCACAGCGCATGAGCGACGCTCTGGCCGCCGACGGCTACACCGCGACCGATGCCATCGGCGAGGCTGATCTCGTGCTGCTCAACACCTGCCATATCAGGGAGAAGGCGGCCGAAAAGGTCTATTCCGAGCTCGGCCGCATCCGTGACATCAAGGCGGAGCGCGCCGATGCCGGCCGCGAGTTGCTGATCGGCGTCGCCGGCTGCGTGGCGCAGGCCGAGGGCGCCGAGATCATCAGGCGCTCTCCGGCTGTCGATCTGGTCATCGGTCCGCAGACCTATCACCGCTTGCCTGACGTGCTGGCGAGTGTCCGTGGCGGCGAGAAGATCGTCGAGACCGAATACGCCATTGAGGACAAGTTCGAGCATCTGCCGCAACCCAGGCGCGCCGAGATCATCAAGCGCGGCGTCACCGCCTTCCTCACTGTGCAGGAAGGCTGCGACAAGTTCTGCACCTTTTGCGTCGTGCCCTACACCAGAGGTTCCGAGGTATCGCGCCCGGTCGCACAGATCGTCGCTGAGGCCGAGCGGCTCGCCGAGGCCGGTGTGCGCGAGGTGACGCTGCTTGGCCAGAACGTCAATGCCTGGCATGGCCAAGGCGAAAATGGCGAGGAATGGGGTCTTGGCCGGCTGCTGTTCCGGCTGGCCGAAATCCCCGGCCTTGCGCGGCTGCGCTACACCACCAGCCATCCGCGCGACATGGACGACGAGCTGATTGCTGCCCACCGCGACCTGCCGTCGCTGATGCCCTATCTGCATCTGCCGGTGCAGTCGGGATCCGACCGTATCCTCAAGGCGATGAACCGCAGGCACACGGCCAAGGAGTATCTGGCGTTGCTTGATCGCATCCGTGCCGCGCGGCCGGATATCGCACTGTCTGGCGACTTCATCGTCGGCTTCCCCGGTGAAACGGACGCCGATTTCGAAGCGACCATGGAATTGGTGCGCCAGGTGAACTACGCCTCGGCCTTTTCCTTCAAATATTCGCCACGCCCTGGCACGCCGGGCGCCGATATGCCCGATCATGTGCCGGAATCGGTCAAGGACGAACGCCTGCAGCTCCTGCAGGCTCTGCTTTTGAAACAACAGCAGGATTTCGGCTCGAGCCTGGTCGGCAGCACCATCGACACGCTGATCGAGAAGCCTGGCCGGCAGGCCGGCCAGAAGGTTGGCCGCTCGCCTTGGCTACAGCCGGTTATTGTTGATGAAAAGGCCGGCGAAATCGGTGACATTATCCAGGTACGAATCACGAAGACGGGCTACAATAGCCTGTTCGCCGAATTGGCCTGATGGTCTCGGCAGATGAGGAGAGACGGTTGAGCGCAGCGGAGCTGAAGAATCTGCCCCCGGTACCGGCATCTGGGGCTTCTGACATGGCGCACATCGTTCTGACTTTCGACAACAACAAGCTTGCCAGCGCCCTTTACGGTCAGTTCGACGAGAACCTCGCCCGGCTCGAGCAGAAGCTCGGCGTCGACATACGCTCGCGCGGCAACCAGCTGACCATCAAGGGGTCTGCTTCGGCCGCCGAACAAGCGCGCCGCGCCTTGGACAATCTCTACGGGATTCTGCAGAAAGGCGTCGATATCAGTCAGTCCGATGTCGACGGCGCCGTGCGCATGGCGGTGGCCGCCGACGATCAACTCACGCTGCCGACGCTAGAGCGCAAGGGCAAGGTTTCAGCTGCCCAGATATCCACCCGCAAGAAGACGATCTACGCCCGCTCGCTCACCCAGGACGCCTATATGCGGGCCTTGGAGCGGTCGGAACTGGTGTTCGGCATCGGTCCGGCCGGCACCGGCAAGACTTATCTGGCGGTGGCGCATGCGGCGATGCTGCTCGAACGCGGCATGGTCGAGCGTATCGTGCTGTCGCGCCCCGCGGTCGAAGCCGGCGAGCGGCTGGGTTTCCTGCCCGGCGACATGAAGGAGAAGGTCGATCCCTATCTGCGGCCGCTCTATGACGCGCTCTATGACATGATGCCGGCCGACAAGGTCGAACGCGCCATTGCGGCGGAAGTGATCGAGATCGCGCCGCTCGCCTTCATGCGCGGCCGCACGCTGGCGCATGCCGCGGTCATCCTCGACGAGGCGCAGAACACCACGCCGATGCAGATGAAGATGTTCCTGACGCGTCTTGGCGAAAATTCGCGCATGATCGTGACGGGCGATCCGACCCAGATCGACCTGCCGCCGAACACCAAGTCCGGCCTGGTCGAGGCGCTCAGGATTCTTGACGGCGTGACGGGTATGGTGACGGTGCGCTTCAACGAGGGTGACGTCGTCCGGCATCCGCTGGTCGCCGAGATCGTCAAGGCCTATGACCGGGACGGCAAGCTCGCCCGCGGCATGGGGACCGAAGGCTGATTTGACCCCATGACGGAGCCCGAAAGGCCTGATGGGATGGGCCTGCCCCTTCCCGTCGACATCGATCTGATGGTCGAGGCGGGAAACTGGCCTGGAGAGGCGGTGCTTTTGCAGCTTGTCGACAAAGCCGCCGCGGCCGCTTTCGCCGAAACCGGCGCGGCAGGACATTCCGAACTGAGTGTCGTTTTTTCCGACGACGCCCATATCCGCACGCTGAACGCCGGCTGGCGCGGCAAGGACAAGCCGACCAACGTCTTGTCTTTCCCGGCTTTTCCGCATGCGAAAGGCGCTCCGCTGCCGCCGATGTTGGGCGACATCGTGCTCGCCGCCGAGACGGTGGCGCGCGAGGCGGCACTGGAAGACAAGCCCCTGGAGAACCATATCTCCCATCTCGTCATCCATGGCCTGCTGCATTTGCTGGGCTACGATCACGAGACCGACGCCGAGGCCGAGGAGATGGAAGCTCTCGAACGTACAGCGCTCGCAAGGCTTGCCATTCCCGATCCCTACGCGTAACTACATCTGACAATTGACCGGACGACGATGAACGACAAACCAGAGACTGCCGCCCGCCCCGACGCCGGCAGTGCCGCCAAGGCTTCCGATACGTCGGAAGAGGGATCAAGTCCGAGTACCGTTACCCCTGGTGTTGCCAACACCGGCAGCGTTGCCAGCGAGTCTTCGCCTGCCGGCCCTTCCCTGTTCGAGCGTGTTCTGGGCCTGTTCCGGCAACGCAATGGAACCAGCCTGCGTGAGGAAATCGCCGGCGCGCTTGCCGAGACAGCCAGCGATGCCGAATCCTTCTCGCCTGGCGAGCGTGCCATGCTGAACAACATCCTGCGGTTGCGTGAAGTGCGTGTCGAGGACGTCATGGTGCCCCGCGCCGATATCGAGGCCGTCGAGATCACCACGACGCTTGGCGACCTCCTGGGCACGTTCGAACAATCCGGCCACTCCCGCATGCCGGTCTATTCCGAGACGCTCGATGATCCGCGCGGCATGGTCCATATCCGCGACGTGCTGGCGCACATCACCAAGCTCGCGCGCGTCAAGAAGGGGCGCACGACCAGGAAGACGCCGGCCGCCACGCAGCTTGATCTTGCCCAGGTCGACCTCGCGCGCACCATCGGCGAACTCAACCTGATCCGCCAGGTTCTGTTCGTGCCGCCATCGATGCTTGCCTCCGATCTCATGGGCCGCATGCAGACGACGCGCACGCAGATGGCACTGGTCATCGACGAATATGGCGGCACGGACGGCCTTGTCTCGCTCGAGGACATTGTCGAGATGGTCGTCGGCGACATCGAGGACGAGCATGACGATGACGAGCCGATGATCACCCAGGCCGGCGACGGCGTGTTCGTCGTCGACGGCAAGGCCGAGATCGACGACGTCGCCAAGATGATCGGCGGCGATTTCGCCGCTGGCGAACATGGCGAATATGTCGACACCATCGGCGGCATGATCTTCAACACGCTCGGCCGCGTGCCGGCGCGCGGCGAGGTGGTGCAGGCCATCCCGGGCTTCGAGTTCCATGTGCTCGACGCCGATCCGCGCCGCGTCAAGCGCGTGCGCATCGTGCAGAGCCAGAAGGGCGAACGCCGCCGGCGTGCCGCGGCGCGCACCGAACAGGCCTGAGCCGCTCGCTCCCCGATGACGATTGAGGATCCGTTCAAGCACGCGAGCCTGGGGTCCGGTGTCTTCCACAGGGACCCTGTTGCCGCGCTGGCGTGGCTGGAAGCGGCGTTCGGCTTCGAGCGCAGCATGGTGGTCAGTGACGCCGAGGGAAAGCTCGTTCATTCCGAGATGCGGTTCGGCGATTGCTATATCATCGTCGATTCCGAATGGGCTGATTATGTCGCCAGCCCGGCTGCGGTCTCCGGCAAGAACACGCAGTCGGTCTATGTCAGGCTGAAGGACGGCCTCGAAGCGCATTGTGAGCAGGCGCGGGCAGCCGGTGCGGTAATAATCCAGGAGCCGACGGATCAGTTCTATGGCGAGCGCCAGTATCGGGCACGCGATTCCGAGGGTCACGTCTGGATCTTCACGCAGCCGATCCGTTCCGTTTCCCGCGAAGAGGCCGAACACCTGGGCGGCCTGCGGATCGACGGTTGGCATCGATAGAGCGGCGGTCGGGGCATCGCGGCCGTCGGCGTTTGGAGTGCAAGCCGCGGCCTGATAAATCTGGCGTCCTGATTCGCGCGACTCGGAAGTATGCATGGTGCGCCTTGCTGGCCGGATAATTCTGCTTTGGGGTTGGCGGCGCGCGCTCGTTGCCTTTCTTGCCGGAGCGCTGGCGGTGCTCGGCCAGGCGCCATACGATTTCTTCGCCGCCTGCTTTATTTCATTTCCCTTGCTGGTCTGGCTGCTGGACGGCGCAACCGGCGAAGCCTCCGGCAGCCTGTTCCGGCGCCTGCGGCCGGCTTTCGCCGTCGGTTGGTGGTTTGGCTTTGGCTATTTCCTCGCCAGCCTCTGGTGGGTCGGCTCGGCGCTGCTGGTCGAGGCAGACAGCTTTGCCTGGGCGCTTCCCTTCGCCGTAATCGGCATTCCTTTCGCGCTCGCCTTTTTCTATGGCTTTGCGACGATGGTCGCCCGGCTTCTATGGAGCAGCGATGTCGGCCGCATCGCCGCTCTTGCCTTCAGCTTCGGGCTGACGGAGTGGCTGCGCGGCTTCCTGTTCACCGGCTTCCCCTGGAATGCGATCGGCTACGCGGCGATGCCCGTGCCCCTTCTGATGCAGAGCGTCTCGGTGACCGGCATGATCGGCATGAACGCTCTTGCCGTGTTCCTCTTTTCCCTGCCCGCATTGCTGGCGGCGCGCCGGCATCTTCGCCTCGGCGCAGCCCTGTTTGTGCTGCTTGCCGCCGCCCATGTCGGCTTCGGCTATGTCAGGCTTGCCGCTCCTGAAAAGCCGGCTGAGCGCAGCCTGGATGTCCGCATCGTCCAGCCGGCGGTGGACCTGTCGGAAAAATGGAACGCCTCGGTGCGTGACCGCATCTTCGCCACCCTGTTAGGCCTGTCCGCCAAGGCACCGGACCCCGGTCACGGAAAGCCGCAGCTGATCCTGTGGCCGGAAACCTCGGTGCCGTTCCTCTTCACCGAGCGGCCTGATGCGTTGACGGCGCTGGGCGATATGCTGGCCGATGGCCAGATGCTGATTGCCGGCGTCGTTCGCGAGGAGGGCGGCTCGGCGGCCAGCCCTGACAGCCGCTATTACAATTCCGTGGTGGCGATCAACGACAAGGGCGAAATCGCTGACGCCGTCGACAAGGTCCATCTGGTGCCGTTCGGTGAATACCTGCCTTTTGCCGATCTGTTCGGCCGTTTCGGTATCGACCAGCTCGTCGCCGGGCCGATGACGTTCACGGCCGGCAACGAGCGCCACGCAATCACGCTTCCGGGCGGCATCCATGCCCTGCCATTTATTTGTTATGAGGTGATCTTTCCCGACCTCGTGGCGGTTGACGCTACGTCAGCGCAGCTTATTGTGAACGTTACCAATGATGCGTGGTTTGGCGACACGCCGGGGCCATACCAGCATTTCCGGCAGGCTCAGATTCGCGCAGTGGAGAACGGATTGCCCTTGCTGCGCGCTGCCAATAACGGCATCTCGGCCGTCGTCGATCGACACGGACGCGTCGTCGACGCGCTGGCGATCGACGCGCGCGGAGCCATCGATGTGAAGGTGCCGATTTCCGAACAGACGGTCGTTTCCTCAGGCCAGCGACGCATTAACGGAATGCTGATTATGTTGCTGTTTGCGCTGGTCGGGGCCCTGTTGAATGTAAGGCAAAGGCTACGGGTGAATTGACAGTTGGCACATTAGAAACTCATACTGTACCGCCTGAAAATTTCTCGAAGCCAGTGGATCGTTCTGTTGGGGCAGTTCGCCTCCGGCTTTCTTTGGGCAGGAAAAAAACACGAAGCCGAAAAAATTCGGCGAGGAAAAAATGACAGAAGAAAACAAGAAGAAACCGAATCCGATCGACATCCATGTTGGAAGCCGGGTTCGGCTCCGCCGCAACATGCTCGGAATGAGCCAGGAAAAGCTGGGCGAAAATCTCGGCATCACATTTCAACAGATCCAGAAATATGAAAAGGGCACCAATCGCGTCGGCGCCAGCCGCCTGCAGGCGATTGCCTCGATACTCGGCGTGCCCGTCGCCTTCTTTTTCGAGGATGCGCCGGGTCAGGAGTCCGCGGCCAACCGCGGCTTTGCCGAGGATGCCTCTATGGCTTTTGCCGTCGAATTCTGCGGCAGCCCGGAAGGCCTTCAGCTCAACCGCGCCTTTGTCAAGATCGCCGATGTCAAGGTGCGCCGCAGGATCATCGACTTGGTGAAATCGCTCGCGGCGGACGATCTCGACTGATCCGCGATGCGCTTCGAACCGGCGGCACCAGCCGCCGGTGGCACAAGATTTCGGCGTCGACATTCATGCCAGAACGGCGGCAACGCTTGACGAGCGGCGCTCTGCCCCGCTAACACGTGGCGCGCCAAAATCGGCAGCCTGCCGATCGTTTTTCAAGAGGGGACACCCGTGACGCGGCAGAACTACTTCTTTACCTCGGAATCCGTTGCCGAGGGCCATCCCGACAAAGTCTGTGACCGGATCTCCGACGAGATCGTCGATCTGGTCTATCGTGAAGCCAAGAAGACCGGCATGGACCCATGGAAAGTCCGCGTTGCCTGCGAGACCCTGGCGACCACCAACCGCGTCGTCATCGCCGGTGAGGTGCGCGTCCCCGAGACGCTGCTGAAGAAGGACAAGGCCGGCAACATCCTCAAGGACGCGGCGGGGCACCCTGTCGTGAACCCGGCGAAATTCAAATCCGTCGCCCGCAAGGCGATCCGCGAGATAGGCTATGAGCAGGCAGGCTTCCACTGGAAGACGGCCAAGATCGAGGTCCTGCTGCACGGCCAGTCGCCGGACATCGGCCAGGGCGTCGACAACGCCGCCGACCGCCAGGGCGAGGAAGGTGCCGGCGACCAGGGCATCATGTTCGGTTATGCCTGCCGCGAGACGCCCGACCTGATGCCGGCGCCGATCTACTACAGCCACAAGATCCTCGAACTGCTGGCCGCCGCCCGTCACGAAAACAACGGCGAGGCGGGCAAGCTCGGACCGGATGCCAAGAGCCAGGTCACCGTCCGCTACATCGATGGCAAGGCGGCCGAGGCGACGCAGATCGTCCTGTCGACTCAGCATCTCGACTCGACCTGGGACTCCAAGAAGGTCCGCAAGGTCGTGGAACCCTACGTTCGCGAGGCGCTTGGCGATCTCAAGATCGCCGACGATTGCATGTGGTACATCAACCCGACCGGCAAGTTCGTCATCGGCGGGCCAGACGGCGATGCGGGCCTCACCGGCCGCAAGATCATCGTCGACACCTATGGTGGCGCGGCACCTCACGGCGGCGGCGCCTTCTCCGGTAAGGATACCACCAAGGTCGATCGTTCGGCCGCATATGCGGCGCGTTACCTCGCCAAGAATGTCGTGGCGGCGAAGCTGGCCGACCGCTGCACCATCCAGCTTTCCTATGCCATAGGTGTCGCCCAGCCGCTGTCGGTCTATGTCGACCTCCACGGCACCGGCAAGGTCGACGAGGCAAAGCTCGAAGACGTGCTGCGCAGCGTGATGGATCTGTCGCCGTCGGGCATCCGCCGCCACCTGGACCTTAACAAGCCGATTTACGCCAAGACGTCGTCCTACGGTCATTTCGGTCGCAAGGCCGGCCGTGATGGGTCTTTCTCCTGGGAGAAGACCGACCTCGCCAAGGCGCTCAAGGATGCCGTCGCGGCCTGAGCGCCACGACGGACCCTGCGCCCAACCAGATGAGCCCGCAAGACAGGCCAAGCCGTACGACCGAAGCCTTTTTCGGTCGTCGGCGCGGCAAGCCCGTTCGCCCGCAGCAGGCCGCGGCCCTGGAAAGCGGCCTTGGCGCCTATCGGCTCGATCTGGCGACCGCGGCGCCGCCGGATCTGCGCACTCTGTTTGAAGCTGACGTTTCGGCCGTGCGGCTCGAAATCGGCTTTGGCGGTGGCGAACATCTCCTGCATCGCGCCGTCGAGGCGCCGACGATCGGCTTCATCGGCGTCGAGCCCTTCGTCAACGGCATGGCCAAGATGATGATGGCGGTCCGGGAAAGGCCGCTTGCCAATCTCAGGGTCTATGACGACGACGCCACGCAATTGCTCGACTGGCTGCCCTCGGCCTCGCTGGAGGGCATTGATCTTCTTTATCCCGACCCCTGGCCGAAGAAGAAGCACTGGAAGCGGCGCTTCGTCAGCCAGGTCAATCTCGACCGTTTCGCGCGTGTCCTGAAGCCGGGTTCGAAATTCCGCTTCGCGTCCGATATCGACACCTATGTGAACTGGACCTTGCTGCATTGCCGGGCGCACGGCGCCTTCGCATGGCAGGCCGCGGAAGCGGCGGACTGGCATCGCCCTTACGATGGCTGGCCAGGCACCCGTTACGAGGCGAAGGCCATTCGCGAGGGCCGGCCGCCCGCCTATCTGACTTTCGTCAGGACATAAGCCTTCCGGCAGCTCAGAAACGGCCGATTCGGTCGAACACAGCCGGATCCATGCCAAGCTTGCGCAGGTCGTCCGCGCGCGGCTTGCCGCCGGCTTCCACGGCGCGCGATGCGGCGATGGCGCTGCCGAACGTTGTGAAGAGATCGCCCAAGGCGGAAAATATTCTGCGGTTGCTCATGATCTTGTCCTTTCGCGCGGCAATTCTGTTCGTGTCGTGGCTAAAGGAGCGTCCTGTCGGCGCACACAGGGGGATTGCCGCATGGGGCCATGCGTCTGAAGCAGCGCGGATGCCGTCAGGGCTTTTGCCGCCCCGGCACAGCGGACTTGAAACGCCGGCCCGGATCGTCTATATCAGCTTCAAATTCTTGGTCGGTATGACGAAGAGTGGGTCCACCCGGTCCCGCTCTTTTTTATTACCTGCCGATAGGTTCGAAAAGAACGACAGGGATTAGATGACTGCAACGGCAAGCGAAGGTGACGACCGCATCATCCGCGAAAGCGGCATCGATGCGCGCATCGCGCTGATCATCCAACCCGTGCTGCGCGGCATCGGGTTTCGCCTGGTGCGCGTGCGCCTGTCCGGTCAGAACGGGCTGACGCTGCAGATCATGGCCGAGCGCGAGGACGGCACCATGACCGTCGAGGATTGCGAAGCGGTCAGCCGCGCGGTGTCGCCGGCGCTCGACGTCGACGATCCGATCGAGAAGGCGTATCATCTGGAAGTCTCTTCTCCCGGCATCGACCGGCCGCTGGTCCGCAAATCGGATTTCACGGCGTGGACTGGCCACCTAGTGAAGATGGAGACGTCGGTCGTCGTCGCCGACCGCAAGCGCTTCAAGGGCAAGATCGCCGAAGCCGGCGAAAATGACGTGCTGATAGAGCGCGACAAGGCGGCCTATGGCGAGGAGCCGACGGTGCGCGTGCCTTACGATGCGATCGCAGAGGCGCGCCTGATCCTGACCGACGATCTGATCCGCGATGCCTTGTCGAAGGACAACAGGGCGCGCAAGGAAGCCAAGAAACGCCGCGGCGAGCCGGACGACGACGTGCCGGAGGGTGCGGAAACGGATGTCACGGAAGAACACGAACAGGAAAGTTGATTGAGCTGCCGGACCCGAAGGTCCGGCAAACAGGCTCGGGAGAAAGAACATGGTTGTAAGCGCCAACAGACTTGAACTGCTGCAGATTGCCGACGCGGTCGCGCGTGAAAAGTCGATCGACAAGTCGATCGTCATCGCCGCCATGGCCGATGCGATCCAGAAAGCGGCGCGTTCGCGTTACGGCCAGGAGACCAACATCCGTGCCGACATCAACCCGAACACCGGCGAGATGAAGCTGCAGCGGCTGATGGAAGTGGTCGAGAAGGTCGACGATTATGCCACGCAGATCGCCATTTCCTCTGCCCGGGAGCGCAATCCCGACGCTCAGCTCGGCGATTTCATCGCCGAGCAGCTGCCGCCGATGGATTTCGGCCGCATCGCCGCCCAGTCCGCCAAGCAGGTCATCGTGCAGAAGGTGCGCGAGGCTGAACGCGACCGCCAGTATGACGAATACAAGGACCGCATCGGCGAGATCGTCAACGGCACCGTCAAGCGCGTCGAATATGGCAATGTCATCGTCGATCTCGGCCGTGGCGAGGCGATCATCCGCCGTGACGAACTGATCCCGCGCGAGAACTATAAGTATGGCGACCGCGTCCGTGCCTACGTCTACGACGTGCGCCGCGAGCAGCGCGGCCCGCAGATATTCCTGTCGCGCACCCATCCGCAGTTCATGGCCAAGCTCTTCACCATGGAAGTGCCGGAAATCTATGACGGCATCATCGAGATCAAGTCGGTCGCCCGTGACCCTGGCTCGCGCGCCAAGATCGCCGTCATCTCGCGCGACAGCTCGATCGATCCGGTCGGTGCCTGCGTCGGTATGCGCGGCAGCCGCGTCCAGGCGGTCGTCGGCGAATTGCAGGGCGAGAAGATCGACATCATTCCGTGGTCGCCCTCGGCCGCTTCCTTCATCGTCAACGCGCTGCAGCCGGCCGAAGTCGCCAAGGTGGTTCTCGACGAGGATGCCGAGCGCATCGAGGTTGTGGTGCCGGACGATCAACTGTCGTTGGCCATCGGCCGTCGCGGCCAGAACGTGCGCCTTGCCTCGCAGCTCACCGGCTGGGACATCGACATCCTGACCGAGCAGGAAGAGAGCGAGCGGCGTCAGAAGGAATTCGTCGAGCGCTCGGCGCTGTTCATGGAAGCCCTCGACGTCGACGAAATGGTCGGCCAGGTGCTTGCCTCGGAAGGCTTCACCAGCGTCGAGGAAGTGGCCTACGTCGATTCCGGCGAAATCTCCTCGATCGACGGCTTCGACGAGGACACCGCTTCGGAAATCCAGACCCGCGCCCGCGAATATCTGGAGAAGATCGAGGCCCAGCACGACGAGAAGCGCAAGGCGCTGGGTGTCAAGGACGAGCTGCGCGAAATCCCCGGCATCACCACCGCCATGATGGTGACGCTTGGCGAAGACGGCGTGAAGACGATCGAGGATTTCGCCGGCTATGCCGCCGACGACCTGACTGGCTGGAAGGAACGCAAGGACGGCGAAACCAAGGTGTACCCCGGCGTGCTGGCCAATCACGGCGTTTCGCGCGCCGACGCCGAGCAGATGGTGCTCGCCGCCCGTCTCAAGGCCGGCTGGATTTCCGAGGACGAGCTTGCGGCCGACGAAGCATCGGCTGACGAAGCCGTTGGTGCGTGAGGTGAAACCGCATCGCACAGAACCCGCCCCTGGACGAGATGAACGATCGCACCTGCATCGTCACCCGCAAGCAGGCCGAACCGGATGATCTGATCCGGTTCGTCGTCGGCCCGGATTCGGCCGTCGTTCCCGATCTTAAGAGAAATCTGCCCGGCCGTGGTTGCTGGGTGAGTGCTGACCGCTTACATATCGACAAGGCGGCGGCCAAAAACCTCTTTGCCCGCGCCTTCAAGGCACAGGTGGTTGTGCCGCCCGATCTGGGCGGCATGGTCGATGGGTTGCTCTCCAAATCCGCGCTTGGCATGCTGGGTCTCGCCCGCAAGGCAGGCGCGATAGCGCTGGGTGCCACCAAGGTCGAGAGCGCGGTGCGTGGCGGGTTGGCGCTTTTCGTGCTCCACGCGACCGAAGCGTCCGACGATGGCGTACGCAAGATCAGCCAGGCGCGGCGGGCGACCGTCCATATTGGCGGCCCTTCCATCCTTGCCTACAAACTTTTCTCCGAGGCCGAGTTGAGCTTGGCATTGGGGGGTACAAATGTGATACATGCTGCCGTCCTCGCGGGAGACGCGGGTAAGGCGGTCCAGAAGCGCATGGTTGCGCTCGACCGGTATCGGGGCGGTACCCCGGACGATCTGGCAATGCTTGCGGCCGTTGCTGACGAAGATGAGGCCGCAGAGGATATGGAATGAGCGATACGAAATCGGGCGACGACAAGACGTTGAGTGTTACGCCGAAGAAGACCTTGACGCTGAAGCGCCCCGGCATGGAACAGGGCACCGTGCGCCAGAACTTCTCGCATGGCCGTACCAAGTCGGTCGTGGTCGAGACCAAGAAGCGCAAGTTCTCGCTGCCTGGCGACAGGCCGGAGCCGGTAGCCGCTGCCCCTGCGCCTGTTTTCACGCCAAAGCCGCCGGTCGCTGCTGCCGCGCCCGTCGTGCAGGAAGCGCCCAAGGCGCCGCCGCCCCCGCCGCCTCCGGTCGAGCGCAGCGGCATGGTGCTGAACGAATTGTCGCGCAGTGAAATGGAAGCGCGCCGCAGGGCACTCGAAGGCTCGAAGGTTCGCGAAGTCGAGGACCGCCAGCGCGCCGCCGAGGAGGCCAAGCGCCGCGCCGAGGAAGAAGAGCGCCGCAAGCGTGAGCGCGAGGAATCCGCGCGCCGGCAGGCCGAGGAGGAAGCGCGCCTGCAGGCCGAAGCCGAATCGCGCCGCCGCGCCGAGGAAGAGGCACGCCGCCGCGCGCCGCAGGCCGCCGAACTGGCGACATCGGACGAAGAGGAAGAGGTCAAGCCGAAGCGGGCTGGCGCCGGGGCGCCGGTACGCCGCCCGGTCACGCCCGAAGTGGCGCGTCCGGCCAAACCGACCAAAGGCGAGGAAGACCGTCGCCGCGGCAAGCTGACGCTGAATTCCGCGCTTTCCGACGAGGATGCGCGGGCCCGTTCGCTGTCGTCGATGCGTCGCCGTCAGGAGAAGTTCAAGCGCGCGATGCACAATGAACCGCGCGAGAAAGTCATGCGCGAAGTGATCTTGCCCGAGACCATCACCATCCAGGAACTGGCGCAGCGCATGTCCGAACGTGCGGTCGATGTCGTCAAGTTCTTCATGAAGCAGGGCCAGATCCTGAAGCCGGGCGACGTCATCGACGCCGACACGGCCGAGCTGGTCGCCACCGAATTCGGCCACACGGTCCGCCGCGTCGCCGAGTCCGACATCGAGGAAGGCCTGTTCAACATCGCCGATCGTCCGGAAGACCTGGTGCCGCGTCCGCCGGTCGTGACCATCATGGGTCACGTCGACCACGGCAAGACCTCGCTGCTGGATGCGATCCGCAACGCCAATGTCGTGTCCGGCGAGGCCGGCGGCATCACCCAGCATATCGGCGCCTATCAGGTCGAGAAGAACGGTCAGAAGATCACCTTCATCGACACGCCCGGCCACGCCGCCTTCACGGCGATGCGCGCCCGCGGCGCCCAGGCCACCGACATTGCCATTCTCGTGGTGGCTGCCGACGACAGCGTGATGCCGCAGACGATCGAATCGATCAGCCATGCCAAGGCGGCCAACGTTCCGATCATCGTGGCGATCAACAAGATCGACAAGCACGATGCCGATCCGCAGAAGGTGCGCTCCGAACTGCTGCGCCACGAGGTGTTCGTGGAATCGATGGGCGGTGAAGTGCTTGACGTCGAAGTGTCGGCGACCAAGGGCACCAATCTCGACAAACTGCTCGAAGCGATCCTGCTGCAGGCCGAAATCCTCGACCTGAAGGCCAATCCGGACAGGACCGCCGAGGGCGTCGTCATCGAGGCCCAGCTCGACAAGGGCCGCGGCCCCGTCGCCACAGTGCTGGTGCAGACCGGCACGCTGATGCCGGGCGACATTCTCGTCGCCGGCAACGAATGGGGCCG
The DNA here is from genome assembly GCF_006439395.2 of Mesorhizobium sp. B4-1-4. Classification (NCBI taxonomy): domain Bacteria; kingdom Pseudomonadati; phylum Pseudomonadota; class Alphaproteobacteria; order Hyphomicrobiales; family Phyllobacteriaceae; genus Mesorhizobium; species Mesorhizobium sp. B4-1-4. The sequence goes on from NZ_CP083950.1 coordinate 5,813,935, forward strand.
GGTGCGCGCGCTGGTCAACGATCGTGGCGAACAGATCAAGGAAGCGCCGCCGGCGATGCCGGTCGAGGTGCTCGGCCTTCAGGGCACGCCGCAGGCTGGTGACCGCTTCGCGGTCGTCAACAACGAGGCTCGCGCCCGCGAGATCACCGAATACCGCCAGCGTCTGGCGCGCGAGAAGGCGGTTGCCAAGCATGCCGGTCAGCGCGGCTCGCTCGAACAGATGATGTCGCAGTTGCAGACGAGCGGGCTGAAGGAATTCCCGCTGGTCATCAAGGGCGACGTTCAGGGTTCGATCGAGGCGATCAATGCCGCGCTGGACAAGCTCGGCACCGACGAGGTGCGTGCGCGCATCGTCCACGCCGGCGCCGGCGCCATCACCGAAAGCGACGTTTCCCTGGCGGAGACTTCGGGCGCGGCAATCATCGGCTTCAACGTCCGTGCCAATGTGCAGGCGCGTGCAGCGGCCGCGGCCGCGGGCATCGAGATCCGGTACTACTCGATCATCTACAACCTCGTGGATGATGTGAAAGCGGCTCTGTCGGGCCTGCTGTCGCCGGAGCGTCGCGAAACCTTCATCGGCAATGCCGAGATCCTCGAGATCTTCGACATCACCAAGGTCGGCAAGATCGCCGGCTGCCGTGTCACCGAAGGCAAGGTCGAGCGCGGCGCGGGCGTGCGCCTGATCCGCGACAATGTCGTCATCCACGAAGGCACGCTGAAGACGCTGAAGCGCTTCAAGGACGAGGTTGCGGAAGTCCCCGTCGGCCAGGAGTGCGGCATGGCCTTCCAGAACTACGAGGACATGCGCGTCGGCGACATCATCGAGTGCTTCCGCGTCGAGATGGTGACCCGGACACTCTGAGTTCGAATGACTTGTCGGTATCGGGCGGTGGTCGTAAGACCGCCGCCCAAAGCCTGTTGAGAACTGTTTGAGACATGCGGCACGGTCCCATCCCGCGCCTCACGCTTTCAGGATTGAGAAAAATGCCCCGTTCCACCACATCCGGTCCATCCCAGCGCATGCTGCGCGTTGGCGAGCAGGTGCGCCATGCGCTTTCCGAAACCCTGCAGCGCGGCGAGATCATCGACCCGTTGATTGAAAACTCGGTCGTTTCGGTCTCCGAAGTGCGCATGTCGCCCGATCTCAAGATCGCCACGGCCTTTGTATCCCCGCTCGGTGCAAAGGATGCCGGCGCCGTCATCGAAGCGCTCAACAAGCATGCGAAATTCGTCCGCGGCCGTGTCTCCGGTGCGCTCAGGCAAATGAAATACATGCCGGAGTTCCGCTTCCGGCTGGACACATCCTTCGACAATTTCGCCAGGATCAACGACCTGCTGAAGTCGCCCGAAGTGGCCCGCGATCTTGATGCGGACGACGACAAGAACAAAGACGACAGGGTCAAAGACGACAGGGACAGCGAATAATGGGGCGTCGCGGCAAGAAAAAGGGTCGGCCGGTCTCCGGCTGGGTGGTGCTGGACAAGCCGGTCGGCATGGGATCGACCGAGGCTGTGTCCAAGATCAAATGGCTGTTCCAGGCCGAAAAAGCCGGCCACGCCGGTACGCTCGACCCTCTGGCTTCCGGCATGCTGCCGATCGCGCTCGGCGAAGCTACCAAGACCGTGCCTTACGTGCAGGACGGCGCCAAGATTTATCGTTTCACCGTCGCCTGGGGCGATGAGCGCTCCACCGACGATCTTGAAGGGCCGGTGACGAAGAGCTCTGACCTGCGTCCGACCGAAGCCGAGGTGCGGGCCCTGCTGCCGAAATACACCGGCGTCATCATGCAGACGCCGCCGCAATTCTCGGCCGTCAAGATCGCGGGCGAACGCGCCTACGACCTAGCCCGCGAAGGCGAGACGGTCGACATCCCCCCGCGCGAGATCGAGATCGGGCGTCTCGACGTCGTCGAGCACGGCGCCGATTACACGGTTTTCGAGGTCGAATGCGGCAAGGGCACCTATGTGCGTTCGCTGGCGCGTGACATGGGCCGCGACCTCGGCTGCTTCGGCCATGTTTCCGACCTGCGCCGGGTCGAGGTCGAGCCGTTCACGCCGCAGGATTTCGTTACCATCGCCGACCTTGAGGCGGCGCGCTTCGGCGCGCAAGGTGAAGACAAGTCAGGTTCGGACGACGGCGGCGACGCCCCGGACGCGCCGATCGACTTCGACGCGATCGATGCGCTTCTTGTCGATACGTCAGCGGCTCTCGATTGCCTGCCGCAGATCGCCATCAGCGATGACGCCGCGACCAAGATCCGTCTCGGCAACCCGGTCATCATTCGTGGCCGCGATGCGCCGGTGGAGGCTGAAGAAGCCTGCGCGACGGCACGCGGCAAGCTGGTTGCCATCGGCGCGATCGAACAGGGCATGTTCAAGCCCAAGCGGGTCTTTGCCGGCTGATGGCTCTCGTCTAACTTCGGTTGGACTTTAAGATCGGGGGGCACATGGCAAAGGCCGAGGCGGTGAAAAAGCGGGCGCCGGTGAAGACGCGGCGGCCGCCGGTCGGCGCCTCGCCGGGCACGCTGATCGCCGATCCGGCGGCGCGGCGCTCCGAACTGCGGCTGACCCTGATCTCGCCGCAGAAATTCAAGACCATCGACAATGCCAGCATCGACGACGTCGAGGCCAATTGCCACAAATGGCCGGTGATCTGGCTCGACTGCACTGGTCTCGCCAACATCCAGCTGATCGAGGAGATCGGCCGCATCTTCAGCCTGCACCCGCTGGCGCTGGAGGACGTCGTCAACACCGGCCAGCGGCCGAAGGTCGACTTCTTCGAGGATCATGTTTTCGTCGTCGTGCGCATGATCGACGATATCACCGCGCATCGCTACGAACAGATCGCTGTGTTCCTCGGCGAGAACTTCGTCGTCACTTTCCAGGAGCGCGAGGGAGATCCGTTCGATCCCGTGCGCAAGCGCATCGAGAGTTCGGCGCCCAATCGGTTGCGCACGCGCGGCGCCGATTATCTGGCCTATGCACTGATCGACGCCATCGTTGACAGCTATTTCCCGCCGATCGAGGCGGCCGGCGACCTAGTCGACGGCATCGAGGACCAGATGCTGCATTCGACGCACAAGCACCAGATGCGGCAGCTGCATGAATTGCGGCGCGACGCCAATGTGCTGAAGGGCGTGCTTTGGCCGATGCGCGATGCCCTGGCGACGCTGATCCGCAACGACGTGGCCTGTGTCAGAGCCGAGACCAAGGTCTTCCTCAACGACACGCTCGACCATTCGCTCCGGCTGATCGAGCTGGTGGAGACCCAGCGCGACATGCTGACCGGACTGATCGAGATGCATCTGTCGCTGAGCCAGGCGCGCACCAACGACGTCATCAGCTATCTGACCATCGTCTCGGTCATCTTCATGCCGCTCACATTCCTGGTTGGCGTCTGGGGCATGAACTTCGATCCCGGGAGTTCGCCCTGGAACATGCCGGAGCTGAAGGCCTATTACGGCTATCCCGCGTCGTTGCTGTTCATGGCCGTTATCGCCGCTGGGCTGATCGCCTTTTTCAAATGGAAGAAATGGCTGTAACCGGTACAAAACTTGGTATTTCGAGCTGAAAAGCCGGCTTTGTGAATTGGGCTGGTGTTTTGCCGGGAATTGCACTATATGCGCCGCAGCATAGCGCTAGGACGCTTTGCTTGCACCGGCCCCTGCTGGACGACATCCCGGCTGAGGGCGACCCGTTTCCTCGAACAGATAAGGAAAAACACGATGTCGATTACTGCCGAGCGCAAGAAGGAATTGATGGGTGAATTCGCTACCGCCAAGGGCGATACCGGGTCTCCGGAAGTCCAGGTGGCCATCCTTTCCGAGCGCATCAAGAACCTGACCGACCATTTCAAGGACCACAAGAAGGATAACCATTCCCGTCGTGGTCTGCTCGCTCTCGTGTCCCAGCGCCGCAGCCTGCTTGATTATCTCAAGCGCAAGGACGACGCGCGCTACCAGACGCTGATCGAGAAGCTCGGTCTGCGCCGTTGACGAATTGACCGGCGGGCTCCCACAGGGAGTCCGCCGGTCGCGCATTTGAGCATCGGGCCAACCCGAACTCGAATGCAGGACTGGAGCGCCGCGCAGCCCATCTGGATGCCGGACGGACGCTCCGAAAAGCTGAATTTGCGCATGACGCGTTCCGTAAGCCGTGGTTTTCGGGGTCATGCGCAGGCCAGTCGATCGATTGGCCATATCCGGCTTCGAGCGCGCAGAGGGCCACTCGAAGTCACCCATGGACGGTCATGGGGCAGGATTGCAGGACGCTCGTATGGCCATTGTGCCAGTCAAACCCGAGCTTCCCGTTGTCTTGCCCGTGGCTGCCCGAGAAAGGAAGCCAGAGGAAAGGGCACCCGCGCACGATGAAACGGCGCGGCCCTTCCTCATACAAAGGACAAGACATGTTCAATCAACACAAAGTGGAAATCGAATGGGGCGGCCGCCCGCTCATCCTCGAAACCGGCAAGATCGCGCGCCAGGCTGACGGTGCCGTGCTTGCCACTTATGGCGAGACCGTGGTTCTCGCCACCGTCGTTTCGATGAAGGAGCCCAAGCCCGGCCTCGATTTCTTTCCGCTGACCGTCAACTACCAGGAAAAGACCTATGCCGCCGGCAAGATCCCGGGCGGCTATTTCAAGCGCGAAGGCCGTCCGAGCGAGAAGGAAACGCTGGTTTCCCGCCTCATCGACCGCCCGATCCGGCCGCTTTTCGCCGACGGCTACAAGAACGACACCCAGATCGTCGTCACCGTCGTCCAGCACGATCTCGAAAATGACCCGGACATCCTGTCGATCGTCGCCACCTCGGCCGCGCTGACCCTGTCGGGCGTTCCCTTCATGGGCCCGATCGGCGGCGCCCGCGTCGGCTACATCAACGGCGAATATGTTCTCAACCCGCACATCGACGAGATGGAGGAATCCAAGCTCGACCTCGTCGTCGCCGGCACCACCGATGCCGTGCTGATGGTCGAATCCGAAGCCAAGGAACTTTCCGAAGAGCTGATGCTCGGCGCCGTGATGTTCGGCCAGAAGGGCTTCCAGCCAGTGATCGATGCCATCATCAAGCTGGCCGAAGTCGCCGCCAAGGATCCGCGCGACTTCACCGCGCCGGATTATTCCGAGCTCGAAGGCGAGATGCTGAAGATCGTCGGCGACGAGCTTCGCGACGCCTACAAAATCACTGACAAGCAGAAGCGCTATGCCGCCGTCGACGCCGTCAAGGCGAAGGTCAAGGCCGCATTTGCTCCGGCCGAGGGCGAGGAGCCCAGATACGCTTCCGAGCAGATCGGTTCCGTGTTCAAGGAACTCCAGGCCAAGGTCGTGCGCTGGAACATCCTCGACACCAGCTCGCGCATCGACGGCCGTGACCTGAAGACGGTCCGCAAGATCGTCTCCGAAGTCGGCGTCCTGCCGCGCACCCATGGTTCGGCGCTGTTCACCCGCGGCGAGACCCAGGCGCTGGTCGTTGCCACGCTCGGCACCGGCGAGGACGAGCAGTATGTCGATTCGCTGACCGGCATGTACAAGGAGAAGTTCCTCCTTCACTACAACTTCCCTCCCTACTCCGTCGGTGAGACCGGCCGCATGGGTTCGCCGGGCCGCCGCGAAATCGGCCACGGCAAGCTCGCCTGGCGCGCCATCCGCCCGATGCTGCCCAGCGCTGACCAGTTCCCTTACACGCTGCGCGTCGTCTCGGAGATCACCGAGTCCAACGGTTCCTCATCGATGGCCACTGTCTGCGGCACCTCGCTGGCGCTGATGGATGCCGGCGTGCCGCTGGCCAAGCCTGTTGCCGGTATCGCCATGGGCCTGATCAAGGAAGGCGAGCGCTTCGCCGTGCTGTCGGACATCCTGGGCGACGAGGATCACCTCGGCGACATGGACTTCAAGGTCGCCGGCACCGCCAACGGCATCACCTCGCTGCAGATGGACATCAAGATCGATGGCATCACCGAGGAGATCATGCAGATCGCCCTCGGCCAAGCCAAGGACGGTCGCCTGCATATCCTCGGCGAAATGGCCCATGCGCTGTCCGGCGCACGCGCCGAGCTCGGCGAGTTCGCGCCGCGCATCGAGGTCATGCACATCCCGACCGACAAGATCCGTGACGTCATCGGCTCCGGCGGCAAGGTCATCCGCGAGATCGTCGAGAAGACCGGCGCCAAGATCAACATCGAGGACGACGGCACGGTCAAGATCGCTTCCTCTAACGCCAAGGAGATCGAGGCGGCGAAGAAGTGGATCCACACCATCGTCGCCGAGCCGGAAGTCGGCGAAATCTACGAAGGCACGGTCGTCAAGACCGCCGACTTCGGCGCCTTCGTCAACTTCTTTGGCCCGCGTGACGGTCTCGTCCACATCTCGCAGCTCGCCAATGAGCGCGTCGCCAAGACCTCCGACGTCGTCAAGGAAGGCGACAAGGTCTGGGTCAAGCTGATGGGCTTCGACGAGCGCGGCAAGGTTCGCCTGTCGATGAAGGTCGTCGACCAGGCGACTGGCAAGGAAATCGTGCGCGAGAAGAAGGCCGAAGGCGAAGAAGACGCCGCCTGAGCGATCTGACAACGAAATCGAAGCGGGCGCGGCTGTTGTCGCGCCCGTTTTCGTTTGCAGCAATTCCAGGAAAGGTGCGAAGCGGATTTCCGTCCGGAATTGCGCAAGACACCAAAGGGCAGGGGGACATGTCTGCTGAGGCGCTGAAGACGCTTTTCCATCCGTTCGAGGCCGAGGCTCTTGCCTTGCCAGGCAAGGGCGAACGCGTCCTTTTCCTCGGCGCCGAGCCCGGCCTGCGCTTGCCTCAGGGCTTCGCCGCCACGCTACACCTCGTACAAGGCTTCCGGCCCTATTTCTGTGCACTGCAGGCGGCTGGCTTCGCGGTCACGCCGCAACCGGCGGATGATGGTTTTGAAGCCGCGCTGGTGATCGCCGGCCGCCATCGCGGCCAGAACGAACTGCGCGTCGCGGAGGCTCTCCAGCGCTTGGCGCCGGGCGGGTTGATCGTCATTGCCGGTGGCAAGGATGATGGCATTGCCAGCCTGCGCAAGCGCATCGACGAGCTTGTACCGCTCGGCGGCCATATGCCGAAATATCACGGCATCGCTTTCTGGCTGCGCCGGCCGATGGACATGCAGGCTGTCATCGCCTTACGCGCCGCCAATCCCGCCTTGCTGGTCGAGGACCGGTTCCGCACCGCACCAGGTATGTTCTCCTTCGACCGCGTCGACGCGGGTTCGAAACTGCTGGTCGACAACCTGCCTGGTGATCTGCGTGGCAGCGCGGCCGATTTCTGCGCCGGCTGGGGCTATGTGGCGGCTGAGATGGCTGCCCGCTCGCCAGGCCTGTCGGCTCTCGATCTCTACGAGGCCGATTTTGACGCGCTGGAGGCGGCCAAGGGCAACCTCGGCAACACCTTGGCGCTGGGCTTCTTCTGGACGGATCTGCTCGCGGAGACTGTCGAGCGCCGCTATGACGTCATCGCCATGAACCCGCCCTTTCACCGCAGCCGTGCCGCGGAGCCGGAGATCGGCGCCGGCATGATCCGTGCCGCAGCCAAGGCGTTGAAGCCCGGCGGCAGGCTGTTCATGGTCGCCAACCGCCAGCTTCCCTACGAGCCCGTGCTGTCGGCCGCCTTTGCCAGCCACGCCGAGCTTGCCCGCGACGGTATGTTCAAGGTGTTTTCCGCTCGGCGCTGATATAAGCGGGCGCCCTCAATGCAGAGTGGCGACGCGCCGCATGTCCTCGCCGGCGTGCCCATCGACGACCCCGACCTTCAGCGGCGCCGGCCGCCCGAACAGGTAGCCTTGCACGACTTCGCAGCCTGCCGCCCGCAGCAGCGTTGCCTGGCTCTCGGTCTCGACGCCTTCGGCGATGATGCTGACGCCGAGCGCACGCGAAAGCCCGACAATGGTCGAGACGACGGCGCCGGAACTGGAATCCGTATCGATGCGGCTGACGAAGGAACGATCGATCTTCAGCTTGCCGAACGAGAAGTCGATCAGGTAGCTGAGGTTCGAATAGCCTGTGCCGAAATCGTCGACGGCCACGGATATGCCCATCTCGGCAAGCTCTTTCAGGATGGCGGCCGCGCGGTCACGGTCCTGCATCATCGCCGTCTCGGTGACTTCCAGTTCCAGCCGTGACGGCTTGATGCCGGTGGTCCTCATCGTGTCGCGCACGATGCCGACGAAGTCCTTGGTCATGAACTGGACCGGCGAGATGTTGACAGCCACGAAGCAGTCGTCCGGCAAATGGCTGGCGTCACTGCAGGCCTTGCGCAGAACCCATTCGCCGATCGGGTTGATCATCCCCGTCTCCTCGGCGATCTGGATGAACTCCATCGGCGGGATCATGCCACGCTCTGGATGGTTCCAGCGGATCAGCGCCTCATAGCCGACGATGCGGCCGGTCGGCAGATCGAGTTGCGGCTGATAGTGCAGGTCGAAGTCTCCGCGTTCGAAGGCGGTGTGCAGTTCGGATTCGACCCATTGGCGATAGTCGGCCACCCGCCCCATCTCGCTGTTGAAGACCGACCAGTTGCCGACGCCGCTGGCGCGCGCGTTCTGCAGCGCAAGGTTGGAGCGGCGCAGGATGAGGACCGGGTCGATGCCATCCTTGGGCATGGCCACGATACCCACCGAAAGGCTCACGGATTGCTGATGGCTGCTGAGTTCATAGGGCTCCATCATCTCGTCGATGAGCCTCTCGAGCATGCTTTCCATCGTTCCCTGGATTTGGTGATCCTGAAGCAGCACGGCGAACTCGCCGGCACCAATGCGCCCGATCACTGTGCGCGCGGGAACACAGGTTTTCAGCCGCTTGGTGAAGGCGCGTATCAACTCGTCGCCCTGGGTGTAGCCGATCGCGTCGTTGATCTGCTTGAACCGGTCGATGTCGATGTCGATCAGGAACACCGGTTCTCCGGTCCGGCGCGTGGTGCATGCCGCCTCGGCGATCTTGCCGACCATCGCCGGGCGGGCCAGCAACCCGGTCAGCTTGTCGAAATGGGTCTCGTTGAAGACGAAATCCGCCGATTCATCGATGCCGGCGAAGAAAGACATTGCCGCCACCGATGCCGCCAGCGCGCAAAGCGCGGCCGTGATCGCGACCATCATGTCCACCGACATGCCGGCAAACCCGTTGCCGAGACCGTGCTTCAGGCCCCAGATGCCGAGGATGAAACTGCCGATACCCGAACTTGCTATCGTGAGCAGTCGGAACACCGGTGTTCGCTTCGGGTTGCTGACAGCAGGCATTGAAAGGTCCCCAGATTGCGGGACTCTATAGCGGGAGCCTTCTTAAAATGGCTTTCCGCGAATGCATCCAATTTTACCGGAGAGGACTATTTCTTTCCTGGAATGAAGCGATTTCCAAACGCCGGGATACATGTCGCGCAAAACGGGTGGCCGCAATCCGCTCCTCAGCCATCCGTCTGCTTCAATTCGTCCAGCGTCGGCATCGAGACGATGTGATAGCCGGAATCGACATAGTGGATTTCGCCGGTGACCCCGGAGGCGAGGTCGGAGAGGAGATAAAGCGCCGACCCGCCGACCTCGTCGATGGTCACGGTACGGCGCAGCGGCGAGTTGCGCTGCTGGTAGGAGAACATGTGGCGGGCGTCCGAAATGCCGGCGCCGGCGAGTGTGCGCACCGGTCCCGCCGAGATGCCGTTCACCCGGATGCCGCGCGGGCCGTAGTCGTTGGCGAGATAACGCACGCTGGCCTCGAGCCCGGCCTTGGCGACGCCCATCACGTTGTAGTTCGGCATGACGCGGACCGAACCGGCATAGGTCAGCGTGATCATCGAGCCGCCATCCTTCATCAGCGGCGCGGCATTGCGGGCCACCTCGGTGAAGGAATAGCAGGAGATCACCATGGTGCGGATGAAATTGTCCCGGCTGGTGTCGGCGTAAAGGCCTTTCAGCTCATTCTTGTCGGAAAAGCCGATAGCATGGACGACGAAGTCCAGCCCGCCCCAGGCCTTGCCAAGCGTCTCGAAAGTTTCGGCGACCGAAGCGCTGTCCTCGACGTCGCAGGGAACGACCAGTGAGGCGCCGAGCTTGTCGGCGAGCGGTTTGACCCGGCGGCCGAAGGCCTCACCCTGGTAGGTGAACGCCAGTTCCGCCCCATGTTCGGACAATTTCCTGGCGATGCCCCAGGCGATCGAATGATCGTTGGCGACCCCCATGACAAGCCCGCGCTTGCCCTTCATCAATCCGTCCATGGCCGCCAATCCTTCTACAAAAACCAGGCCTTATGCGGAATAGCGCTGGAAAACGAGCGTTGCGTTGGTGCCACCGAAGCCGAAGGAATTTGACAGGACGGTGTCGATCTTGGCGTCGTCGATGCGCTTGCGCACGATCGGCATGCCCTCGAATTCAGGATCAAGCGTCTCGATATGGGCGCTTTCGCCGATGAAGCCGCCCTGCATCATCAGGATCGAATAGATGGATTCCTGCACGCCGGCCGCGCCCAGCGAATGGCCGGTCAGTGATTTCGTCGAGGTGATGAACGGCATCTTCTCGCCGAACACCTCGCGGATCGCGCCCATTTCCTTGGAATCCCCCACTGGCGTCGAGGTGCCATGGGTGTTGATGTAATCGACCGGCTCGGTAACCGTCGACAGGGCCTGCCGCATGCAGCGGATAGCACCTTCGCCCGAAGGCGCGACCATGTCGTAGCCGTCCGAGGTCGCGCCGTAGCCGACGATCTCGGCGTAGATCTTGGCGCCGCGCGCCTTGGCATGCTCCAGTTCTTCCAGCACCAGCACGCCGGCGCCGCCGGCAATGACGAAGCCGTCGCGATTGGCGTCGTAGGCGCGGGAAGCGGTCGATGCCCGGTCATTGAACTTCGACGACATGGCGCCCATGGCATCGAACAGGTCCGACATCGTCCAGTCGAGATCCTCGTGACCGCCGGCAAAGACCATGTCCTGCTTGCCCCACTGGATCAGCTCATAGCCATTGCCGATGCAATGCGCCGAGGTCGAGCAGGCCGACGAGATCGAATAGTTGACGCCATGGATCTTGAACCACGTGGCCAAGGTGGCCGAGGCCGTCGACGACATCGCCTTCGGCACCGCGAAGGGGCCGATGCGCTTGGGGCTGCCGTTCTTGAGCGTGGTTTCGGCCGCTTCGACGATGGTGCGGGTGGAGGGGCCGCCCGAGCCCATGACGATGCCGGTGCGCTCATTGGTGATGTCGCTTTCGCTCAAGCCGGCATCCGCGATCGCCTGGTCCATGGCGACGTGGTTCCAGGCCGCGCCCTGCGACAGGAAGCGCATCGCGCGGCGATCGATCATGGCGGACGGGTCGAGTGTCGGCGCACCCCAGACCTGGCAGCGGAAGCCATGCTCGGCGAAGGAATCGGAAAAGCTGATCCCGGATCTGGCGTCATGCAGCGAGGTCTGCACCTCGTTGGCGTTGTTGCCGATCGACGACACGATGCCGAGGCCTGTGACTACGACACGTCTCATTCGCAACTCCTTCCAGGGATGCCGGCCAAAGGGCGGGCCAGGGCTGCGGTCAAGCGACCGCCGACTGCTTGGACAAACCGACCTTCAGGTCCGTCGCCGCATATATGGGCTCGCCATCCGCCTTCATCCAGCCATCGGCGATGCCCAGCACGAGCCGGCCGCGCATCACGCGCTTGAAATCCACGCCATACTCGACCTTCTTGACCGATGGCGTGACCATGCCCTTGAACTTTACCTCGCCGGTCGACAGCGCCATTCCCTTGCCGGGTTCGCCGAGCCAGCCGAGATAGAAACCCGTCAATTGCCACAAAGCGTCGAGGCCGAGGCATCCCGGCATGATCGGATTGCCGATGAAATGGCAGGCAAAGAACCACAGGTCCGGCTTGATGTCGAATTCGGCGCGGATGAAGCCCTTGTCGAAGGCGCCGCCGGTTTCGCTGACCTCGGTGATGCGGTCGAACATCAGCATCGGCGGGTAGGGCAACTGGGCATTGCCCTCTCCGAACAGCTCGCCGCGGGCGCAGGCCAGCAATTCTTCGTAGTCGTAGCTGGATTTCGAACCCGCCATCAATCTCGTCCCCATATCGTCCGGGCGATAGCGCGCCCTTGTCGTTGGTGTCCTAACACAATCTGTTTCAGGCCGGAAACCGGCGTTTGCGCTTAACCCGCCAGTCTGCCCGGGTCAATGCGCGCTATTGATCGCATTCGGACGACAGAATATATGTCAACTGGGGTCCGGTTTCGGCAGACATTCATTTTTTTGCCATTCTGGGCGTGCCTTGAGGCGGGACTGTGAGCTTGGAAGACCAGATGGACCGGGGCTGCCGGAAGGAAAATGTCGCTGTGGACAAGCGCGTACGGGAAGCGGGGCTGAGGCCGACGCGCCAACGCATAGCGCTGGCCAACCTGCTTTTTGCCAAGGGCGACCGTCATCTCTCGGCCGAGGAACTGCATGAGGAGGCGCTGGCCGCCGGCGTGCCGGTGTCGCTGGCCACCGTCTACAACGCACTCCACCAGTTCACCCAGGCGGGGCTGCTGCGCATCCTCGCCGTCGAGGGCGCCAAGACCTATTTCGACACCAACACCTCCGACCACCATCATTTCTACATCGAAGGCGAAAACCGGATTTTCGACATCGCCAACGGCCCGGTGACGGTCACCAACCTGCCGGACCCGCCCGAGGGTATGGAAATCGCCAATGTCGACATCGTCGTGAGGCTGCGCGCCAAGCGCCAGGAATGACAGGCGAGGGCCAGACTAGTCGGCCCGGCCCGAATAATCGGCCCGGCCAGAATAATCTGCCTGGGATGAAACCGCTCGACCTGATAGTCCGGCTCGAATGGGCTGTCGTGACCATGGCCGCTGTCGTCTTCTACGGCTCAACAGGGGTTTCCTGGTGGCTCTTCGGATTGCTCATCCTGGCACCGGACCTGTCGATGTTGGGCTATCTCGGTGGCCCGCGCATCGGTGCCATCGCCTACAACGCCCTGCACATCGTGATCGTACCGGTGCTGCTGTTGCTCGCTGGTCGCCTGGCCGGCAATGCGACGGCAATCGCGGTCGCACTGATCTGGATCGCTCACATCGCCATCGACCGTGCGCTTGGCTATGGCCTCAAGCTGTCAACCGGTTTCCAGGACACCCATCTCGGCCGTATCGGGCGTAAACGCGAGACGCTCAGTCCTTGACCCGCTCGCCTGGATAGGCGCCCCACACTGCGGACTGGGAGAGCCAGCCGGTATGGCCGGCGAGCGTCATTTCGCACCACTGACCGTCGCAGGCCTTGATCGTGCCCATGACGCCCGGCTCGACGATGGCCACCACCCTGGCATCCTTGTCGGGGCTCTTGAGAAGATTGACTTGGGCGCCCTTGCCGCGCTGCCAGGGCGCGATGATGGCGGTGCGTCGGCCTGAGAGCAGCGATTGGTTGATCCAGCCTTCCGAACCGTCCGCATCGCGCACGCGGCGCCACGTATCGAACTCCTGGATGATCTCCATAGGCAGCCCGGCCTTCAGGTACATCCAGTCGACTGAATAATTGGCACCCGGCCCGACGCGCGAGTTGACGCGGCCGGATTTGAGACTGACGAATCGCGGCAGTGGCAGGCCGCTCGGCCCGAGCGTGACGGCGCTCTGGGCCGGTGCCGCCGCGCTTTGCGCCATGGCAAGCGGAGAATAAAGGAGAGCGCCGAGAAATGCTGCGCTGAGGGTCAGGCGAAGCGACGCGAAACCAGACACTTTCGTTCCTTTCGGTGCCGGCCCGGCGGCTGCGGCGCCCCTTTTTCTTTGTCTTCGGCGGCACCGCTTGTTACATGGGTAAATCGGCTACCGCGACCGGCTTTCAGTTTCGCCGGTCTTGGTTAAAGAGGTCTCAACGAGGGAAACAATGGTAGGCAAAAAGAAGCCTCTCGTGGTCATCACGCGAAAGCTGCCCGACCCGGTCGAGACCCGCATGCGCGAGTTGTTCGATGCAAGGCTGAATGTCGAGGACAGGCCGATGACGCAGCCGGAGCTGGTTGCCGCGGTCAAGGAAGCCGACGTGCTGGTGCCGACCGTGACCGACCAGATCGACGCGGCGCTGATCGCCCAGGCCGGCGACAACCTCAAGCTGATTGCCAATTTCGGCAATGGCGTCGACAAGATCGACGTGGCGGCGGCGGCCAAGAGGGGCATTACGGTCACCAACACGCCCAATGTGCTCACGGAAGATACCGCCGACATGACCATGGCGCTGATGCTGGCGGTGCCACGCCGGCTCGCGGAAGGCGCCAACGTGCTGACCGGAGACAAGAAATGGGCCGGCTGGTCGCCGACCTGGATGCTTGGCCGGCGCATCTGGGGCAAGCGGCTCGGCATTGTCGGCATGGGCCGCATCGGCACGGCCGTTGCCCGGCGGGCCAAGGCCTTCGGCCTTTCCATCCACTATCACAATCGCCATCGCGTGCTGCCGGCGGTCGAGGACGGGCTGGAGGCGACCTATTGGGAAAGCCTCGACCAGATGCTGGCCCGCATGGATATCATCTCGGTCAACTGTCCGTCGACGCCCGCGACCTTTCACCTCTTGTCGGCGCGGCGACTGGCGTTGCTGCAGCCCACGGCCTATGTCGTCAACACCGCGCGCGGCGACATCATCGATGAAGAAGCGCTGGTCAAGCTGATCCAGGACGGCAAGATCGCCGGCGCCGGCCTCGACGTCTACGAGCACGAGCCGGCCCTGAATGGCAAGCTGCTCAAGCTCGCCGCCAAGGGCAAGGTCGTGCTCTTGCCGCATATGGGCTCGGCGACGCTCGAGGGCCGCATCGACATGGGCGAGAAGGTCATCATCAATATCAGGGCCTTCGTTGACGGGCATCGTCCGCCGGACCGCGTACTGCCGCTCAGGACCTGACGGCTCGCCTTCCTTCAAGTGAAAGCCAAGGCTTACGAAATGGTTTTGCGCATGGTGATCGAGGTCGGCCTGGCGTAGCCTTCATGCGCCGTCTGTTCGGTCTCGTGGAAGCCGAGGCAGGCGAAGGCGGCATGGTTCGTGATGAGTTCGATCCGTGTCTGAAGTTCCAGCGCCGCCTTGCCGCGGTCGAGCGCAAGACATTCGACTGCCCGCATCAGTTGCCGGCCAATGCCTTGGCCCTGCCAGTCCGGTGCGACGGCGAGCTTGCCGACATAAAAGTCGTCCTCCCGTTCGAGAGCAAAGACGCAGCCGACGATGCTGCCGTCGTTGAGGGCCACGAAGCCGGCCTCCCGCCGAGCCTTGTCACGCAATGTGTCGACGGTGAGCAAATGGGCCGAGGATGGCGGGTCGATGACGCCGTCCATGGAGGCGAAGGCCTGCATGATCAGGGCAAGCACATCAGCCCAGCGGTCGAAATCGGCGGGGATGCGGGTGATGGAGAAGGGCACGGTCTGCTTCAAGGTCAGCGCCTGGTGTAGCGGATCGTTTCGAAGCGCGCGGCGAGCGCATCGTAGAGCAGCAGCCGGCCGACCAGCGGCTCGCCGATGCCGGTGATCAGCTTGATCGCCTCCATCGCCTGCAGCGTACCGACGACGCCGGTCAGCGCGCCGAGCACCCCGGCCTCGGCGCAGGACGGCACCAGGCCCGGCGGCGGGGCTTCGGGAAAGAGGTCGCGGTAGCTCGGGTTCGGCTTGCCATCCTTGCCGTCCTCGAATGGCTTCAGCACCGTCACCGAACCGTCGAAGCGTCCGACAGCGGCATGCACCAGCGTTTTTCTTTCGCTCGCGCAGGCGTCGGCCACCGTATAGCGGGTTTCGAAATTGTCGGAACCGTCGACGACGATGTCATGGCGTGAGACGAGGGCAGGGGCATTCTCCGCCGTCAGCCGGAATGTGTGCGTCTCGACCGTGGTGTTGGGATTGATGCGGATGATCGCCGCCTTGGCGCTATCGGTTTTCAGCATGCCGACCGTATCGGTGCCATGGATGACCTGACGCTGCAGATTGGAGAGCGACACCGTGTCGTCGTCGACAATGCCGAGCGTGCCGACGCCGGCCGCGGCAAGATATTCGAGCACCGGCGCCCCCAGCCCGCCCGCGCCGATCACCAGGACACGCGCTTGCTTGAGCTTCTGCTGGCCCGCGCCGCCGACCTCGGGCAGCACGATGTGGCGGGCATAACGTTCTATCTCGTCGGCGGTGAGCACAGTGGTCATATCAGGACCATATCGTGGCCGAAAAACCTTGTCAGGTCTTCATGCATGTCGCCCAAAAGTGTCGAGCGGTTTTGGGATGCCGACATGCATGCAACAAGATCATGTCGCCCAAAAGTGTCGAGCGGCTTTGGGGTGCCGACATGCGTGCGACCTAGACGGTTGACCTTACCTTGCCGTGGTCGACCGTCAGGAACTGTGCCCTGCCCTGCAGGCTGGAAAACAGCGCCGCATCGGTTCCCGTCATGAAAGCCTGGCAGTTCAATTCCTCCAGGATCGAGAATAGCGCCGCCCGCCGTCCGCCGTCGAGATGCGCGGCGATCTCGTCAAGCAGCAGGATCGGCGTCATGCCGGACATTTCGCCGGTCAGCCTTGCATGCGACAGGACGATGCCGACCAGCAGTGCCTTCTGCTCACCGGTCGAGCAGAGCTCTGCCGGCATCGCCTTGGGCCGGTGCCGGACAACGAGATCCGAACGGTGCGGCCCCTCGAGCGTGCGCCCGGCGGCGCGGTCGCGGTCGCGGCCCTCCATGAGTGCCCGCCGGAACCGCTCCTCGACATCGACCGCCGGCGCGCTTGCGATCTCGGCCTCCAAATCGCCCGCGAGGCCGATGTCGGCCTGCGGGAACGGTCCCGCGTCGGGCAGCCTGTCGATCATGGCGGCCAGCAGGCGCACTATCTCGGCGCGCGCCGCAGCGATCGCCACCCCGGTTTCGGCCATCTGGGTCTCGATCGCGTCGAACCAGCGGTCGTCGCGCGAGCCTTCGGTCAGCAGACGGTTACGGCCGCGCATCGCCTTCTCGTAGTCGAGGGCGCGCTGGCCGTGGCCAGGGTCGATCGCCAGCACCAGCCGGTCGAGAAAGCGCCGGCGATCCGCCGCCGGTCCGGTGAACAGCGCATCCATGGCGGGCGTCAGCCAAACGACGCGCAGCCATTCCAGCATGTCCTCGGCCGATCGCGCGTTGGCGCCGTTGATCCGCACCCGCCTGCCGCCCTCGCTCTCGCCGCCGGAAATGCCGGTGCCGATCTCGATCTGGCCGCCAGGTCCGTCGAGCCGGGCGTGCAGCGCAAAACCGCCGTCGCCGCCCTCGCGCGCGACATCCGCGTAAGGAGCGCGGCGCAGGCCACGTCCCGGCGTCAGAAAGGAGATGGCTTCGAGAAGGTTGGTCTTGCCGGCGCCGTTGTCGCCAGAAAAGACCACAAGGCCCGGGGCGAGGTCGATCGCCAGCGCCGCATAATTGCGAAAATTTGTAAGTGTAAGCTTACTTATATGGGTTTGTACCGGCAACCGCTATCCGCCTGTAGAAGTCGCCATCATTCTCGCTGCCGGCTGCGGCGGAGCCGCTGACGACAGGTGCCGGCTATACGCGCATCGGCATCAGCACGTAGAGCGCGGTCTCGTCGGCCATGTCGTGGATCAGCGTCGGCGAACCGGCGTCGGCCAGCATGAATTTGGCTTCCGTGCCGGTCAGCTGCGCGGCGACGTCGAGCAGGTATTTGGCGTTGAAGCCGATCTCGATCGGGTCCGCCGAATAGTCGGCGGCCAGTTCCTCGGTGGCGCTGCCGGAATCCGGGTTGTTGACGGCGAGCGTCACCTGGCCTTCGCTGATCGAAAGCTTCACCGCGCGGCCCCGTTCGGAGGAAATGGTCGAGACGCGATCGACCGCGGCGGCAAAGCTCTGGCGGTCGAGGATCAGCTTCTTGTCGTTGCCGGTCGGAATGACGCGCTGATAATCGGGGAAGGTGCCGTCGATCAGCTTCGAGGTCAGGACCACGCTGCCGATGGTGAAGCGGATCTTGGTGTCCGACAGTTCGGTGGTCACGGCGATATCCGGATCGTCGACCAGCTTCTGCAGCTCACTGACCGTCTTGCGCGGAATGATGATCCCCGGCATGCCCTCGGAACCCGCCGGTGCGTCGATCTCGGCACGGGCCAGGCGGTGGCCGTCTGTGGCCACGGAGCGCAGCTTGAGCTTGCCGCCGACCTCATGTGTGTGCAGGTAGATGCCGTTGAGATAGTAGCGCGTCTCTTCGGTGGAAATGGCGAACTGCGTCTTCTCGATCAGCCCCTTCAGGGCGACCGAGTCGAGCCGGAAGATATGCGAGAAGGAGCCGGCCGAAAGCTCCGGGAAGTCGGATTGCGGCAGGCACTGCAGGCGGAAGCTCGAGCGGCCCGACGTCACCGTCATGGCGTTGCCGTCCTCATCCGTCTTCAGCATCACCTCGGCGCCGTCGGAGAGTTTGCGCACGATGTCATAGAGAAGGTGGGCCGGAACCGTCGTCGCCCCGCCGCGCTCCACCTTGGCCGGCGTCGCTTCCGTCACCTCCAGGTCTAGGTCGGTGGCTTTCATTTCGAGGCTGGCGCCCTCGGCGCTGAGCAGCACGTTGGACAGGATCGGTATTGTGTTGCGCCGTTCGACCACGCGGTGGACGTGGTTGAGCGACTTCAGGAGATTTGACCGTTCCAGGATAACACGCATGACGAAACAGGCTCGCTTGAAAGGATGAGCGGGTCTCCGGCTGGCGGCGCCCCGCGAAAGGTCTGAACAGGCTCAGAATCTGCGTAAACTGACAGGAAAAAGCCAGCAAACGCAAGCCCGCGCCACCGGTTCAGGCCGGCTGCACAGGCTTTCTGGGGATAAAGGGCGCGAAGTCCGCCGGCCGATGCGGCGAATCCGGAATCCGGATCGTCTCCCGGCAAGGCCGTGGGCCCATTTCGGGTTCACGGCCGGGCAGGCAAGCCATTGAATTCCAGAACGGTTCCGGCTTGCCTGTCGCGGTACCGGTCAGGCTTGGTCGTTGATCAGGCGCCGCAGCAGTTCTAGTTCCTGTGCCAGCGTGTTGTCGGCGCCAGAAAGGTCTTCGATCTTGCGCACGGCATGCAGCACCGTGGTGTGGTCGCGGCCGCCGAAGCGCCGCCCGATTTCGGGCAAGGAGCGCGGCGTCATCACCTTCGACAGATACATGGCTACCTGCCTGGGCTTGACGATCGTGCGCGTGCGCCGGTTGGACAAAAGTTCCGTCTTCGACACGTTGTAGTGGCGCGCCACGATGCGCTGGATGTCCTCGATGCGAACCCGCTTCGGCTCGCCCGTGCGATAGATGTGGCCGAGGATCTCGTCGATGCGGTCGATGGTGATCTGCGGCTCGAACGACTGGCGAAACAGCAGCTGATTGAACGCACCCTCGAGTTCGCGGCCGCTGCCGGTCACGGTGCGGGCGACGTGATTGAGGATTTCATCGGAAATGTCGAGCGACGCGTCGTCGGTCCTGGCCGTGGCCAGGCGCAGTTTGAGCATGCCGAGGCGCATGGCGAAATCGGGCGCCGACATTTCGAGCGCGACGCCGCCATTGAGGCGCGAACGCACCCGCGGCTCCAGCGATTCCAGCTCCGACGGTGGCCGGTCCGCGGCGACGACGACTTGCTTGGCGCTGTCGAGCAGCATGTTGATCAAGTGGCAGAACTCATGCTGGATCGACTTGCCCTGCAGGAACTGCATGTCGTCGATGATCAGGAGATCGATGTCGCGCAGCTGCTCCTTGAGCGTCAGCGCATTGTTGTCACGGATCGCCGTGGCGAAGCGCCACATGAAATATTCGGCGGTGAGATAGACGACGCGGGACTTGGGATTCTGCTTCAGCGATTCCGCCGCGATGGCCTGCAGGAGGTGCGTCTTGCCGAGCCCGACGGTTGCGTGCAGGAAAAGCGGATTGAAGCGCACCGCGCTCGACTGCGATTCCGCTACGGCCTTGGCGGCCGCGAACGCCACCCGGTTCGACGGTCCTTCGATGAAGGAGCCAAAAGTGTAGCGCGGATCAAGCGGCGACCCCAGCACATTGTGGCGGAACTCGTTCTCGGCCGAAGCGCCCGGCCGCGGCACCGGAGGCCGCTCCACCCTGCCTGGGCTCACGGTGCCGGCGGCCAGCGCTGTCTGCGTCTGCCGCGTCATCTTGCGCGCCGGCGCCAATTCCGGTTCGGCATGGCTGCGCCCCTGGCGGGTGGCCGTGCGGACGACGATCTCGATCTTGAGGACTTCGGGATCCTCCTGCTTCCACAGTTCGGAGATAAGGTCGTGATAATGACCGTTGATCCACGAGCGCAGGAACGCGGTGGGCACCGAGATGCGGACAATGCCCTTGGAAGCCTCCGCGACCTTCATGCGGCCGAACCAGCTCGAATAGACTTCAGCCCCCAGACGCGCCTTCAACTGGGTCTTGACCCGGTCGAACTTCTGTTCCGCGTCGCTGGAGACCACCATCTCGTTTGCTCCGATCAAAGTTCCAGGAAATGGGAGGTCGCCCGTAAGCTCCCTTTCGATGCCGCTCTGCATGATCGAGTTCCTTGCCTTTCTGTACCTGTTTTTCCGCTGGGGATGCGCCTCCTGCATCCTTTGCCAGCGACTGTATCTTCGCTACGAAGCTCCTTGCCGCCGCCGGCAATGAACGTCGCCCATTATCCGGGGAACCGGTGCCGGCCCATGGAAGCCAGTCCGCGTTGGGTATTTCAGGGCAACACAACACCGTCCGGCGAAAGAGCGCCGGCGCGCTGTCTACCTGCCATGTCTAGTTACGCCAGTCCCCTACCGTATCGAAAAAGAGCAAACCAAACCGTCCGCGGACTTGATCCGCGTCGCAAATCCCGCCAATTTAAGCTGGCCCGATTCAGGCTGGGTTAAGGGCTCAGGACCCCGTCCCTTTCGATGGATGGACATTACCGAAATCGCTGTGGATAGGGCAAGGCCACGTCTAACGGATTTTTAAGGAATCTGGTTACCTCGGGCAGGTTCAGGCGCCATGCTGCGGCGGTATGTTTTAACAAAGCCATTGTGATTCAAACCCTTTTCCCGCGAATATGAAAAAGCCGGGCCGGTTTGAAATTTTCTGAAATAATTCGCTTGACAGCCAGTTGTCCTCCCGTCCCCTCGGCGTGCTGTGGACAAGTTGTGGATGACTACCGCTAATTGATTGAAAAATATTGATTATTAATGCTGATCAGGGATTTTGCAGCCTGCACTTTTCAAGCATGTCGACCATCAGTAGGCATGCATGTGCCGGCAAAGCATTTCGAACCCTGGACTCCGTATTGGACGCCATTTCTCAGTATTCTTTTTAAGTACTTGCCGGCAAACGAAAAAACCCGGCACGATCGGCCGGGTTTTAAAGAAGATCAGCCTGGAAAGTCGATTCAGGCCGACAGCACCTTGAGGCGCTGGGCCAGGCGCGACACCTTGCGGGACGCGGTATTCTTGTGGATCACGCCCTTGGTCGCGGCGCGCATCAATTCCGGCTCGGCGGCCTTGAAAGCGGCCTGGGCGGCTGCCTTGTCGCCGGAGGCGAGTGCCTCCTCGACCTGGCGGATATAGGTGCGAACGCGCGACCGGCGGTTCTTGTTGATCGCCGCGCGGCGGGCGATCTTACGCGTTGCCTTTTTGGCCGAGGATGTGTTGGCCATGATGCCTCTCTTCTGATCTGGTCGGCGCACGCGGCATGCCGCAGGGCGCAAAAAACAAACGGGCAGCCACGGGGCCGCCTCGGTTGGTGCGGCTTATAGTTCAGCTTTTCCGGCGCGTCAACGCTGCCCGGCGTTCTTTTTGGCCGGCGTCACAGGGTTTCGGCCCCGGCCGCCGATGCCCTACCGGTTGGTGAAATTCGGCTTCCGCTTTTCGGCGAAGGCCGCCATGCCTTCCTTCTGGTCTTCGAGCGCGAAAAGCGAGTGGAACAGGCGGCGTTCGAACCGCAATCCCTCGGCAAGCGTCGTTTCATAGGCACGGTTGACAGCTTCCTTCGCCATCATCACCGACGGCAGCGAGAAATCAGCGATTTTGGCAGCCGCCTTGACGGCCGCCTCGACAAGCTCGCCCGCGGGCACGACCCGCGATACCAGGCCCGAGCGCTCGGCTTCCGCCGCATCCATCATCCGCCCGGTCAGGCACATGTCCATGGCCTTCGACTTACCGACGAACCGGGTCAATCGTTGCGACCCGCCCATGCCGGGAATGACGCCGAGCGTGATTTCGGGCTGGCCGAATTTGGCCGTATCGGCGGCGATGATGAAATCGCACATCATCGCGAGTTCGCACCCCCCTCCCAGCGCATAGCCGGCCACCGCCGCGATAATTGGCTTTCGCGCCCGCGTGAATTCTTCCCAGCCAGCGAAGAAGTCCTGGCTGTAAGCGTCCACGTAGGAGATCGCCTGCATCTCCTTGATGTCGGCACCGGCGGCAAAGGCCTTGTCGGAGCCGGTAACAACCATGGCGCCGATCCCGGGATCGGCGCTGAAACCGTTTACGGCTGCGACGAGTTCATTGAGGATTTGGGAATTCAGCGCGTTGAGCGCCTGCGGCCGGTTCAGCGTGATCAGCCCGACCTTGCCGCGCGTCTCGGTGATGATCGTCTCATAGGCCATGGCTGCTTCTCCTCGCTCGACCCCGGTCTAACTCAGCTCTGACACGTCCGGCAATAGAAGGTCGAGCGTCCGCTCTGCACGATGCGCTCGACGTGACCGCCGCAGCCGGGCTTGGGGCAAGGCTCTCCCTCGCGGTCGTAAACGGCGAAGGAGTGCTGGAAATAGCCCAGCGACCCGTCGGCGTGCACATAGTCACGCAGCGATGACCCGCCGGCGGCGATGGCGTCTGATATGACCGAGCGGATCGCCCCGGCGAGACGTTCGCTCTGTTCCTTCGCCTTCTTGCCGGGCTTGGCGATGGTGCCCGCCTCGCGCAGGGGCGACAGGCCGGCACGCCACAGCGCCTCCGAGACATAAATATTGCCAAGCCCCGCGATCAGCCTCTGGTCGAGAAGCGCTGCCTTGAGCGGCGATCTGCGGCCTTTCAGCAGCGAGGCGAGCAGCACGCCGTCCAGCGCATTGCCCGTGGGCTCGACGCCCAGTCCGGCCAGCATGGGATGCGTCTCCGGCAGCCCTTCTGAAAACAACATGAAACCGAAGCGGCGCGGGTCGTTGAAGATCACTCGTGACCGAGTGCCGGCGGCCGATTCGACGTGGAAGACGACATGGTCGTGCACCGTGCTTTTCGAGCGTTCGTGGTGGAACACGCCCGGCATCTCGCTGTCGTCGTCGGTCTCGATACGAAAGGAGCCCGACATGCCGAGATGGCAGATCAGCACCGGACCATCCTGCATATGCATGGTCAGGTACTTCGCCCGGCGGCCGAGCGCGGTAATCGTTCGGCCGGTCAGCCGTTCCGAGAATCGTTCGGGAAACGGAAACCGGAGATCCGGCCGCCGCGCCTCGACCTTGGCCAGATGGGCGCCTTCGAGAACCGGCTGCAGGCCGCGCCGGACCGTCTCGACTTCGGGCAATTCAGGCATGGCCGCCAATCGTCGCGTGGAAAGAAGTGCCGTGGGGGCCGCGCGCCAGTCCGAGATGTTCGGCGACGGTCTCGCCGATATCGGCGAAGGTTGCCCTCAGCCCTATGTCGCCGCCTTTTAGATCCGGCCTGGTGCCGATCACGGGAATGCGTTCGCGCGTGTGGTCGGTGCCCCGCCAGGTCGGATCGTTGCCGTGATCGGCCGTCAGGATGAGAAGGTCGCCTTGCCGCAGCCTTGCGAATGCCTCCGGCAGCCGCAGGTCGAAGGCCTCGAGCGCGGCGGCATAGCCGGCGACATCGCGGCGATGGCCGAACTCGGTGTCGAAATCGACGAAATTGGCGAAGACGAGATCGCCGTCGCCGGCGTCATCCATTGCGCCCAGCGCCTTGTCGAACATGGCCATGTTGCCGGCGGCCTTGCGCACTTCCGAAATCCCGCGATGGGCGAAGATGTCGCCGATCTTGCCGACGGCGATGACGCGGCTTCCCCGTGCCGTCAATCTATCGAGCAAGGTCGGCTCCGGCGGTGGCACGGCGTAGTCGTGACGGTTGTAGGTTCGAGCGAAGGTCGTGGTCGTCTCGCCGACGAACGGCCGTGCGATCACGCGGCCGATCCTCAATGGGTCAACCAGTCGGCGCACCACCTGACAAAATTCATAAAGCCGCTCCAGCCCGAAATGAACTTCATGCGCGGCGACCTGCAGGACCGAATCGATCGACGTGTAGCAGATCGGCTTGCCGGTACGGATGTGCTCCTCGCCAAACCGCTCGATAATCTCGGTGCCTGGCGCATGGCAGTTGCCGAGAATGCCAGGCACCTTGCCCTCGCGGATCATCGCCTCGGTCAGATCGGGGGGGAAGGCGGGAACGGTATCCGGGAAATAGCCCCAGTCGAAGCGGACCGGCAGGCCCGCGATCTCCCAGTGACCGGAAGGGGTGTCCTTGCCGCTCGAAACCTCTTGCGCCGCGCCATGGAAGGCATTGGCGAGTACATCCGTTCCGAAATGGGCAAAACCCAGTCCTGTCGCCGTCTCGGCCGCCTTGCCAAGCCCGAGAGATGCCATGTTGGGAACAAACAGCGGGCCCTGACGAAGCCCTTCACGATCCGCGCGGCCTTCCGCGCAAGCTTCGGCGATGTGCGCGAGGGTGTTGGCGCCGGCGTCGCCATAGCGCTCGGCGTCGGCCGCGCCGCCAATGCCGAAGGAATCCAGGACGAAGAGGAAAGCGCGCGCCATCGGATCATTGTTGCCAGTGTGGACGACCAGACATAGGGTTCCACGGCGGCATTGGCAAATCGGAAACCGAACGGCAACGGCTTGGCGCGATAATCCGGTGCATGTCGCCCAACAGTGCGCAGCGGTTTTGGGGGAACGACATGGACAGCAAGAGTGCATGTCGCCCAAAAGTGTGCGGCGGTTTTGGGGTGACGACATGCACCGATACGAGAGATGGCACCGATACAAGAGATGAATGTCGCGGCGCTGCGGGCACGGGTCGTCAATCAAACAGAACGCGGGGCAGTCTTGCCATGAAGGCTGCGCTGAGGACCTGGGCTACCCTCATGGTCGTGCACGGCATGTTGTGGTGCGGGCAGGCGCGGGCCGACTGGCGCGATGATATCGGCACGTTTCGCATCGGCATTGTCGCCGAGCCT
This sequence comes from Mesorhizobium sp. B4-1-4, assembly GCF_006439395.2. NCBI lineage: Bacteria > Pseudomonadati > Pseudomonadota > Alphaproteobacteria > Hyphomicrobiales > Phyllobacteriaceae > Mesorhizobium > Mesorhizobium sp. B4-1-4. The sequence goes on from NZ_CP083950.1 coordinate 5,839,048, forward strand.
AATGGCGGCAACACCGTTCCGGGTCTGGCGCAGTTGACGCAAGCCTTTACCAATGCGTTGGGCATGAAGGTGGAGTTCGTCGTTGCCCGCGACTATGCCTCGCTGATCGAGGCGCAGGCCAATGCCCGGATCGAATACGCCATCTATTCGGCGACCGCCTATGCCACGGCGCAGCAACGCTGCGCATGCGTCGAGCCGCTCGTGGCTCCGGTCGATTCCGACGGTGCGGCGGGCATCCGCTCCGTGTTGCTGACCAGGGATGGCAAGCTGCCTGGCCTGGCTGATATGGAGACCCATCGGATCGCCATGCCGCCGCCTGACAGTGTCGGGGGCTCGCTTTTGCCGCTGGCAGGGCTGGCCGCCGAGCATGTCAAGGTTGCCGAAGATGCACCGTTTCTGATCCAAGCGGATTCAGCGTCGGCGGCGGAAATGATGCTCGTCGACGGTAAGGCCGACGCCATGTTCGGCTGGGTCAGGGCCGCGGCCGATGGCCAACCGCACCTGTCTGGTGGCACGCGGGCAAGGCTCGAGGCGGCCGGCCTTTCGGCATCCGCTCTCCAGGTCGTGTGGACATCGGCCCTGCTGAGATACGGTCCCCACACCGTGCGCAGCGATCTCGACCCGGAAGCCAAACGGCGGCTGACCGCGTTCCTCACCAACCTCAAATCGATGACGCCGGATGTCTACGATCTCCTGGAAACGAAGCACTCTGGTGGTTTTTTGACCGTGGCTCCAAAGGATTATGCGACGGCGGAAGCTATCGTGCGGATGGTCTCGCCCGATGGTGGGCCGCGGTAAAAGCCCCAGCGGTTCAGTGTCTGATGGAATCGCTGAGCCGCTCCAAGCCCTTGTTTTTATGCAATTTCGGACGAAAGGCACATCGCGTGATGTCCCTGGAATTGCTCTAGCAGTCGCTGCAAGGGATCGTCAGGCTTCTGCGGGGGCGCAGATAGTAAGTCTCGCCCATCGATATGCCGTTGGCGAGGGCGGCGGTCAATCCAAGCTTCTGTTGAGTGTCCGCGGTCCAGCTGATGATCGGCTGGTAGCCCAGTGTGCTGTCGACGCGGATCAGGAAGGTACCGGCCACGTTGAGCGTTGTCGGAACCGTTGCGGCCGAGCCTGCTGCGGCGCCGACGCTGTTGACGCCGTTGGCCACCTTGCGTGACCACGCCACCAGCACTTTGGGCGGCGTGTCGGTGGTGACCTGGATTGCGGTGATGGTGATGTTTGGCGTCGAGCGGTTGTAGGGCTGAATGGTCGACGTGCCGATTTGCATGATGGCGTCGAGATCCGCCTTCACGATGGTCGGCTGTTGCGTGACGAGATCGGCCACCATGCTGCCGATACGGCTGACCTTCTTGCTGGTCTCGATAGCCTGCGAAGCCTCCATGGTCATGAAATACAGGATCAGCAGGATAGGCACGATCAGGGCAAACTCGACCGCCGCCACGCCGCGGTGATTGCACCAGAACCCAACCGTCTTGCTCCAGATCCCTGCAGTTTCCAGATGTGCCCCCGCACGCATCATACCATTGCCTTTTTTCTTGTCGGTGCTTCCGAACTCAATTGAACGGCTCGTTCTGCCAGGTCACCGACGCAAAATGCAGCGTCCTGCCGCCACTCAGATTGGCCATCGACTTGGCCATCAGATCGGTCATGACAGGCCATTTGTAGAAGACCCGCAGCATGTTCTTCGATTCCGCCGGCCCCGGGGAGTTCACGAATGTCTGGGAACTGGTGCCTTGCATCAGCACGACATCACCGTTCTGGATCTTGAAGCCCGCCTGGGCCGCGTCGGCGAAAGTCGAATACTGGCGAAGATCGACGAGCAGTTGTTGTGGGCAATCCGTGGAGACGATGATTTCCAGTTTGTTGCAGATCAGGGTCGTCAAATTATTCCCAGCGACATCGGCCGGCCGCAACTGGCCGGTGCGCAGCTGGCGCGCAACGTCGTCGGTGATGTTGGCCATCACCTCCTGCCCGGCGAATGAAATGCAGCTCTCGAGGATGGCGAACACCAGGAGAGCGAAAGGCAATGCAAGCAGCGCGAATTCCAGGGCCGTGCTGCCGCGCCGGTCGCGAACGAAGCGCCTGAAAGGCCGGGCGCGCGCCATCTTGCGTTGATCCGTCGAACCGATTGCCTTGCCCATACCTGTTCCTGCCATCCCTGGACGGTCCCGACAGGGGTACTAATGCAAACCAATTGAGGTCCGGTTTGAATGATCATTAAAGTCGGCGCGGGCGTCTTAACCGGGCGGTAACCCGGCCGCCGGTCTGCCGCGCTGCCTATTTGCTGACGCTCATTTCAGCCTCGGAGGATTTTTCCGCCTCGCTCTTGTAGGAGCTTTCGCAATAGGGCGTGCAAGACATGGTCTGGACCTCGGCACGTCGATAAATGCGGACAGACGAGGCTGCCTGCCGCACGACGGTAACCTGCGCGTCGACGATCGGGCTACCTTCCTGGTCGAGCACGACGAGATTGGTGACGCCGAAACCCTTGCCTGTGAGCACGATCGTGGAGGCGTCCTGGACGGAGGCATCGGCGATTGCCGGGTTGCCGACGACGACCGTGTCGGCGGGGCGCGACAATTTGACGATCTTGGCCTGGTTCATGGTGACCTCGATCCCGGCGCCGGCCCTGGCCGGCGTGATCAAACTCGCGGTCGCAAGGAGCACGGCAATCAGGATTGAAGGTCTCGGCAAGGCCATTATGGCGCTCCACGCAGGCGGACTGTTCAACGGAACATGAACGAGATTGGTGAACCAACGGTTAAGTCGACCGCCGCCGACCGTTGTCGCGGTCGGCATCGCTGCTCGCGTGGCCAGGTCCAGGCGCCGGGCCGCGAGCTTCGCCAAGCCCTTGCCTTCTGCGGCGTTGGCCTGGGAAATGGTGCTTTAGCCGGCGCTTAGTGCGGAGTTAACCACGCACTATGTTCGATCCGGGAAAGGAATCGGTAAGGCTGTTTATTAAGCCGATCGAAAGAGCTTCTCCCTAGATTGGCAGCATCCGATCAACCATCACAGAAGTTGACGGAAGTGCTGTAACACGTGGAGTAGGAGCTCTCGAATGTCTAATCTCATTGCACGTTTCGTGAAGGACGAATCCGGCGCGACCGCTATCGAATATGGTCTGATCGCCGCTCTCATCGCACTCGCCATCATCACCGGCGCTGGCGCGCTCGGCAATGCCATCAACGCCAAGTTCACCTCGATCGGAACCACCCTGAACTCCAGCGGCAGCTGATCGGCTTATTGCTGAACGTTCAGATCGTGTTCTGGACAGGGGCCGCCAAGTGGTGGCCCCTGTTTTGCGTTGCGTGTTCATGTCGCGGCTGACGACGGTCGTGTTTGCATTGCGGGCCTCGTCAATTGCAGGCCTCATCAATCGTTAATCGATCCATTCTAGATTGAGCCCCTGGACAATAGGCATAGCGCCGATGCTTGAAGCCCTGATCTTCGTCGTATTTCCGTTCTGCATGCTGTTTGCCGCGATCTCCGACATGCTGTCGATGACGATCGCCAATCGCGTGCCGGTGCTGCTTGTCGTCGTCTTCGCGCTGGTTGCGCCGCTGACGGGCATGGAATGGGCAGCCTTCGGTTGGCATTTCGCCGCCGGGGCCGTGGTTCTGGCCGTGACGTTCGGTTTGTTCGCGATGGGTGGCATGGGTGGAGGCGACGCCAAACTGCTGGCCGCTACGGCCGTGTGGATGGGGCTCAACGTGCATCTCGTTGAATACCTTGTCGTCTCGACATTCATTGGCGGCCTCTTGACGCTCGCCATCCTGCTTTACCGGAAGTCGCCGCTGGCGGTATTTACCGGCCGCAATCCATTCCTGCGCCACTTTGCGGAAGAGTCAGCGGGGGTTCCTTATGGGATCGCGCTCGGCCTGGGCGGATTGCTGACCTATCCGGATTCGCCTTTGATGGTGTGGGCGCTGGCAAGGCTGGCCGGCTGAACACGATCTAATTTCCCCATTCCCTACCGCGTTGTCCGACCTGGCTTTGAAGGAAACCGGCCGATACTTGCACGCATGGCGACGCAATCCGTCTAATTTATGTAAACCTTAAATTAATCACGATCGTAAGCATTACATTAACCTTGTTTTGACGATTGCCGCTGCAAAGTCCGGCTTGGCTAGGTTTGCCAAGGCGAGGTTCGGACAAAATGCCAGCATCCCGACTGATTATTCTAAGCGTGGCGGTGGCCGCGGCGGGTGGCGCTGGTTATGTCGCGAAAAACATGGTCGCTGCGCCGCCGCCCCAGATCATCGTCGAATCCGGTCCCAAGGCCCCTGCCGTATCTCTGCAGGATGTGCTTGTGCTGTCGGGCGATGTCGCGATGGGCAGCGCGCTCGGGAACAATATCACCTGGCAATCCTGGCCGGCTGACGGCATCAACGCCAATTTCATCACCAAGGCCACCGCCCCCGACGCCCTCGAGAAACTGAAAGGGTCGATAGCCCGCGTGACGATGTACGCGGGCGAGCCCGTGCGGCGTTCCAAGCTGATCGGCGAGGGGCAGAGCTTCATGTCGTCGATCCTGCCTTCCGGGATGCGGGCGGTCGCCACGACCATATCGGCTGACACTTCGGCTGGCGGCTTCATCCTTCCAAACGATTTCGTCGACGTGATCATGACCCGCAAAGCGGATGCCAGCAGCGGCAGCACCGGGTTCAACACCGAAACCATCCTCAAGAACATCCGCGTCCTGGCAATCGACCAGACCATCCAGGAGGACGAAGAAGGCAAGAAGACCAGGGTGGGCCAGACCGCCACGCTGGAGCTGACCCCCCGGCAGGCGGAAATCATCACCGTTGCCCAGCAGATGGCCGATCGCCTGACCCTGGCGCTGCGGTCGATCACGGACACCCAGGAGAAGAATCCGGGCGAGGCCGACTATCTCGTTTCTGGCAATGGCCGCAGAGGAACGGTGAGGCTGATCAAGTCGGGTGAAGTTTCCGAAGTAGGGGCAAGGAAATGAGGCTAAGCGGTAAACTGCCGGCAATCATAGCTGCGGCATTCGGCCTGCTGCTCGTCGGAACGAATGTTCAGGGCGTCGTCGAGGCGAAGAGTACGCGGGTATCGGCTACGACGGCCGCCCAGCGCGTGAAGCTTGGCCTCAACAAATCGGTCGTCATCGACCTGCCGAGCGATGCCTATGACATCCTTGTCGCCAACCCGACAGTTGCCGATGCCGTAACCCGGACCGCGAGGCGGATCTACCTGTTCGGCAAGGCGGTCGGCGAGACCAACATCTTCGTCTTCGGTCCGAATGGCGAACAGATCGCCAGCCTGGACCTGGCGGTCGAACGCGACGTCGCCGGGCTGGAGGACTACATCAAGCGCTTCCTTCCTACTTCGGCCATCAAGGTGGAATTGCTGAATGACAACGTCATCTTGACCGGGACGGTCGACACGCCGCTGGACGCCAAACGGGCGGTCGACCTGGCGACGATCTTCGTCTCGGGCGGTGAAGCGACGACAGGACAGTATTCGCAGACCGCGGCCGGCGGCTCGGCCCAGAGCGGTGTCGACATCAACAACCCGGACCAGGAGCGCCGTACCTCGAAGATCGTCAATCTCTTGCAGATCATCGGTGACGACCAGGTCACGCTGAAGGTGACGGTCGCCGAAGTGAGCCGGTCCGTGATGAAGCAGCTCGGCGTCAATATGGTCGGCAGCGGCGGCAGCAACGGCATCAGCTACGGCGCGCTCAGTGATCCTTTCGCCGGTCTCGGCAAGCCGCTATCGAACGCGGGCTTCAATATCAGCACGTCGGGGCTGCAAGCCTATATCAACGCGATGGAGCAGTCCGGGGTCATGAAGACCCTGGCCGAGCCGACCTTGACCGCCGTGTCCGGGGAGAAGGCGACCTTCAAGGTCGGCGGCGAATACAACATGGTGAGCGGGGTCAGCGCCAACGTATCCACCGACAATCAGACCGGTCTGAAGACCTATACCGTCGATAAGATCGAGTATGGCATCGGCCTGGAGTTCCAGCCGGTGGTTCTGTCGCCCGGTCGCATAAGCCTGAAAGTCAGAACCTCAGTTTCCGAACCGACAACCGAGGGGTCCGTATCGTCATCCACGGACAATAGGAGTATCGGCATGAATGCCTTGTCACTGCGCAAGCGTCTTGCGGATACGACCGTTGAACTGCCCTCGGGCGGCTCCATGATGATCGCCGGCCTGGTTCGCGACGACGTCAGGCAAGCCGTCACTGGGTTGCCTGGACTGACAAAGATCCCGGTGCTCGGCGCGCTTTTCCGCAGCAGGGACTTCGTGCGCAACGAGACCGAGCTCGTCATCATCATCACGCCCTATCTGGCACGGCCGGTTGCACGCAACGAGCTCGCCAAGCCGGACGACAATTTCAACGCGGCCAGCGATGGTGCCGCTATGTTCCTTGGCAAGGTCAATCGCGTCTACGGCACCATGCAGACCGACAGGCCCAACGGCCGCTATCACGGCGTTGTCGGCTTCATCTACAAGTGAATGAGGAAGCGGACATGTCTCAGTCAGCGTTGAAGACAACGACCACCAAGACGACGAGCACCAGCCGTTCGCGCCTGCGGGTCCTCCCGTTCCTGGCAGTTGCGGCGACGGCCTTGCTGGCCGGTTGCGCCCAGCGCGACAGCGTCACTGTCGGTGCCATTCCGGATGACTATCGCACCAACCATCCGATCGTCATCGCGGAGAAGAATCAAAAGATCGACCTTGCCGTCGGCGCTGGCGACCGCGGCATGACCGGTTCGCAGCGCGATACGCTTCTGGGTTTCCTCGACGGCTATGACAAGAGTGCCGCACCGACGCTGACGATCCAGATTCCCCGCGGATCGGCCAACGAGGTTGCCGCGACGGCGGCCGGTCGTGATTTCGCCAGGCTCGCGATCGCCAGTGGCGTCAAGCGCAACCGGATCGTCGTGGTCGCCTACCAGGCCGGATCGAGCGAAATATCCGCTCCGGTTCGCGTCGCCTATATCTCGGTAAAAGCCCAGACCGACAAATGCGGACGCTGGCCCGATGACCTGGTCGAGACGTCGGAAAACAAGCACTACGCCGACTTCGGTTGCTCCTACCAGAACAATCTCGCCGCTCAGATGGCCAACCCGGCCGACCTGATTGGTCCGCGCAAGCAGACCACAATCGACGCGGAAAATCGTGGCGCGGTGATCGACGTCTATCGCAACAGGGGCATTTCGGGTGAATTCCTCGGCAATTCGGAAGTGACCTACTGAGCCGCCCTTGGGAAAAAGAAGCCAGCGAAAGAACGGGCCACGGAAAGAGCATGACCATGAGCAACCTTGCCTATGACGCCACCGTGGACGGCGGCGATATCTCGCCGCAGGACATCGCCGCGATGCAGGCGTTGCGGCCGGTTCCGCGCATCTCGATTCAGGCATTCTGCGAGACGGAGGGCGTTGCCAATCCGGTCGAGCGTGCCGGCGAGGATCGCCGCATGGCCAAGGCACATCTGAAGGTCCATATGGGCGGCATTCCCACCGCCATTGAATTCTATCAGTCGGCGCCCACGCCGAACCTGATCCTGCTGGAGTCGCGCAGCGAACCCAAGCAACTGCTGGAACAGCTCGCCCAGCTTTCGGAATACTGCGACCCGACCTCGAAAGTGGTGGTGATCGGTCATTACAACGACGTCGGTCTCTATCGTGAGCTCATCCGGTCCGGCATCTCGGAATATGTCATCGCGCCGGTGTCAATGGCCGATATCGTCAGTGTCGTCTCGTCGATCTTCGTCGATCCGGAGGCCGAGCCGCTCGGCCGCTCGATTGCCTTTGTCGGCGCCAAGGGTGGCGTCGGCTCGTCCACGATCGCCCATAACGTGGCCTGGGCAATGTCTTCGCTGTTCAAATCCGAGGTCGTCGTTGCCGACCTCGACCTCGCCTTCGGCACGGCCAACATCAATTTCGATCAGGATCCGGCACAGGGCATCGCCGAAGCGGTGTTCTCGCCCGAACGCATCGATGAGGTCTATCTGGATAGGCTGCTGACCCAGTGCGCCGAACACCTGTCGCTGCTCGCGGCGCCCTCGACGCTGGAACGCGTCTACGACTTCGACCCCGATGCCTTTGCTCAGCTTGTCGATACCGCGCTCCGCAGCGTGCCGCTCCTGGTGCTGGACGTTCCCCATGTCTGGACCGGCTGGGCCAAGAACACGCTGGTCAAGGCCGACGAGATCGTCATCACGGCGACGCCGGAATTGGCCAATCTGCGCAACACCAAGAACCTGCTCGACATGCTCAAGCGGCTGCGCCCCAACGACCCTCCGCCGAAACTGATCATCAATCAGGCCGGTGTTCCCAAGCGTCCGGAGATTTCGCCGTCCGATTTCGCCGAGCCGCTCGGCCTCACGCCGATGTCGGTCATCGGCTTTGATCCGGTGCTGTTCGGCAATGCAGCCAATAACGGGCGTATGCTCGGCGAGATGGATGCCAAGAACCAGATCGTCGCCACCATCAACGAGATTGCCCATGTGCTGACGGGGCGCAGCGAAATCAGGACGAAAAAGAAGGCTGGCCTCGGTAGCCTCCTCGGCAAGCTCTCGCGCGACAAGAAGTGACGCTTTTGGGACCGGTAGTCGATCATGTTTGGTAAAAGAGGCAACGACGACGGCAACCGGTTCAAGCCGGAATTCCGCCAGCCGGCACCGGCGCCGGTCACGCCGGCGGCCGCGGGTTCGGCGGACACGGCGGTGCTTGCCCGGCCCGCGGCGGCGCCTCCGCCGAGCGCCCCTGTCGCGCCGCCGGCCCGCCGCGCGGTCGATGCGCCGCCCATCGCGCCAGAGCAGAAGCGAGGCCCGCGCGAAAAGAGCGAAACCTACTACGACACCAAGAGCCAGGTTTTCTCGGCCCTCATCGACACGATCGACCTGTCGCAGCTCGCCAAGCTTGACCCCGAAAGCGCGCGCGAGGAAATCCGCGACATCGTCAACGACATCATCGCGATCAAGAATTTCGCGATGTCGATCGCCGAGCAGGAGGAACTGCTCGAGGACATCTGCAACGACGTGCTTGGCTATGGGCCGCTCGAGCCGCTGCTCGCCCGCGACGACATCGCCGACATCATGGTCAACGGGTCCAAGAACGTCTACATAGAAGTCAATGGCAAGGTCGAACAGACCAGCATCCGCTTTCGCGACAACCAGCAGCTTCTCAACATCTGCCAGCGCATCGTCAGCCAGGTCGGCCGCCGTGTCGATGAATCCAGCCCGATCTGCGACGCCCGTCTTCCCGACGGCTCCCGCGTGAATGTCATCGCACCGCCGCTTGCCATCGATGGCACCGCGCTCACAATCCGCAAATTCAAGAAAGACAAGCTGACGCTCGATCAGCTGGTGAAGTTCGGTGCCATTTCGCCGCAAGGCGCCGAAGTTCTCAAGATCATCGGCCGCGTCCGCTGCAACATCGTCATTTCGGGCGGCACCGGCTCCGGCAAGACGACACTGCTCAACTGCCTGACCAACTACATCGACCGCGAGGAGCGCGTCATCACCTGCGAGGACTCGGCCGAACTGCAACTCCAGCAGCCGCATGTCGTGCGCCTGGAAACCCGTCCGCCCAATCTCGAAGGCGAGGGCGAGGTGACGATGCGCGACCTGGTCAAGAACTGCCTGCGCATGCGGCCGGAGCGCATCATCGTCGGCGAAGTGCGCGGACCCGAAGTGTTCGACCTGCTGCAGGCCATGAACACCGGTCATGACGGCTCGATGGGAACGATCCACTCGAACAGCCCGCGCGAATGCCTGAACCGTATCGAATCCATGATCGCCATGGGCGGTTATTCGCTGCCGCAGAAAACCGTGCGCGAAATCGTCGTCGGCTCGATCGACGTGATCATCCAGGCGGCGCGTCTGCGCGATGGGTCGCGGCGCATCACCCACATCACCGAAGTGATCGGGATGGAAGGCGACGTCATCATCACCCAGGACATCGTTCTCTACAACATCAAGGGCGAGGACGCCAACGGCAGGCTGCTGGGCGAGCACGTCTCGACCGGCATCGGCCGCCCGCATTTCTGGGATCGGGCGCGATACTACGGCGAGGAGCAGCGTCTCGCCAATGCGCTCGAGGCCATGGAGAAACGTGCTGACTGACGCATCCGCAGGCGTGAAGGTTCTGGTCGATGTTTGGAATTGACGGCACCGTATTGGCGTTTGTCGTGCTCGCCGGCTTCAGCGCCGGCGCGGTCGCCTATGCATTCCTGTTCAAACGGATCAGCAACGAGAAACAGGCCGGCAAGCGGCTGGAAACGATCAAGGCCGCCGAGACCGACCGCTCCATCGTCAAGGCCACACGCGACCGCGCGACGGATGCGGCCAAGCGCCGTAAATCCGTGCAGGATTCGCTGAAGGAGCTCGACGAGAAGCAAAAATTCAAGGACAACGCCGTCAAGAAGCCGCCGCTCAAGGTGCAGATTCGGCAGGCCGGCATGAAGGTTACGATCGAGCGTTTCTATATCTATTCCGTGATATGCGGCCTCGCGCTGACCATTGTCGCTTTCATGCTTGGAGCGCCGCTGCTGGTCCTGCCCGGTGTGCTGATGGCTGGTGCGTTCGGCCTGCCGCGTTGGTTCGTCTCGTTTCGCCGTGCGCGCCGGGTCAAGGCATTCCTCAACGAATTTCCGAACGCGCTCGACATCATCGTGCGCGCGGTCAAGTCGGGCCTGCCGCTGAACGATGCCATACGCCTGATCGCCAACGAATCCCCCGAGCCTGTGAAGGCAGAGTTTCGCCGTATCGTCGATTCACAGCAGATGGGCCTGTCGATCCCCGATGCGACCTTGCGCATGCCCGAAACCATGCCATGCACCGAGGCGGGTTTCTTCGGAATCGTGATCCAGATACAGTCACAGGCCGGCGGCAATCTCTCCGAAGCTCTGGGCAATCTTTCGCGCGTGCTGCGCGATCGCAAGAAGATGAAGGCCAAGGTCCAGGCGCTGTCCATGGAGGCGAAGGCTTCCGCCGCGATCATCGGCGCACTGCCTTTCATCGTCTCCTTTCTCGTCTATCTCTCCAGCCCCAACTACCTGATGCCGCTGTTCACCACCAGCATTGGCAATCTGATCCTCGGCGTTTCCGGCGTCTGGATGTCGATTGGCATCTTCGTGATGCGCAAGATGATGAATTTTGAAGTCTAGGGCCGCGGCATGAGCGAACAAGTCGTCAAGTCACTGACGGATCCCAGCCTTCTGATCGCGCTGCTGGTCGGCATCGCCGTGTTCGCGACCGTGTTTACGCTGCTGCCGGCCTTGGGCGGAAACCAGCTCAAGGCGCGCATGAAATCGGTGGCGCTGGAGCGCGATGAGCTTCGCGCCAAGCAGCGCGCGCGGCTTGCGAGCGAGGCCGATCGCCGCCGCAAGGGCCTGCGCGAGCAACAGTCGATCGGCATGCGCAACATTGTCGACCGGCTCGATCTGCGGCGCGCTTTGGCCGACGAAAGCACCTTGCAGAAGCTCAAGGTCGCCGGCTTTCGTGGGCAGAATCCGCTGACGCGGTTTCTTTTCTTCCGTCTCGTGCTCCCTTTCGTCGGCTTCGCGCTGGCTCTGGTCTACATGTTCATACTCGGGGGATTGCCGGACAAGCCATTGGTCGTCCGGCTGTTCGTCTGCGTGCTCGTTGCCTATGGCGGCTTCTACACACCAGTGCTCTACGTCAACAACCGCGCCACCAAGCGCAAGCAGTCGATCCAGTTGGCATGGCCTGATGCGCTCGACCTTATGCTGATCTGCGTGGAATCAGGCATGTCGGTGGAAGCAGCGCTGCGCAAGGTGGCCGACGAGATCGGCGCGCAGTCGGTGCCGCTGGCGGAAGAGTTCATCCTGACCAACGCCGAGCTTTCCTACCTGCAGGAACGCAAGCAGGCCTACGAGAATCTCGCAAGCCGGACCGGCCTGGAATCGGTCAAGTCTGTGTCGCAGGCGCTCGTCCAGGCCGAGCGCTACGGCACGCCGGTGGCGCACGCGCTGCGCGTGCTTGCTGCTGAAAGCCGCGACATGCGCATGAATGCCGCCGAGAAGAAGGCCGCGGCCTTGCCGCCCAAGCTCACCGTGCCGATGATCCTGTTCTTCCTGCCGGTGCTTTTCGCCATCATCCTGGGCCCTGCCGGCATCCAGGTCAGCCAGCGCGGCATCTTCGGGGATCAGCACAAGTCCAGTAGCCAGTGACGTATCCGCTTGGACAAGGAAGATGGCCGCGCGGCGTGCAGCGCGGCGATCTTCCTGTCCAGCATGGTTCGGTGATTGGCCGCCGCGTACTTGCAGCGCCGCCCTTGTCGTCATGGGACTTGCGCAAAGCAAAGAGATGAGGCGGCTCGGCGTTTCCGTGAAAACGATGAACCGTTGAGCAATTCTAGATCTAGTCACCTGAATCTGAAGTTCGGTTCATTGTCTTCTGGCAGAAGCGCTTGACCGACGCGAGGATTTGGTCGGCGGATTTGACCCATTTGTATGGGGTCGGGTTCTCGTTGTGGGTTTCGATGAAGGCGTCGATATCAGCTTCCAGTTCTGCGGTGGAACGGTGTACGCCGCGCTGCAACTGCTTTCGCGTCAGCTCTGCGAACCACCGCTCGACCTGATTGATCCAGGATGCCGACGTTGGCGTGAAGTGAACATGCCAGTGTGGACGGCGCGCGAGCCAAGCCTTGATCCTCGGCGTCTTGTGGGTCGCATAGTTGTCCATCACCAGATGCACGTCCGGGCCATTGGGCATTTCGGTGTCGATCCGCTTCAGGAAGTCGAGGAATTCGGTGGCCCGGTGACGCTTGTAGCAATGACCTATCACCGCCCCAGTGGCAACATCGAGCGCGGCGAACAGAGAAGTCGTGCCGTTGCGAACATAAGTATGAGTACGCCGTTCGGCGACGCCCGGTGCCATAGGCAGAACCGGCTGCTCGCGATCCAATGCCTGGATTTGCGATTTCTCATCCACGCATAGCACGATCGCCCGGTCCGGTGGTGACATATAGAGGCCGACGATGTCCTGCACCTTATCAACGAAGAGCGGATCGGAGGAAAGCTTGAATGTCTCGGTACGATGCGGCTGCAGGCCAAACGCGGTCCAGATCCGACGGATGGTGGTATGAGAAAGGCCGCGGTCGGCTGCCATCGAACGGATGGACCAGTGCGTGGCATCCTTGGGAGTGGTGTTCAACGTACGCTCGACGACCTGAGCAACCTGGGCATCGGAGACAGTTCGCGGTCGACCGGTACGATATTCATCTGTCAGCCCTTCAATACCATCCTGTACGAACCGACGGCGCCACTTGCCAACCGTGTGCTCGTGAACACCCAGGCGTTCGGCAACGTCTTTGCTTTGCAAACCCTGCGCGCACAGCAAGACCATCCGGCATCGATCCGACAAGGAGCGCGGCGCCTTATGCCGGCGCACCTGAGATTCGAGGAAACCTCTATCCGCGTCGCTTAGAACGACAAGGTCCGCCTGCCTGCCAGCCATGAATCAAACTCCTGCTCTTGTGACAGAAGCCAAACAAAATGAAGCTTACTTTTGTTCCAGGGGACTAGTTGGTCGCGGCTTTCGCCTTGTCCTGATCCTTGAGCTGGCTCCAGGCATTCTGCTGGGCCAGCATCTGCCTGAGATAGGCGACATTGGCCTGCGCCTGTTCGGGCGAGAGTTCCTGCGAGGCGATCTTCTCGGCTTCGTCGAAACGGCCTTGCAGGCCCACGACCAACGCCAGGTTCTGGCGCACACGGCTGTCGGCATTAGGCTGCTGGGCGGCCGAACGCATATAGGTCTCGGCGGTGCGCAGATCCCCTTCCAGCACGTAGGACATGCCGAGATTGGAGAGAACCGAGGGTTCGTTCGGCTTGAGTTCGAGGGCCTTGCGGTAAAGCTGGCGCGCCTCGTCCTTCTGGCCGATCTGATCGAGGATGGCCGCCTCCGCCGACACCAGCTTCCAGTCGGGATACTCGGGCGTCTGTGCGCGACGCACGGCGTCGAGCGCCGCCTCGAACTGACCATTGGCGGCGAGCGCCTTGCCATAGGCGGCGAGCACGTCGCGGTCCTTGGGGTAGGCGATCGCCAGCTTGCGCATCACGGCAAGCGACTGGTCGGCATCGCCGTCCATCTGCAGCGCGGCCGCGAAGTTGGTCGCTATACGCTTGTCGTTGGGGTTTCTGGCGTAGGACTGGCCAAGTGCGGCGGTGGCATTATGCAATTCTCCAGCCGACATGGACTCCAGCGGCTTGCCACTGGTGCGGCTGATCGAGCCAGTCGTGAGCTTGCTGGTTCCGCAACCGGCGACGCCCGCCGCGAGCGCCAGCATGAGGGCGGTGGTGACAAGCCGTTTTGCCCTTGCATTCACTGTGCGGTTGGTCGGCATCGGCACCTAAGCCTCCATTCATACGCGTAGCCATCGCGTGGCCATCTTCCCTCCCGCAGAAATATTCTGTTAACCCTAACGGAGAGTTAAAAACCGCCGACTCGGGGCCTGAGCTCGGCATGGGAGAAGATCGAATGCCTGTTGAACTCGTCGAGAAGAAACTGGATGGCGCGTTGCCGGTGCATCTGGTCGCTCGTGATGGCCTGGAAGCCGCGGGCCTTGCGCCATCCGCGATTGCCTGGGCCAGGGCTAATGGATTTTCGGGTGAAGCAGGCAGGACGCTGGCCGTGCCCGGCGAAAACGGCGCACTTGCCGGCGCCTTGTTCGGTGTTGGCGATGGAGAGGGCGCGCTCGCTCTCGGCGCGCTGTCGAAGACCCTGCCGGAGGGGGACTGGCATTTCGCCTCGGCGCCCGCCGAGCCGGAACTCGCGGCAATCGCGTTGGCGCTCGGCGGTTATGTTTTTGCCCGCTACGGCAAGAAACCGGGCAAGGCGCTGCGCTTTGACGTGCCGGCCGGTGTCGACGCGGCTCGCGTGCGCCGCACCGCCGACGGCGTCTTCCTGACGCGCGACCTGGTCAACACGCCGACCAGCGACATGGGACCGGACGACTTGGAGAAGGCGGTGCGGACCCTGGCCGGGACCCACAAGGCCGAAGTCTCGGTCATCAAGGGCGACGACCTGCTCGCGCGGAATTTCCCGATGATCCATGCCGTCGGCCGTGCCTCGACCGGCGCGCCGCGTCTGATCGACATGACATGGGGGCAACTGGGTGCGCCGAAGGTGACGCTGGTTGGTAAAGGCGTCTGTTTTGACACCGGCGGCCTCGATATCAAGCCGTCCTCCGGCATGCTGCTGATGAAGAAGGACATGGGCGGTGCGGCTAATGTCCTTGGGCTGGCCTCGATGATCATGGCTGCCGGGCTGAACGTGCGGCTTCGGGTCCTGATCCCCGCGGTCGAGAATTCGATCGCCGGCAATGCCTTCAGGCCGGGCGACGTGCTGGCGAGCCGCAAGGGCATCACGGTCGAGATCGGCAACACCGACGCGGAAGGGAGGCTCGTGCTGGGGGACGCGCTGGCGCTGGCCGACGACGAAGAGCCGCAGCTCCTGGTCGACATGGCGACGCTGACCGGAGCCGCCCGTGTCGCGCTCGGCCCCGACCTGCCGCCCTTCTACACAGGTGACGAGGCGCTGGCCTCGGAGCTCGCGGCGGCATCGCTGGCCGTCGAGGATCCATTGTGGCGCATGCCGCTGTGGCGACCTTACGATGCGAAACTGTCGTCGAAGGTCGCCGACATCAACAATGTCACCACCGACGGTTTCGCCGGTTCGATCACGGCGGCGTTGTTCCTCAAGCGCTTTGTCGAGAAGACGGCGAACTGGGTGCATTTCGACATCTTCGCCTGGAACCCAGCCGATCGTGCATACGGTCCCGCCGGGGGCGAGGCGCAAGGCATCCGCGCCCTCGAGCGGGTCATCTCGGCACGATTTGGCTGATTCGGCGGCTGCGGGCAGAGCCGGCAAATTGCTGAAACTGAAACGGAACCGAAACAATTTGCCGTCATGCTGGGCGGATGTCGATTGCGATGCGCCCCAGCCAGGCCTTGCGACTGTGGCAGCAGGTGATGCTGTCGCAGGTGCGCGAAGACGCGCCCGACCTGACCATGCGCCAGACGGCGATCCTGTTCACCATCTATCTCGATCCGCCGCCGCATACGGTGCGCGGGCTCGCCGCGCGCCTCAACGTCACCAAGCCGGTCATCACGCGCGCGCTCGACACGATGGGGGCGCTGAAGCTGGTGTCGCGCCATCGCGACGAACTCGACAAGCGCAATGTGCTGATCAAGCGCACGGTCGAGGGCGCGCTCTTTGTCGAGCGCTTCGGCGATGGTATCATCGCCAGGGCTCAGGAACTGCCGATCTGACCGTATTGCCCGTACAACAGGGTTGCCGATTTTGACCGCTCACGATGCACGCCTTCATGCCTTCCGTTCCGATCTCGCCGATGCGAGGCTGAAAGGAGAGGTCGTTGCCGACCGCTTCGTGGCCGGCCGGCCGGCGCGGATTTCGGTTCCTGTGGCCGATATCCGCAAGGCGCCGCGTCAGGATGCTGGCGTCAACACGCAAGCCCTTTTTGGCGACGATGTGCTGGTTTTTGAGGATGCCGAAGGCTGGGCCTGGATTCAGGCCGAACGCGACGGCTATGTCGGCTATGTCGCCCAAACCATGCTGGGCGGACGAGACCATGTACCCACCCATATCGTCTCGGTCCCGCGCACTTTCCTCTATCCCGGCCCGGACCTGCGCTTTCCGGTCGCGGGCCAATTGTCGATGGGATCGACGGTGACGGTGACCGGTGCCGCCGAGACGCGCGGCACGCACTATGCCGTCCTGCCCTCCGGCGAGACGATCATCGCGGGACACCTGCGGCCGATCACCGAAGTCGCCCCCGACTATGTCGCGGTTGCCGAGACGTTTATCGGCACCCCTTATCTCTGGGGTGGTGTTTCCGGCTTCGGCATCGACTGTTCGGGCCTGGTGCAACTGTCGATGCGCATGACCGGCAGCAATGTGCTGCGTGATTCAGACATGCAGGCCGCAAGCATCGGCGAGCCGCTCGATCCGGGTCCGGACGATGCCGGACTGCGCCGGGGCGACCTCGTCTTCTGGAAAGGCCATGTCGCCATCATGACCGATGCCGAGACCATGATCCACGCCAATGGCCACACCATGCTGGTCTCGCGCGAAGGGTTGAAGGACGCCGTCGCCCGCATCGGCTATCTCTACGGCGGTCCGACGGGGTTTAGACGGCCATAGGTTTCCTTCCATCTCCCCGTTTCACGGGGAGAAGGTGCCCGAAGGGCGGATGAGGGGCGGCGCGAACCTCGGACCCGTTGGCGCTGCCCTCACCTGCCTGCCGGCATTCTCTCCCATAAACGGGGCGAGGGCGCTTTCCCCGAACATTTCGCCAATCTCTTATGGCGAAGTAGATAGCGCGATCCCCTTTTGTTCCGATTCTGCTTGGCGATCGCGCGCGCTCGCGCTACCTCTGGCACGTGACAGAGCAGCCGCGCCTTGCAGACCAGAATGCCGCCATTGCCCTGCCCGAGCCATTCGTAAAATGGTTCGGCAAGAAGGGCTGGTCGCCGCGCGCCCATCAGATCGAATTGTTGGCGAAGGCTCAAGCCGGGCAATCGGTGCTGCTGATCGCACCGACTGGCGCCGGCAAGACGCTGGCAGGCTTCCTGCCGTCGCTGACCGAACTGGCCGTCCGGCCGAGGCGAAAACCAGGGCACGCGCATCGCGGCATCCATACGCTCTACATTTCGCCGCTGAAGGCGCTGGCCGTCGACATCGAGCGCAATCTCGGCAAGCCGGTGGAAGAGATCGGGCTGCCCGTCACTATCGAGACGCGCACCGGCGACACGCCTTCCCACAAGCGCCAGCGGCAGAAACTCGTACCGCCCGACATCCTGCTCACCACGCCAGAGCAACTGGCGCTGCTGATCGCGGCTCCCGATGCCAGGCGCTTCTTCGAGGATCTGCGCTATGTCGTGCTCGACGAACTGCATTCGCTGGTGACCTCCAAGCGGGGCCATCTCCTGGCACTCGGCCTGGCGCGGCTGCGCAGCTTTGTTCCTGGCCTGCAGACGATCGGCCTTTCGGCGACGGTCGCCGAACCGGATGAGTTACGGCGCTGGCTGGTCAGCCAGAACCCACCCAGCGAAATGGCCGAATTGATCGTCGTCACCGGCGGTGCGAAGCCCGAAATATCGATCCTCGATTCGGAAGAGCACGTGCCCTGGGCCGGACATTCGGCTCGTTATGCTACGCCGGAAATCTACCGCGAAATCAAGCGCCACAAGACGACCTTGCTATTCGTCAACACGCGCAGCCAAGCGGAGCTGCTGTTCCAGGAATTGTGGCGCGTCAACGAAGACACGTTGCCGATTGCGCTCCACCACGGCTCGCTCGACGTCGCACAGCGCCGGCGCGTCGAAAAGGCAATGGGTGAGAATGCGTTGCGCGCCATCGTCGCCACCTCGACGTTGGACCTTGGCATCGACTGGGGCGATGTCGACCTGGTCGTGCATGTCGGCGCGCCGAAAGGAGCAAGCCGCCTGGCGCAGCGCATCGGCCGCGCCAATCACCGCATGGACGAACCCTCGAAGGCAATCCTCATCCCAGCCAATCGCTTCGAGGTGCTGGAGTGCCGGGCAGCGCTGGACGCCAACTATCTTGGCGCGCAAGACACGCCGCCGCTGGTCAATGGTGGGCTCGATGTGCTGGCACAGCATGTGCTGGGCTGTGCCTGTGGCGCACCGTTCAGTGCCGATGCGCTGTTCGAGGAGATCCGGACAGCCGCGCCCTATGCCTGTCTCGATCGGCCGACATTCGACCGCGTCATCGATTTCGTCGCCACCGGCGGCTATGCGCTGAAAAACTACGAGCGCTACGCCCGCATCCGCCTGAACAAGGACGGATTATGGCGGGTCTCCAACCCGCGCGTTGCCCAGCAATACAGGCTGAATGTCGGCACCATCATCGAGGTGCCTGCGCTCAATGTGAGGTACGTCCAGGCCGGCAGCAAGGGCTCGGCGTCGCGCGGCGGTCGGGTTCTGGGCAAGATCGAGGAGACCTTCCTCGAAACGCTGACCCACGGCGATACTTTCATGTTTGCCGGCAAAGTTCTTCGTTTCGAAGGCATCCGCGAAAGCGAATGTTTCGTGTCGAACGCGCCCGGCAGCGATGCCAAGGTGCCTTATTATGGCGGCGGCAAGTTTCCGCTTTCGACATACCTTGCCGAACAGGTCCGCGTCATGCTGGACGATCCGCAGCGGTGGAAGCAATTGCCGGAGCAGGTGGCGGACTGGTTGCGATTTCAGGCCGACAAATCGGTTCTGCCCAAGCGCGATGACCTGCTGATTGAGACCTTCCCGCGTGGCAACCGCCACTATCTGGTCGCCTATCCATTCGAGGGCCGGCTCGCTCACCAGACGCTCGGCATGTTGCTCACCCGTCGCCTCGACCGGGCGGGTGCCAGGCCGCTCGGCTTTGTCGCCACCGACTATGCGTTGGCCATATGGTCGCTGGGCGACATGGGCGCGATGTTCAAAGCCCGCAAACCGTCTCTTGGCGCCCTTTTCGATCAGGACATGCTGGGCGACGATCTGGAGGCCTGGCTCGCCGATAGCTGGCTCCTCAAACGCACCTTCCGCAATTGCGCCCTGATTTCAGGATTGATCGAAAAACGGCATCCGGGCCAGGAGAAGAGCGGCCGCCAGGTCACCGTGTCCACCGACCTGATCTATGACGTGCTGCGCAGCCACGAGCCCGACCACATCCTGCTTCAGGCAACGCGCGCCGACGCGGCGGCCGGTTTGCTCGATGTCAGCAGACTTGCCGACATGCTCTCGCGCATCCAGGGTCGAATCATGCATAAGAATCTGGAGCAGATTTCGCCGCTCGCGGTGCCGATCATGCTTGAAATCGGCAAGATGCCTGTGAACGGCGAAGCCGATGAAACGCTTTTGATGGATGCGGCGACACTGGTCGAGGAGGCCATGGGCCCGGGAATGAGTGAGGCATGAATTTTTCGCTGGCGCGCGCATCGCTGATTGCCGAGGCCGACCCTGTCGGCATCGCCGGCGAGCGTGCGGTCTGCGATCCGCGCGGCGTGCTCTATTTTCCAGAGCTAAAACTGCTCGCGGTCTCCGACCTGCATCTGGAAAAGGGGTCATCTCTGGCAAGGCGCGGCACGCTGATCCCGCCTTACGACACAGGCGCGACCTTGCTCAGACTGCAGGCCGTCATATCAGACTATCAGCCGTCGATCGTCATCAGCCTGGGCGACTCCTTTCATGACGGCGGCGGCGCCGAGCGCATGCATGCGAGCTTTCGTGAGCGGCTGGAAGCGCTGATGCGAGGTCGCCAATGGTTCTGGGTCGCCGGCAACCATGATCCGGAAGCGCCCGCCGATCTGCCGGGCGAAACGGTGCGGGAATTGGCCATCGGCTCGCTGCTGTTTCGGCATGAGCCGTCGAAGCTGTGGGTCGAAGGCGAGATCGCGGGCCATTTCCACCCTTGCGCCCGCATCGTGCAGCGCGGGCGCTCAGTGCGCAGGCGCTGCTTCGCCGGCGATGGCGGCCGCATGATTATGCCCGCCTTCGGCGCCTATACTGGTTCGCTCAACGTGCTCGACCGCGCCTATGCCGGGCTGTTCCGCCTGGAATCGCTGATGGTGTATATGCTTGGCACCGACCGCATCTTCGCTATCTCCGGTTCGATGTTGCGCCCCGGCTGAGCTTAACGTCCGTAGTACAAGGTAACCGTGTGCTTCGCTTCGGCGAAGAACAGCCAACGCTCGACCAGCATGCCGACGAATTGGACGATCGCTGCGAGCACTGATAGCGCCACGCCGAAAGACCAAGGCAAGGCGAAGGCGGCGACCAGCAACAGGATGGGCAATGCGAAGGCCAGTGCCTGCGTGATCCGGCGCAGCTTCGCGCTGTGCTTGCGCGCGATGCGAAAGCCCATTTCCTTGAGCAGGTAATTTTCCTCGGTATGCGGCCATTCCAACGTCCGCACCGTGCCGCCGGCAAGCCCCGTCGCGGTGTTGGCGGTGGTCGCGATTTCCAGCCGGTCGTTGTAGCGCCAGGTTGCCAGTTTCCAGATCCAGCCAAGCAGGACGAGCAGCACGGAAGACGCCAGAAAGATTTTCGAACGCAGTGCAAAACCTTGCAACACCGCGTTCAGGAGCACGCTGCCGCTCATCGCCGAGAAGATGAGATAGCCGGGCAAGGTGTAGGGGCTGTGCCACTGGGCGATGGGTTTCAACGAGGCATAGATCATGCCTGTCATACAGACCGTAACGATGGCGCTAGTGGCGGCCAGAAGCCCGACGGCCGCCACCCAGCCGTCGAGGCGGCCAAGAATGACCCAGCCGATGCCGAACAGTCCTGCCGGGATGAAGGTGGCCATGGAGGCAACACCTTCACGCGATAGCCAGGAGCTGCGCCACTGCGAAAAGGCCCGCCAGGCCCGCTCCGGCCGTCCGAGATGGCCGGTTGAGGACAACAGTCCGATCACAATCAGTCCGAGCGCCAGTCCCAGGCCGACCAAGCCCAGCCAGAAATCGTCCGGGATGAACCCAAGCGACGCCAGCACGCCAAGCAGCGCGAGCAGGCCGTAGCCGGCGCCGGTGGCGGTGGTGAAGAAGACGACGGAGAAGGCGGGATGCATGGTCTGGCGAGGCTAGTTCGAAAGCATGCGGTCGACCCAGCCAAGGAACCCGCCCTCAGCCCGTACCGGCTCCAAGGCCGGAGCGGCCACCGATGCAGCGCGCGTTGTGTGGGCGCGCGGCGGCAGGTATTTGTTGGTTGGGCGATAGCCGAGTTCCGGCATCAGGTCGACACCGCCGCGTTCTCTTACCAGCTGCGAAACCGCCGACTGGGGATCGCCGAGATCGCCGAAATGCCGGGCGCTGGTCGGGCAGGCGGCGACGCAGGCCGGCACGCGGTCCTGCTCTGCCAGATTGTCGTTGTAGATGCGATCGACGCAGAGCGTGCATTTCTTCATCACGCCGACATCGGTATCGAACTCACGCGCGCCGTAAGGGCAGGCCCAGCTGCACAATTTGCAGCCGATGCACTTATCCTCGTCGACCAGCACGATGCCGTCCGAGGCCCGCTTGTAGGAGGCACCGGTCGGGCAGACGGTGACGCAGGCCGGCGTCTCGCAATGCAGGCAGGAGCGTGGGAAGTTGACCGTGCGGCCGCCCATTTCGGTGGTGTGCTCGTAGCTATGCACGCGGTTGAACCAGACGCCGTCGACATGGCCGCCATAGGGGTCGATGTCGGTCAGCGGCGCCATGTAGCCACCGGTGTTCCATTCCTTGCAAGCGGTGACGCAGGCCTGGCAGCCGACGCAGGTGTCCAGATCGATGACAAGGCCGAGCCGTTTGTCCGTATGAGAGGGCAGGCAGGTCATTCGGCGGCTTCTCTCTCGTGGCGGAATTCGGCGCCGAAACGGAGCGTGTCGGGCGAAGGCTCGAAATGCGGCGGCTGGTGAAAACGCTCGAATTGCGGCTCGGTGAAACCGGCTTCCTCCGCCGCGCATTTGGCGATGCGCACGCGCAGATCGAACCAGGCCGCCTGGCCGGTCACCGGATCGGAATTCGAATAGCGTCTGCCACTGGCGTCAGCCGATGTCTGGTCGCCGATGATGTGGTTGAGCAGGAAGCCGCGATTGCTCTCGGCGGCATCGTCCTTAAGCCCCCAGCTGCCGCGCCTTTTGCCGATGGCGTTCCAGGTCCAGACCGTGCTTTCGTTCACCCCGTCGATCAGCTTGATCTGCCCTTTGACCCTGCCATTGATGCTTTCGATCCACACCCAGTCGTCGTCGACGAGACCGAGGCTGGCGCCGGTCCGGTGATGCACGAACAGCCGGTTCTGGCTGGTGATCTGCCGTAGCCACGCATTCTGCGAGCCCCAGGAGTGATACATGTGCATGGGCCGCTGCGACAGCGCGTGCAGCGGATATTTTTCGAGATCGACGACTGCTTCCTCGAACGGCATGTACCAGAACGGCAGCGGATCCATGTAGGTCTCGATGCGCTGTCGCTCGGCGGCCTCCGGGGGCTGCACACGCCCGTGGCCGCGCGCGGCCAGCCGAAAGCGCTGCAGCGGTTCGGAATAGAGCTGGAAGACGATTGGCTCCGCCTCGGTGATGAAACCCATCTGGACCGCGAAGTCGAGATAGGAACGGTTGGCCATCTTGTAGTAGCGCTGGTCGTCCGCAAAGTCGTGATGCCAGAAGCCGCCATTGTCGATGTAGCGCTGCAATTGGCTCGGATTGGGCTCGCCCTTGCCGATCGACGTCCCATCCTTGCCGCGCCAGCCGGCGAGTGGGCCGACGCCAGGCGTGCGCTCGTGATTGATGATGTAGTCGGCATAGTCCGCATACCTGGCCGATCCGTCGTCATTGACGAAGCCTGGCAGGCCAAGCCGCGCTCCGAGCTCAATCAGCACCGACTGGAATGGCCGGACGTCGCGGTCCGGCGCGACGACGGGATGGCGGATGGCGTCGCCCGGCCCGTCGGCATGGCTGATCGGCCGGTCGAGCAGGCTGATGCAGTCATGTCGCTCGAGATAAGTGGTGTCGGGCAGCACGAGGTCGGCGAACGGCACGGTTTCGGAATAATAGGCGTCGGAATAGATGAGGAACGGGATCTTGTAGTTGCCGGCTCCATCCTGGTCGGTCAGCATGCGAATCGTCTCGATGGTGTTCATCGAGGAATTCCAGGCCATGTTCGACATGTACATCATCAGCGTGTCGATCGGGTAGGGATCGCCGGCCCACGCATTGCGGATGACGGTGTGCATCAGGCCGTGCGCGGCCAGCGGCGCGTCCCAGGAATAGGCCTTGTCGATGCGAAGCGGCGTACCCGCTTCGTCGACCAGCAGATCTTCGGGCCCGCAGACGAAACCGAGCGGCATGCCGTCGAGCGGCGTCATCGGCTCGACGATCTTGCCAGCGGGCTTCGGGCCCGGCGGCGCCGATTTGGGGTAGGGCGGCTTGAAGCGAAATCCGCCCGGCACATCCACGGTGCCGAGCAGCACCTGCAGCAGGTGGATGGCGCGGCAGGTGTGAAAGCCGTTCGTATGAGCGGAGATGCCGCGCATGGCATGCATGGAAACGGGCCGCCCCTTGATCGTCTGGTGCCGGCGCCCTGCCCAATCAGTCCAGGACACCGGCAGCTCGATCGTCTGCTCGAAGGCGACATGGGCAAGTTCGGCGGCGATCCGGCGGATCGTATCGGCGGGAATGCCGCAACGCTCCGCGACCGCATCCGGCGCATAGCTCTCATCGAGGTAGCGGTCGGCGATCAGCTGGAACACCGGCACGCAGCGGCGGCCGTCGACTTCGAAGCTGCTGGTCAGCGCCGGCTTCGCCTCCGGGTCGATTGCCTTGACGGAGGTTTTCGCCACCCTGTCCCAGGCCAGCGGATTGCCGTCGGCGTCGCGCAAGAACAGTCCGTCATCGGCGGCGTCAGTCTCCTGGATGACCAGCATATGCGCATTGGTGTAGCGCAGGAGATAGTCGAGGTCGACGCGCCCGGCTTTCATGAGTTCATGGATCAGCGCGAAGACGAACAGGCCGTCGGTGCCGGGCCGGATGCCGATCCAGTCGTCGGCAATCGCGTTGTAGCCGGTCCGGCATGGATTGATCGACACAACCTTGGCGCCGCGCGCCTTGAGCTTGCCGAGGCCGATCTTGATCGGGTTGGAATCATGGTCCTCGGCGACCCCGAACAGCATGAAGTATTTGGTGTTGTCCCAGTCGGGCTCGCCGAACTCCCAGAACGAGCCGCCGATCGAATAGAGGCCACCAGCCGCCATGTTGACCGAACAGAAACCGCCATGGGCGGCGAAGTTCGGCGTGCCGAACTGGCTTGCCCACCAGCCGGTCAAGGATTGCGACTGGTCGCGCCCGGAGAAGAAGGCGAGCTTTTTCGGGTCGGTCCGGCGAATGGCCGAGAGCCGCTCCGTCGCGATCGACAAGGCTTCTTCCCACTCGATCTCCCGGAACTCGCCCGAGCCCCGTGGCCCGCTCCGTAGCAGCGGCTTCTTCAGCCGGGCCGGGCTGTAGTGCTGCATGATGCCGGAACTGCCCTTGCCACAGATCACGCCGCGATTGACCGGATGGTCCTTGTTGCCGTTGATGTAGCGGACCTTGCCATCCTTGACGTGCACGTCGATGCCGCAGCGGCAGGCGCACATGTAACAGGTCGTCTTGGCGATGCGGTCGGAAACGCTTGGCGAGGTGTCGACGCCGTCGCCCTCATCGGGTGCTCGCGTGTCGGCAAGCGGCAGTTGCGATGGTGCGGAATTCTGGCCGCGCGGCGGTCCGTGCATCATGGTCCGGCCGTATCCGCACGGTTCGCGGACTTGGCCCGCGTCTTCGGCCCGGGACCGCGCATGTAATGCTCTTCCGGGTGATAGGTATCACCAGCCAGCCGCCGCCGGATGCCACGGGCCCAATGGGCAAGCAGGGATCTGAATCGCCCGATCATTTTATCAGCAGCTATTCGATGGCCAATTTTTTCCAATTTCAGATCAAAAAGTAGAATAAGGCTATCGATCCGTCTAATCAGTTGTTCTTGTAAATTCGATCGATGTTGGTTCTTAATGCGTCCATGACCCTGGATCAGTTGCGCATTTTCGTTGCTGTCGCCGAGCGCGGCCACATGACCAAGGCGGCGGAGCTTCTGGGCATCTCACAGTCGGCAGCATCGGCCGCCATCCGCGCGCTTGAGGAGCAGCACGGCGTCCACCTGTTCAACCGCGTTGGCCGCAACATCGAGCTTGCCCAGACCGGCCACCGATTCCTGCCCGAGGCCAAGGCCGTGCTGGAGCGGGCCGCCGCCGCCCGCAACGTGCTGGAACATGTCTCGCAGACGGTCGCCGGCAGTCTCTCGATCGCGGCCAGCCTGACCATCGCCAGCTATTGGCTGCCGCGCCGGCTGGCGTCCTTCCACGAGGCCTACCCCGCGGTGAGGCTGAGCGTCAGCATCGGCAACACAAGGCAGGTCGAGGCCAGCGTGCTCGATGGAGCCGCCGATCTCGGCCTGGTCGAGGGGCGCACCGAGTCCGACATATTGCGCCGCGCCAAGGTCGATACCGATCGGTTGATGCTGGTGGTGGCCAACTCCCATCCCGAGATATCCGAAACCGCGCCGGGACACCCCGATATCAGGGGCTTGCGCTGGATCATCCGCGAAGGCGGTTCGGGCACGCGCGAAGTGCTGGAGGATCTGGCGCGCCGTGACGGGATTTCGCTCGCCGACCTGCAGGTATTCCTGGTGCTGCCCAGCAACGAGGCGGTTCGCCAGGCGGTCGAGGCGGGCGCTGGCGCCACCATCATCTCGGAACTCGTCGTCGGACGCGCCGTCGCCGAAGGCAGTCTGAGAGCCGTGCCGATCGAATTGCCGAAGCGCGACTTCGCCATGATCAGCCATCGCGATCGCCAGGCAAGCCTGGCCCAGATGGCGCTCAAGGCGCATCTCGGCGCCGGAACCGCGGGAAGTGGCCCGGCTTAGAGCAATTCCAGGAAAAGTGCGTGGCGGTTTCCGTCCGGAATTGCGTCAAAACAAAGTGTAGCAATTCCAGGAAAAGTGCGTGGCGGTTTCCGTCCGGAATTGCCCTGAAAACAAAAGACGGTTCAGCCGAACTTCCGCTGGGCGTCGAGCGCCAGGCCAAGGCCGACCGAGCCGAACATGTCGCCATCGATGACGGAAGCCTGCGGCACCAGCGATAGGATTTCCCGTCTTGCGAGCGGGATCGCGGTCGATCCCCCGGTGAGGAACACCGCGGTGATATCCGCCGGCTTGACCTGCGCGTCGCGAATGGTCTGGCCGACCGTGTCGGTGATCCGCTCGATATCCCTGGCGATCGTGGCGTTCAGCCCCTCGCGCGTGATCTCGGCGGCGAACGCGGCGCCCGGCAGCGTCACGGCGACTTCCGCCGACGACCTGTCGGTCAGCTCTATCTTGGCCTTCTCGACCAATGCCGCCAGCGCGTGCCCATAGCGATGCTCGACGATGTGGATGAAGCGGTCGACCAGATCGGCGCGTTCGGCCTCGTAGCGGATCTGGCGCAGATGCGTCATCGCCTTGGCGGTATAAACCAGGTTGATGCGCTGCCATGTGGCGAGATCGATGAAATAGCTTGCCGGCAGATTGCGCTTGCTGTCCTTGGTCGGGGTCAAATAGCCGAGCCTCGGCATCACATGAGCGATGCTGAGCAGTCGATCGAAATCCGTACCACCGATATGGACGCCACGGCTGGCAAGGATATCCTCCTTGCGGTCCGAAGATCGGGCACGCTCCGGCGAGACGCGGACGATCGAAAAGTCCGACGTACCGCCGCCCATGTCGATGATCAGCGCCAGTTCCTCACGCGTCACCTTCTGTTCGTAGTCGAGCGCCGCGGCGATCGGCTCGAACTGGAAAGCGATATTCGTGAAGCCTTGCGCGTGGGCAGCAGCTTCGAGCTCGCTCTGCGCCTTCGCATCGGCCTTGGCATCGTCATCGACGAATTGTACCGGCCGGCCGAGCACCACACTCTCGACCGCACCGCCGGCGTCTTCCTCCAGCCTTTTCCTGAGATGACCGATGAACAGGCCGACGATCTCCATGAAGCCGATCGAGCGCGCCTTGATGCGAGTCTTTTCGTGCGCGAGCGAACTGCCGAGCACACTCTTCAGCGAGCGCATCAGCCGGCCTTCGACGCTGTCCGTGTAATTGGCAATGGCCTGCCGGCCAAAGCCGATCCGGCCGTCCTCGAAGTTGAAGAACACGGCGCTCGGCAAGGTGACCTGGCCGTCTTCAAGCGTGACGAGGCGAGGTTGCCCGTTGCGGACCACACCAACGGTGGAGTTCGAAGTGCCGAAGTCGATACCGGCGAATGCTGGTCGCAAAGCAGCCTCCTGTCATTGGCGGCAGGCAGCGGATCGGCGCTCGCGGGAGAAGCGTGCGCTGCGGTTTCGGACGACCGAACCGCTCTGCCGGATTGAATTGTGCGTGCTTGCCCTTCGGGCGGGGACGTGCGGTCTATAGCATGACGCGAGAAAGGGAAACCCCTTTTGGACGTCTCAGTCCTTGCGGAAGATCAGCCTGCCGAGCCAGCCCGTTATCATGGCCAGCGATATCGCGAACACGCCATAGAGGAAGGAATAGTCATGGGCGACGCGAAAGATCGACTGTTCGAAACCGGACTTGCGGATTTCGAGCTGGGCCGAGCTTTCCTTGATGAACAGGCCGCTCTTGAACAGAAAGGCGCGCGCCTTGTGGGTGCCGACCGGAACGTTCGGCGCCAGCCGGACAGTGGCGCGGAACAGGTTCTGCGACAGGAACTGCACGCCGCCTACGTTCTCGCTGTAGAGGCCGGTCGCCGATTTGCGCTCGCGCAAGGCCGCGGTGAATTCCTCGATCGTGGCCGGGCTGTCGCCGGCGTCCGCAGGCTGCATGTAGAGATTGGAGGCGCCGAGCGACAGCTGCCTGTAGCTGTTCGGTTCGGTGATGTCCTGCAGGGGTCGCGTGGTCGCCACCGAATAGGAGACCGGCACGTTCTCGAAGGTCTCGGATTCCAGATTGATCCAGACGCCGAGCACCCGGTCCTTGCGGCGTACCACCACCGGCTTGGGTGGCCCTTCAAGCACGACGATGACATCGTAGCGGCCCTGGCGCGCGACCAGCGGGTCGGGGTTTTCCAGCGAACCGAAAATGGTCAGGTCGGCGCCGGAAAAGCCGGCGGTGATGGAGACATTGTCCGTGGAAAGACCGATCTGGATGCTTTCTATCGGCGGCGTCTGTGCCCTCGCCGGCGTGGCTGACGCAAGCAAGGACAGGAAGATGGCGGTTGCGAGCGTCCCCACCCCCCTCATCAGTTGAGACCCGCGCCGGACAGCGAATAGAGATTGGGCGGCGTGACGAACAGATCGATGGCAAGCCGGATCGCCACGGCCAGCACCAGCAGCGCCAGCAGCGCCCTCAATTGTTCGCCGCGCAGCCGCTGGCCCGCC
Source organism: Mesorhizobium sp. B4-1-4 (assembly GCF_006439395.2). Lineage (NCBI taxonomy): Bacteria > Pseudomonadati > Pseudomonadota > Alphaproteobacteria > Hyphomicrobiales > Phyllobacteriaceae > Mesorhizobium > Mesorhizobium sp. B4-1-4. Next base: position 5,867,987 of record NZ_CP083950.1, read on the forward strand.
TTGGCGCCATATTGGGCGCCGGCCACGCCGCCGGCCATCAGCAGGAAGGCAAGCATCACATCGACGGTCTGGTTGGTGGTGGCGTGGACCAGCGTCGTGTAGGCGGAGGTGAAGATGATCTGGAACAGCGAAGTGCCGATAACGACATTGGTCGGCACTTTGAGCAGATAGATCAGCGCCGGCACCATGATGAAGCCGCCGCCGACACCCATGATCGACGACAGGAAGCCGATGGCGGCACCGAGGCCAAGCACCGGGATGACGCTGACGAACAGTTTCGACGCCCTGAAGCGCATCTTCAGCGGCAGGCGATGGATCCAGTTGTGCTGGCCGGATTTCTTCAGCACCGGTGCCGCGCCGCTGCGCGTGGCGCGCAGGGCATTGACGCTTTCGACCAGCATCAGCCCGCCGACGGTGCCGAGCAGCACGACGTAGAGCAGCGAGATGAACAGGTCGAGCTGGCCCAGCCGGCGCAGCAAACCGAAGACAAAGATGCCGCCGGTGGAGCCAACGATGCCGCCGGCCAGCAGCACCCCGCCGAGCTTGAAGTCGAGCGTCCCCCGCTTCATGTGCGACAGCGCGCCGGAGAAGGAGGAGGCGATGACCTGGTTGGCGCCGGTGGCGACCGCGATCGCCGGGGGAATGTTGTAGAAGATCAGCAGCGGTGTGATGAGAAAGCCGCCGCCGACGCCGAACATGCCCGACAGGAAGCCCACCGCGGCGCCCATGGCCAGCAGCACGAAGACGTTGACGGAAATTTCCGCAATCGGGAGATAGATGCCCACCCGTCAGTCTCGATCAGTTTGCCTGTCGGCCAATGCTGCCGCGGCTGGCAGTCTCGCACCGAAAAGCCAATTTTTTCTTGCGCCGACGCGGTGGTAAGGTCAAACCCCGCCACCGCGCCGAAACAAAAAATATCTCAATCAGTTAACAGGCAAATGTGTGGCAAGAGCATCGCGGAAACGACGCTTCTTCCGTTATTTGCGCGCCAGCAGCGCCCTGACCAGTTTTTCATCGACGGCGCCGGTCGCCGGCAACTTGTTATCGGTCTGGAAAGCGATGATAGCGGTCTTGGTCTTGTCGCCCATGACGCCATCGGCGCCGCCGGCATCGTAGCCGTTCTTGTTGAGGATCAGCTGGATGTTCTTGACCGCCTTTTTCATGTCGATGCCGGCGGTCGTCTGCGGCGTGCCCTCCTGCCAGGATTCGGGAATGTCGGCCGAATTGGCCGCCGCGTTGAGCGGCTTGGCCTTCCACAATTCGGTCGCGGTACGGGCGCGCTCCAGCTGTTCGGGCCGCAGCGCATTGGCTATCTCGTCGCGTTTGGCGGCAGCGTCCTTGTCGCCGGTCTTGGCGACAAGGGCGAACCATTTGTAGGATTCCTCGAGGTTCTGCTTCATGCCGACGCCCTTGGCGGCGAGGATGCCGAGATTGAACTGGCTGTCCTTGACACCGAGGTCGGCGGCCTCCTGGAACCAGTGCGCAGCCGATTCATTGTCGGTCACCCCATCCGCCGCCATGGCGAACAGCACGGCCAGATTGTGCATGGCGCTGGCGTTGCCCTGCTCGGCGGCGAGCTGGTACCAGGTCTTCGACTTCTTGATGTCGCGCGTGACGCCGATGCCCTTCTCGTAGAAATTGCCGATGCGGTATTCGGCCGGCGCGAAGCCCAGTTCAGCCGACTTCTCATACCATTTGGCGGCCGCCGCCATGTCTTCCTTGACGCCGCGCGACTCCGCGTAGCGCGAGCCGATCTCGAACAGCGCCTTGGCGTCGCCGCCAGCGGCGGCATCGCGCAGCGCGGCCGGGCCGGCATCGGCCGGAATGTCGTACCTAGCTATGGCCGCCGCCGGCGCAACGCCTCCGGTGCCGTCCTTGACGGTGCTGTCGGTGGTCGCCATTGGCATGGCGGGCGCGGTTGGCGCCGGAGCGGCCGAAGCCATCGCCTCGGAGACGGTGGCGCTCGGGCCGGAAGACGTGGTCGAGGCCGCGGATGCCGCAGTCGGTTCCGCCGCCGGCGCCGTATTCGCCATCGCGTCCGTGTCCGACGGCATGGCGAGCGCGGTCTGCGCGATCATGTCATCCTTGCTTGCCGGAACGGAGGGTTCGGCCTGCCTGATGGGGCGGGCAGGCGCGCTGTCCGTTGCCGCCGGCTGAGTCTTCGGCTGGCTCGCCGTGTCGACGGATGCCGTCTGCACCGGTTGCGCGGTGATGATCGGGGTCGCGTCGTTGCTTGCCACCTGGGCGGGATCCGAGAGAAACGCCTTGCCGAGCTGCAGGCCGGCAAGCGCCAGCATGATCGCTGCCGCAGCCATCAGGATCGGCTTGCGCCGCGCCTTGAGCAGGTCGCCGATTCTCAGTGCCTTCACCGGCCCTTTCATGGTCGACTGGCGCTTCAAGGCATCCGCCTCGGCTGCGGCGGCCTGGGCGGCGCGCCGGGCGGCCGCGATGAAATCCGATTTCGCGGCATCGCTTTCACTGGGCTTTGCCGGTTGCGCCCGCTCGTCGCGTACACGCTTCATGATGGCATTGAGGTCGGGTGCGCCGGAGCCGGGTTCCAGCGGGCGGTTGGCCATTTTCGGGTCGAGCGGCTCGTCAAGATCGACACTCGGGATCTCGGCGCTCGGCGCCGAGCCGGCCAGCGGCGGAACATCCGCCGTCTTCTTGCTCTTGAAGGCGCGTGCAAGCCCGCCGAACAACGATTTGCGGCCAGCCGGCTGATCCTTCTCGGCGATGGTGTCGGAACCGAGTGCGGCCATGGCGGCCGCGGCGGCGGCCTCCGCCGGCGTGCGGGCGCCCGGTCCGCGTGGCAGGCGCGTGTCTGCATGCACCACCGGCTCGCCGGGCAAAGCAGGTTCACCGCGCGATATGGCCGCGCCACGCGCGTCGAGATCGGCCAAGTCACCGCTCAGCGGCAGCGGTTCGTCAATGTTCATCGACGGCGCGTTCACGGCCATCTTGGGCCGCCGTGTGCCTCGCCAGCCACTCGTATCCACAGGCGCGGCATCCAGGAGCTCGCTTACCGCTTCGGACGGTTCGCTGGTTTCCAGCGAACCCAGCCTGTCGACGATCTTCAGCAGCGTATCGTGGATGGCCTCGAATGTCCGCGAATTGCGCTCGTCGGAACGCCGCGTCAGCGTTTCCAGCATCTTCAGGTCCTGGGCGAGGCCTGAAACGGCCGTCGTGTTGGCGTTCGAACCGGCCAGCGACCGCACCGCATTCTCGGCTGCTTCGCGTGCCGCGCCGAGAATGGAATCGCGGGTTCCCGCCAGCGCCTTCTCGATTTCGTCGAGGCGCGGGCTGATGTCTTCGAATTCTGGCAGCGGCGTACTGGGCTTGGACAGGTGAGCCGACAGGCCGGCGACCTGCGCCTCCAGACTGCGGATCAGCGCCGGATCGATGCCGGCCACCTGCGCCGCCGACGCGTCCAGCCGGCTTGAAATGTCCTCGAGGCGGCTTTCCAGCCCACGGATCGCCGCTTCGCCAGCAGGATCTGGAACACGCGTTTCCATGCGCTGGGCGAGCGCGGTGAAGCGGGCGTCGATGGCTTCCATGATGCCGGCGCTGTCGACTTGCGGCATCATGCGCTGGTCGAGCCGGTCGGCAACTTCGTCCAGCCGGCGTTCGAGATCGCGAAACAGCATGTTGCCCTGTTCGATGGCGTCACCCTGGCGGCGTTCCATCATGCCGGACAGCACGTCGAAGCGTTGCTCCAGCCCATGGAAGATATAGTCGGCGTCGGGCATGGCCGGCGCCTGGTCGATCTTGTCGGCGATGAGCGTGATCTGTTTGGCCAGCCGTTCCATCGCCTGTTCCGGCAGGTTGGCACGACCGGCCAGTTCGTCGACCCGGTTGGACAGCGTGCTCAGGTGATCCATGACCGCATTGCCGGGGCGGTCCTGCGCCACTTCCTCGATCTGCCGGGCGAGCGAGTCGATCCGCTTCTCGATGCGCTCGAAAGCTTCATGGTCGACCGAATTGGCCTGTGCCGCGACGGTCGAAGCGACGATGGCACGGGAAATCTCGTCCAGCCGCTCGTCGATCATGGCAAGGGTATCGCCGCTGCGATTGTCCTGCTGGCTGGCGAAGTGATCGACGGCGCCGGCAAGTGTGCGGACCTTTTCCTCCAGCGAGCGTAGCGACAGCGATTCCGGCAAATTGTTGACGGCATTGCTAATCTGCTCCAGCCGGCCGCTCAGGGCCGCAAGGGCGGGATCGTCGGAGCGTTTGCGCTGGTCGGCATCGACCCGGTCTTCGAATGCCGTCCAGCGGCGGTCGAAATCGTCCCAGCGGCGGTCGACCTTCTGCACGCTCTCCTCGCGCGCCAGTGTGTCGAGAGCGGTCTTGACCTGCTCGAGCTCCAGCCGCAGCAGGTTGACGCTTCTGTCGTCGCTCTTTTCCGACAGCGACTTGATGGCGCCGGAAAGCCGTTCGAATTCGATGCCGAGTTCGGCGCTTCCCTTGCCCGATGCGCCGGGCCTGGCGTTCGACTGGAAGGCACGGTCGATATCCTTGCGCAGCGCATCGAATTCGCGCTGCAGCCCTGCCGTCATCTGGTGGCGCAGCTCCTCGCGCATGCCGCGCAGTTCGCCGGCGATCTTGCCGACCATGGCAATGCTGTCTTCCTGCCCGCGCACGCGGTCGATGTCGCGGGCGATGGCCTGGTAGTTCTGGTCTAGGGCAGGGGCGGACGCCGGGTTCTGCGGGCGCGGCGCCGGCTGCGGATCCTCGTACCAGCGCTGCTGGCCGGTTGACTGGGCGGCTGGATAATGGGGGTCGGCGGCGGGATAGCGTGGCTCGGTCGCGGGATAGCGCGGGTCGGCGGCGTATTGGCGGGAAGCGGGACGCGCCGTCACCTCCTCGCGCGTCTGCCCTAGTCGCTGTTCCAGCGTCTCCAGCGAGCGGTTCAGTTGCTCGAGCGTGGTCTGTGGCCTACGCTGCCTGCCGGCGTTGAGTGTATCGAGGTAGGACCGCTTGCTGTTCATCGGTGCGTCCGTCTTTCAGATTGGCCGGCTTGCGACCAGCTGTCCAAGTCCCTGCCGGAACGAAGGCGACCGCGCTTCCATGCCACGGCGGAAGACTAGCTTCCCGGGGTTTCACCCGCGCTCCGAAAAACCGTGAGAAATTCGATACAGGATAAACACGGGTAGCCGACACGCGCACATTTCGCCCAACGTGGTAAACAACGCGTTAACCAAGCTTAAGAAGTTGGAAGGAAATTGGCTGTCGCTGCCCGCAGTGCGGCATAAAGCACCGATCAGAGAACGCCCTTGCGTCATCGGGCGGCTATCGGTATAGAATTGACGTAAACGTAAAGGGCGCCTTGAAGCGTGCTGTTTGCGATTTTGCTTGTCGAAACCACGACTGGAAGCACGCCCCCGCTTCCAGTCCGGCGACGCATGGTCCGGGACCGCGACGCCACCAACGGGGAAAGCCAGTGACCATGAAGCTTATCTCGGCCGGCGAGACCGCGGCCAATACCAACAATATACCTGTCGAAGCCGGTGAGGATCTCGCCCGCATCGGCGAAATGGCCAAGAAATACGGCGTGACGCTGCGCACGCTGCGCTTCTACGAAGACAAAGGCCTGCTCAACCCGCAGCGTGACGGTTCGACCCGCCTCTACACGCGCCGCGACAAGGCCCGGCTGAAGCTGATCCTGCTCGGCCGCAAGGTCGGGTTCTCGCTGCGCGACGTCAAGCAGATGATGGACCTCTACGATCCGACCGGTTCCAACACCAAGCAGTTGCGTCTGGCGCTGGACAAGTCGGAGAAGCAACTTGCCCGCCTGCAGAAGCAGCGGGCGCTGATTGACGACGCCATCAACGAACTGAGCGGCTCGATGACGGCGGTGCGCCAGATGCTGGCCGAACGGACCACGCCGCAGGCGAGCGTCGCCAGCTAAAGGCAATTCCAGGAACGGTGTGAAGCGGCTTTCCGCCCGCTTTCGATTAGCTGATTCTGACGATCAAAGCCGCGTGGCCATGCCGCGCGGCTTTTTTGTTTTCCTTAGACCGTGCCCTCCGAGATGTTGGCCGCTGGCTGGCATCATACCGTCCCGCCAGGGCTCATTGCTTCGCAGAGTGCGGAAATCTTGTCACAGCGAAAGAATTGACGTTTACGCAAACGTCAATTTTTGCTATCCCCGGCTCCAACACGGGTCCGTATGCTGCCCTGACATGACTTCGGGGCTTCCGGACCAGGTCCGCAGGGTGGAGAAAAAGCATGCCGACATACAGGGCTCCGGTCCAGGATACGCTGTTCGTACTCAACGAAGTGCTGGGCTATCAGCGTTATTCGAACCTTCCCGGATTTTCCGATGCCACGCCCGATGTGCTGGAGGCGATCCTCGCCGAGGGGGCCAAGCTCGCCGAGAACGTCATGCACCCGCTCAACCGTATCGGCGACATGGAAGGCTGCGTTCGTCACGACGACGGCTCGGTGACGACGCCCAAGGGCTTCAAGGAAGCGTTCGACCAGTATCGCGAGGGCGGCTGGATGGGGCTCGCGGCACCGGCCGAGTTTGGCGGCCAGGGGCTGCCCTACATGGTGCACCAGGCTGTCTCCGAATACATGGTGTCGGCCAACATGGCGCTGATGATGTATCCGGGACTGACGCAGGGCGCGATCGCCGCCATCATCACCCATGGCACTGACGAGCAGAAGGCCAAGTGGTTGCCGAAGCTGGTCGAGGGCGCGTGGACCGGAACCATGAACCTGACCGAACCGCATTGCGGCACCGATCTTGGTTTGCTGCGCACCAGGGCCGCGCCGAACGGCGACGGCACCTACAAGATCTCTGGCCAGAAGATATTCATCTCGGCCGGCGAGCAGGACATGTCGGACAACATCGTCCATCTCGTGCTGGCCCGCATCGAGGGCGCGCCGGAAGGCGTCAAGGGCATTTCGCTGTTCATCGTGCCGAAGCTCAAGCTCGACGCATCGGGCAATCCGGGCGAACGGAACACGCTCTCCTGCGGCTCGATCGAGAAGAAGATGGGCATCCACGGCAATTCGACCTGCGTCATGAATTATGACGAGGCTGAGGGCACACTGCTCGGCGAGGTGAATGGCGGCCTGAAGGCCATGTTCACCATGATGAACGAGGCACGGCTCGGTGTCGCCCTGCAGGGGCTGTCGATCTCCGAGGTTGCCTACCAGAATGCCGTTTCCTATGCCAAGGACCGATTGCAGGGCCGTTCGCTGTCGGGGCCGAAGGCTCCGGACAAGAAGGCTGACCCGATCATCGTTCACCCCGATATCCGCCGCAGCCTGATGACTATGAAGGCGTTCAACGAGGCCGGCCGCGCGCTGGCGCTGTGGACGGCGATCAAGTCCGACATCGCGCATCGCTCCGGCGACGACAAGGACCGTCAGACGGCTGACGACTACACCGGCCTGCTGACTCCGGTGGTCAAGGGCGTGCTCACCGACAAGGGCTTCGACCATGCTGTCATGGCGCAGCAGGTGTTCGGCGGCCATGGCTATATCGAAGAGCACGGCATGAGCCAGTTCGTGCGCGATGCCCGTATCGCCATGATCTATGAAGGCGCCAACGGCATCCAGGCGCTTGACCTCGTCGGCCGCAAGCTCGGCCTGAATGGCGGCCGCGCGGTGCAGGCTTTCTTCAAGGAGGTCGGCGAGTTCTGCGAGGAAAACCGTTCCGACGAAAAGATGGCGCCTTTCACCAAGGCGTTGAAGAAGGGCCTCAACGATCTGCAGGCGGCGACCATGTGGCTGCTGCAGAATGGTATGGCCAAGCCCGACAACGCCGGCGCCGCCTCGACCGACTACATGCATCTTTTCGGCCTTGTGGCGCTGGGCTACATGTGGGCGCAGATGGCCAAGGCAGCGCAGGGCAAGCTCGCGCAAGGCGCCAATGGCGCCGGTGCGTTCTACGACACGAAGCTGGTGACCGCGCGTTTCTTCATGGAACGCGTCATGCCGGAAACGGCGATGCGGCTTGCCCGCATTTCGAGTGGCGCCGATACGCTGATGGCGCTGCCGGCGGAAGCGTTCTAGAAATGCTCGGCGTCCCCCTCCCCCTTGAGGGGAGGGTGGCCCGAAGGGCCGGGAGGGGTCGCCCGTGCCGCGCGCCGACCTCAATTCCGCTGATGTACCTTGGGAGGACTATCATCGTATGCCTAACCCTGCGGAAATCCTGAACCTCCCCAAACCCGCCTGGGCGGCGGACGAGGTTGGCATGCTCTATGACATGGCCTCCCGCTTCATGGCCGACGAGATCGCGCCGCGTTACGATGAGTTCGAGAAGAACGAGATGGTCGACCGCGAGAGCTGGCTGAAGGCCGGTGCGGCCGGCCTGCTCTGCGCCTCGATGCCGGAGGAATATGGCGGTTCCGGCGGCACCTTCGCGCATGAGAGCGCCATCATCGAGGCGATCGGCCATGTCGGCGTCGACGGTTTCGGCATCGGCCTGCACAATTCGATCGTCGCCCCCTACATCCTTCACTACGGCTCGGAAGAGCAGAAGAAGAAATGGCTGCCGAAGCTGGCGACCGGCGAGCTGATCGGCGCCATCGCCATGACCGAGCCCGGCGCCGGCTCCGACCTTCAGGGCGTCAAGACGCGGGCCGAGAAGGACGGCAACCAGTACCGGATCAACGGCTCCAAGACCTTCATCACCAACGGGCAACTGGCCAATTTCATCATCGTCGTCACCAAGACCGATCCGGAAAAGGGTGCCAAGGGCACCTCGCTGATCGTCGTCGAGACCGACGAGGTCGAAGGCTTTCAGCGTGGCCGCAACCTCGACAAGATCGGGCTCAAGGCCAACGACACGTCGGAGCTGTTCTTCAACGACGTGCGCGTGCCGACCTCAAATCTGCTCGGCCATGAGGAGGGACAGGGCTTCATCCAGTTGATGCAGCAATTGCCGCAGGAGCGGTTGCAGATCGGCACTGGGGCGATCGCCATGATCGAGCGGGCGCTGGCACTGACCATCGACTACGTCAAGGAGCGCAAGGCTTTCGGCAAGGCGATCATCGACTTCCAGAACACCCAGTTCAAACTGGCCGAGCTGAAGACCGAGGCCACAATCGGCCGTATCTTCTACAATGATTGCGTCACCCGCCACATCAATGGCGGGCTGGATCCGGTGACGGCCTCGATGGCCAAGTACTGGCTCAGCGACCTGCAGGGAAAAGTCGTCGACGAATGCCTTCAATTGTACGGTGGCTATGGCTACATGAATGAATACCCGATCGCCCGCATGTTCCGCGACGCTCGCGTCCAGCGCATCTACGGCGGCACCAACGAGATCATGAAATTGCTGATCGGACGCTCGCTCTGATGCATGTCGCCCAAAAGTGGTCCCGGTTTTGGGAGATCGACATGCATCAGTCCAAAAATGCATGTCGCCCAGAAGTAGATCGACATACATCAGTCTGAAGCCGTTCGATAAACCCGAGGAGCAAGAGAATGAGTGACGCTTATGTCTATGACGCCGTGCGCACGCCGCGCGGCAAGGGCAAGAAGGACGGATCGCTGCATGAGGTGCCCGCGGTGCGGCTTGCCGCCAAGACGCTGGAAGCGCTACGCGACCGCAATGGGCTGGACACCGGCACAGTCGACGACATCATCTTCGGCTGCGTCGATCCGGTCGGCGAAGCAGGGTCGGTCATTCCGCGCGCCGCCGCCTTCGAGGCCGGCTACGACACCAAGGCGCCCGGCATGCAGATCTCGCGCTTTTGCGCCTCGGGTCTCGATGCCATCAATTTCGGCGCCGCCAAGATCGCGCAAGGCGCTGACGAGATCGTCATTGCCGGCGGCGTCGAATCGATGTCGCGTGTCGGCATGGGCGCCTCCGGCGGCGCCTGGTTCATGGACCCTTCGGTCGGCCTGCCCGGCTGGTTCGTGCCGCAAGGCATCTCGGCCGACCTGATCGCCACCAAATATGGTTTCAGCAGGGACGACGTCGATGCCTATGCCGTCGAAAGCCAGAAGCGCGCCGCCAAATCCTGGGCGGACGGACGCTTCAAGAACTCGGTCATCCCGATCAAGGATCAGAACGGCCTGACCATCCTCGACCATGACGAGCACATGCGGCCTTCGACCGACATGCAGTCGCTGGCCTCGCTCAATCCGTCCTTCGTCATGCCTGGCGAAATGGGCGGCTTCGATGCGGTCGCCGTGCAGAAGCATCCGGAAGTGGAAGAGGTCAACCATGTCCACCATGCCGGCAATTCGTCCGGCATCGTCGATGGCGCAGCGGCCGTGCTGCTCGGCTCCAAGAAGGCCGGCAAGGCGATGGGCCTCAAGCCGCGCGCCCGCATCCGCACCTTCGCCAATATCGGCTCCGAGCCGGTGCTGATGCTGACCGGTCCGGTCGATGTCACCGAGAAGCTTTTGAAGCGTGCCAAGATGAAGCTGTCGGACATCGACCTGTTCGAGCTCAACGAAGCCTTCGCCTCGGTGGTGCTGCGATACATGCAGGCCTTCGACATCGATCACGACAAGATCAACGTCAATGGCGGCGCCATCGCCATGGGCCATCCGCTCGGCGCTACTGGCGCCATGATCTTCGGCACGGTGCTGGACGAACTCGAGCGCCGTGATCTCAACACCGCGCTGGTCACGCTGTGCATCGGTGCCGGCATGGGCACCGCAACGATCATCGAACGCGTCTGACGGGGAGAGAACAATGAGCTACACCAATTTCACCCTCGACATTGACGCCGACGGCATTGCGCTGGTCACCTGGAACATGCCGGATCGCTCGATGAACGTCTTCACCGAAGAGGTCATGCGCGAGTTGAACGCCATCGTCGATCAGGTGGCGGGCGATGCCGCCATCAAGGGCGCGGTGATCACCTCCGGCAAGGACACCTTCTCCGGCGGCGCCGATATCACCATGCTGCAGAAGATGCTGACGACCTTCGCCGCCGAAAAAGGCAAGGATGTCGAAAAGGCCACCAAGGCGCTGTTCGAGAACGCAGGCTATATGACCGGCCTGTTCCGCAAGCTGGAGACCTCCGGCAAGCCCTGGGTTTCGGCAATCAACGGCACCTGTATGGGCGGCGCTTTCGAGCTTTCGCTCGCTTGCCATGGCCGCGTCGTCGCCGACTCCGACAAGGTGAGGATGGCGCTCCCCGAAGTGAAGATCGGCATCTTCCCCGGCGCCGGCGGCACCCAGCGCGTGCCGCGGCTGACCGATCAGCAGCAGGCATTGCAGATGCTGACCTCCGGCCAGAACCTGTCGCCGCAGAAGGCGAAGTCGATGGGCCTGATCCATGAGATCGCCGAACCGGCCAAGCTGGTCGAGACCGCCAAGGCGATGATCAGGAACGGCCTGAAGCCCGTCGCGCCGTGGGACGAGAAGGGCTTCAGGCTGCCCGGTGGCCAGATCTATTCGCCCGCCGGCTTCAATCTGTGGCCGCCGGCCATCGCCATCCTGCGCCGCGAGACCTATGGCAATTATCCGGCCGCCGCCGCGATCCTGAAATGCGTCTACGAAGGCTTGCTGGTGCCGTTCGATACGGCCTTGCGCATCGAGCAGCGCTATTTCACCGAAATCATGCAGACCAAGGAAGCGGCGGCGATGATCCGCTCGCTGTTTGTCTCTCTGCAGGAACTGAACAAGGGCGCGCGCCGCCCGGCCGGCGTGCCGGAAACCAAGTTCAAGAAGATCGGCATCCTCGGTGCCGGCTTCATGGGCGCCGGCATCGCCTATGTCACCGCCAGGGCCGGCATCCCTGTGGTGCTGCTCGACCGTGACATGGAGTCGGCTGAGAAGGGCAAGGCGCATTCCGACAGTCTGGTTTCGGATCAGGTGAAGAAGGGGCGCGCCAAGCCGGAAGAGAAGGACAAGCTTTTGTCGCTGATCACGCCGACCGCAGACTATGCCGACCTCGCCGGCTGCGACTTGGTGGTCGAGGCGGTGTTCGAGGATTCGGCCGTCAAGAAGAGCGCCACGGAACAGGCGGAAGCGGTGCTGAAATCGTCGGCGATCTTCGCCTCCAACACGTCCACCATCCCGATCACGTCGCTGGCTAAGAACTCCGCACGGCCGAAGAATTTTGTCGGCATCCATTTCTTCTCGCCGGTCGACAAGATGATGCTGGTCGAGATCATCCTGGGCAAAAAGACCGGCGACAAGGCGCTGGCCACCGCGATCGATTTCGTCCGCGCCATCAAGAAGACGCCGATCGTTGTCAATGACACGCGCGGCTTCTACGTCAACCGCTGCGTGTTGCGCTACATGTCGGAAGCCTACAAGATGCTGATCGAAGGCGTGCCCGCGCCGATGATCGAGAATGCGGCGAGGGCCGCCGGCATGCCGGTGGGGCCGCTGGCGCTGACCGACGAGACGGCGATCGACCTTGCCCAGAAGATCATGAAGCAGACCATCAAGGACCTTGGCGACAAGGCTGCCGTCGACCCCAGGCAGATGGCGCTGATCAACATCATGGTCGACGACCACGGCCGCTTCGGCCGCAAGAACGGCAAGGGCTTTTACGATTATCCCGCCAAGCCCGCCAAGAAGAAGCTCTGGCCCGGCCTCAAGGACCTTTATCCGCAGCTTGCGCCCGGGAAGGTCGATTATGAGGAGTTGCAGCAGCGCCTGCTCGTCACCATTGCGCTGGAGGCGGCACGTGTGATGGAAGAGGGCATCGTCACCGATCCGCGCGAGGCCGATGTCGGGTCGATCCTGGCCTTCGGCTTCGCGCCCTACACCGGCGGCGCGCTGTCCTACATTGACGGCATCGGCGCCAAGCGTTTCGTCAAGATCGCCAAGGGTCTGCAGAAGAAGTATGGCGCCGAGTTCAAGGCGCCCAAGCTGCTCATCGACCTGGCCGAGAAGGGCGAGACCTTCTACGAACGCTTCAATCCCTACGCCAAGGGCGACGTCAAGCAAGCCGCCTGACGCGGGAGATGTATGTCTGGGCGCGTATGGCGCGCATGCTGGCCATGGCACGCAGCCGTGGTCCCTATGTGGTAGGCGGTGAAAGCCGGCTGGCCTTTCGCTGCCTGTCGACCGACATCGCGGCGCTCGGTCGCGCCGCGGACCCGCGACCGCCGACGCAGGCGGAACGGATTTTCATGATATCGCATCTCTGCGCGGCCTCGCCACGGCGGCCAATTGATCGCCGCAAGCCAATTTCCACGGCCGGCGGCAAGGTGCGGCGCGCCTGCGCCATCGGTGGACAAACCGGTGTTCGCGGACTAGAAGGAAAAGGCATTTTTTCCTGTCTCGAAGGAGAGCACGACATGCTCTCGCACGATCGCGTCTGGGCCGCCATCGATGCTCTTGCCGAGCGCTATTCGCTTTCGGCCTCGGGCCTGGCAAGGCGCGCCGGGCTCGATTCGACCGCCTTCAACAAATCGAAACGTCTGTCCTCCGACGGCCGGCCGCGTTGGCCTTCGACCGAGTCGCTCGCCAAGATCATCGAGGCGACGGGTGCTTCGCTCGACGAATTCACCGGGCTGATCGAAGGCCGCATCGGTGCCGCGCCCACGCGCAGGCGCTCCGTGCCGTTGCTTGGTTTCGCCCAGGCCGGCGCCGGCGGCTTCTTCGACGATGCCGGCTTTCCAGCGGGGCAGGGCTGGGATCTGGTCGAAGTGCCGGCGCAATCGACCGAAAGCTCCTATGCGCTTCAGGTGCAGGGCGATTCCATGCTGCCGCTCTACCGCAATGGCGACGTCCTCATCGTCGAGCCAGGCGCGGCCACCCGCAAGGGCGATCGCGTCGTCGTCAAGACAACGGCCGGGGAGGTGATGGCCAAGGTGTTCGAACGCCAGACCGTCAAGTCGATTTCATTGGTCTCCCTCAATCCCGATCACCCGGACCGCGACATTCCGATGCGCGATGTCGAATGGGTGGCGCGGATTGTCTGGGCAAGTCAGTAGGCCGGACTGGTGCGGCTCCCCCATCTTGTCCTGGCGGTCCTGATGGTCCCGGTGATGGCGGCGTTGGTCGTTGCCGGCGGCCATAAGCTGAAAGGCGGCGAAAGCGCGGTCACAGTGGATCAGATCGATCCTGATACCGATACGGTCGCACAAGATGACGCTGGGACAGTTCCTGAAGAACCGGCCACCTCCGCCATACCTGCCGCCCAGCCGCCAAAGCCGGCGGTGCATTCGCGGGCGATCGACCCGGAAATTGTCGCGCCGCCGGAACTGCCGACCGGAGAGCTTGAGCGGGTCGAGCCGCGCCAGCCCTTGAGCAAGCTGGCGCTCGCCATGCCGCCCAAGCCGAAGATGCCTGACGACTGGAACGGCACGAAGCTGTTCCAGCCGGTGGCGCCGGCTGCCGGGCTGATCGAGGCGAAAGGCTATTCTGTCGTGGTTTCCGGTATCGATGTGGTCCGGCAGGACGAGACCTGCGCCAGCGACGGCAAATCCTGGCCGTGCGGCATCCGTGCCCGCACGGCGTTCCGCGCCTTCCTGCGCGGCCGCGCTGTGGTTTGCATGGTGCCGCCTGAAGGCGGACGCGACCGGGTCGCGGCGGAATGCCGGATCGGCAAGCAGGATGTCGGTCAATGGCTGGTCGAAAACGGCTGGGCGCGCGCCACAAAAGGCGGGCCCTATGTCGATGCCGGCGAAAAGGCGCGCAGCAGGAAGAAGGGTATCTTCGGATCGGCGCCGAACCTTGCCGGCATGCCGGCGGAGCCCGCCGCGTCGGCCCCGGCGCCTCAGGCGCCGGGCTCGATCCTCGAAGAGGACGGTGGCGCCCTCAAACCAGCTGGCCAGCCAACGCCTTCTGAATGAGCGCGCGGGTTTCGGCGACGCCGTAGAGCGCGGCGAACGACCCGAAGCGCGGACCGCGTTCCTGGCCGATGAGTATCTGGTAGATCATCTGGAAGAAGGCACCCGAAACGCCGGGGCCGCCTTCCGGGCTCTGCTTGGAGTGATCCTGATAGCGTTCGATCTTGCGCGCCACGTTGAGCGAGGCGTTCTGGATCGCTTCGCCGCTGGCGTCCGCCGGCAGCGCGCCAAGTGCCGCTTCCAGGGCCTCCAGCGCCTCGCGCTCGACATCGTCGGCGGCGCGAAAAGTCTTCGTCGGCTTCACGAAATCGTCGAAGTAGCGGATCGCATAACCCGTTAGCCTGTCGAGTTCGGGGTGGGTCGCCGGCGTCACGCCCGGCACGTGGCGCGAGATGAAACCCCACAGCACGCTCTTGTTCTGGGCGTTGGAGGCGCTGACCAGGTTGAGCAGCAGCGAGAACGGCACCGGCATGTCGATGGCAGGCGGGTTGCTGTCATGCATGTGCCAGACCGGATTGCCCAGCCGCTCCTTCCAGTCCTGCCGCCGATAGGCGGCTAGGAAGGTGTAATATTCGTCCACCGCTCTCGGAATGACGTCGAAATAGAGCTTCTTCGCCTGCCGCGGCCGCTGGTACATGTAGAGCCCAAGGCTCTCGGTCGGCGCATAGGTCAGCCATTCGTCGATGGTCAGGCCGTTGCCCTTCGACTTCGATATCTTCTGGCCGTTCTCGTCCAGGAACAGTTCATAGACGAAATGCTCCGGCGCCCGTCCGCCCAGTATGTTGCAGATGCGGTCATAGACCACGGCATTGGTCTGGTGGTCCTTGCCGAACATCTCGAAATCGACGCCGAGCGCTGCCCAGCGCATGCCGAAATCCGGCTTCCACTGCAGCTTCACCCTGCCGCCGGTGATCGGCAGCGTGGTTTCGGTGCCTTCATCGTCGAAGGTGATGCTACCGGCCTTGGCGTTGACGTGCTTCATGGGCACGTACAACACGCGGCCGCTCTTCGGTGAAATCGGCAGGAACGGGCTATAGGTCGCCTGCCGCTCCGGCCCGAGCGTCGGCAGCATCACCGCCATGATCTGGTCATAGCGTTCGGCGGCGCGCAGCAGCATCGCGTCGAAGCGGCCGGCCTTGTAGTATTGGGTCGCGCTGGCGAATTCATAGTCGAAGCCGAACGTGTCCAGGAAGCGGCACAGCATCACGTTGTTGTGGTCGGCGAAGCTCGCATAGTCGCCGCCGAATGGATTGGGCACCGAAGACAGTGGCTTGTGCAGGTACGGCCCCAGCGCTGCGCGATCCGGCACGTTGTCGGGTATCTTGCGCATGCCATCCATGTCGTCGGAAAAGCAGAGCAGCTTGGTGGCGACCTTGTCCTGCGTCAGCACGCGGAAGGCATGGCGCACCATCGAGGTGCGCGCCACTTCGCCGAACGTACCGATATGCGGCAGGCCGGACGGGCCATAGCCGGTCTCGAACAGGATCGTTTCGGGAAATTCGGCGCCTTTATAGCGCTCGATGATCTTTTTGGCTTCCTCGAACGGCCACGCCTTGCTCTCGGCGGCCGCCGCCAGCAGTTCGGGATTGAGATCGATGATGTTTGATCCCGCCATGGTCCTGTTTTCCAGTTATTGCCGGCCCAGCAAATTCGAAGAAGACGGGCCGGAGCAAGGGGTTTTCAAACCGGTCTCTAGGCGCGCGTGGCCGGAGCGTCAACGATTGCGGCGCTTTTTCCTTGCGGCCTTTGGCCCCCTTTCCTACCTTCGGAGCCCGTTCAAGGAGCAAAGAATGCCATCGCCGACCCCGCATGAAGCCTTGATCTACCTGATGGTGATCACCTCGGCCTCGGATCGCGACATGACCGACGTCGAACTTGCCAGGATCGGCGATGTCGTCCGCTCATGGCCGGTGTTCCAGGATTTCCAGCAGGACCGGCTGGTTTCCGTTGCCCAGGCTTGTCAGAAATTGTTGCATGAAAAGGATGACCTGGAGGGCGTGCTGGCCCAAATTGCCGAGGCCCTGCCGGAGCGCCTTCGCGACACGGCTTACGCGGCTGCTTTCGAAGTCGCCACCGTCGATCTCGAAATGCGCCTGGAAGAGGTGCGGGTGCTGCAGCTGATCCGCCGTGAGCTCGATCTCGATACGCTGACCGTCGCCGCAATCGCGCGGGCAGCCAAGGCAAGGCTGCGAACGCTCACCTGACGGCAAGCATCACGGATCAGAAGAAGCTGACCGGGACCGGATCAGAAAAAGCTGACCGGGAAATAGCGCAGGTAGAATTCGGCGAAGGTGCCTTTCATCGAAATCTCCTGCAGCGCGTAATCGAGCGCTGCCGCCAGCGCCGGATTGTCCACCCGGGTGGCGATGGACATCCCCGTGCCCAGATATTCGGGAGCCAGATAGGGGCCGCCGGCAAAGCGGCAGCAACCGGCTGCGTCCGAACCGCCCAGCCAGAAGGCGAAGCGCATGCCGTCGCCGAAGGCGGCGTCGATCTTGCCCGCCTTGAGATCGTTGTAGAGCTCTTCGGGCTTGTCGAACGGAACGATCTGAACGGTATCGAAATAGTCGCGCAGCATCCGTTCATGCGCCGAGCCTGCAAGCACGCCGACGCGTTTGCTGCGCAGCTTGGCGAAGACCGGTTCCGAGAGCGCCTTGGTCTTCGGCGTGATGAAGCGTGCCGGAAACTGCAGATAGGATCGCGAGAAGGCGTATTTGGATCGCGATTCCGGTGTTGCGGCAATGCCGGCTATGATCGCTTCGCCTTCGCCTTTCTCGAGCGCCCCTTCGAGCTCGCCCCAGGGCAATGCCTGGATCTGGCATTTGTCGACGATGTCAAGTTCCGCGCAGATGGCCCGGGCCAGATCAATGTGGAACCCGGACAGTTTTCCCGCGCCGTCGAGGAAATTGAAGGGTGGAAAATCCGTGGTCGTCAGGAACCGCAGCCGTGGCAGCGACGAAAGGTCAGGCTTGGGCAAACGTTCCTTGGCGTCCCACAACACCGGCACCTGCGGTTCCGCGGCGCGCGCGCCGATACTCCCGACGCCCAACGGCAACGCTGCGATCAGCATCGAAGCCAGGACCGGGAACCTCCATTGGAACGCCACGATAAAACTCCGCCGCACTCTTCTCGCGCCGGTTCTGGTACGAAAATCATGCAGGCACAATGGTTTTTGATTTCAACGCGCCGATTTCGGGATATGATTTGAAGCGTTTGCAAACAGCGGTGGCTGCCCTGGTGGGGGACCGGAGTCGAGAACCACAACCGTAAAGGAGCGCGTTGCAATCCGTGGTCGGTGGCAAAGTGCGGATAAGGCACGGACTATCGACATCAATGCATGAGGCAACATGGGGTTGATGTTGCGATGGGTCAGTTCGATCGTACGCTGGAATACATAGACCAGCTGCAGCACGCCGGAACGGCGGCTGCGGTCTGCGAAAAGCTTTTGGGAATAACCTCGGACTACGGCCTGACAGCGCTGATGGCTGGCACTGTTCCGCAGCCGGGCACGCCGACAGGCCAGCAAAAGCAGCATGTGCTGCTTTGCGACTGGCCCGTCGAATGGCTGGAGCGCTACGTCGCGCGCAACTATGTCGATCACGATCCCGTGGTCAGCCACATGAAGCAGTTGCAGGCGCCGTTCCAGTGGCGGGAAGCGGCCCAGGACATTCGCATCGACAAGAGCAGCGGCGAAGTGATGGGCGATGCCGGAGCTTTCAAGCTGCGCGATGGGCTGGCCTTCCCGCTGATTACACTCGATGGCCAGATCGTCATGGTATCGCTGGGCGGCGAGGCCGTGGAGCTCTCGGCGGCACAGTTCGGCCTGGTGTCGCTGGTCTCGACCTATGCCGTTGGCCGCGCCATGCAACTCCACACGATGGCCGGCAAGACCATCGACCATATCGAATTGACACCGCGCGAGCGCGAATGCCTGCAATGGGCCGCCGTCGGCAAGTCCGAGTGGGAGATTTCGCAAATCCTCGGCATCTCCGAACACACCTCGGAGAAACATCTTCTTAACGCCAAAAGCAAACTCGGTGCCGTCAATAGAGTTCAAGCTGTCGCCGAAGCGATAAGACGCGGCTACATTAGCTAGATCGGCCGTGCCGACCTAGAACTTCCCGCCTACGTGATCGAACTTCCGCCTACGTGATCACGCAATTTTCTCATTGAAGCACGGCCGTATCATCCTTCTGAACACAGGAGACGGCAGATGCTTTTTTGTCTTACAACCCACGAATTGATGGAACGTCCTGACCTTTGGGCGGCCGTCCATCGCCTGCGCTACAAGATATTTGTCGAGGAGATGGGATGGGAGGACCTGCGGCGCCCGGACGGGTTCGAGGTCGACCAATTCGATCATGACGAGGCAGTGCATCAGATCGTCATCAGAGGCAACGAAGTCGCGGGCTATCAGCGGATGTTGCCGACCACGCGGCCGCATCTGCTGACCTCGGTTCTAACAGATCTTTCCGAAGGAACGCCGCCATCGGGTCCCAACATCTGGGAGTTGACCCGTTATGCGGTGGCTCCCGGATTCCGCGATGGCCGTCGCGGCGTATCGACCGTCGGCACCGAATTGATAGCCGGATTCGTCGAATGGGGGCTGAAGCGCGGCATTGACAAGGTGATCATCGAATTCGAGCCGATGTGGGTCCTGCGCGCGTTGCAACTGCATTTCCTGGCGACGCCGCTGGGCTATCAGCGCACCTATGGCAATCAGCAGGTCGTGGCGACGCTGCTCACCTTCAATGAGCACACGCTGAATGTGGTGCGCTCGCGCCGCAACCACCATGCCCCGGTTCTTGCCAGAGGTTATCCTGACATGTTCGGGCAAAGGAGGGCGTCATGAGATCGGAAACGGCCATGGACCTGCACCCGCAACCTGAACTGCGCAACCACACGCTGATTGTCACCGTGTCGTCGAATGACGGCCGTCCGGTGCTCGACAGAAGGGCCTATGAAAGCCTTGCCAGGACGTTCCACGAAGCCGCCGACAATGACGAGGTGCGTGTCGTCGTGCTGCGAGGCCTCGCAGGCTGCTTCTGTCTCGGCGGCGACTTTTCCGAATTTCTCGATGCTACCAAGCATCAGAAGCTGATCGCCGCCGTCACCGACATGTTCCGCACGCTGGCGACGTTTCCCAAGCCCATCCTGGCCTGCGTCGATGGCGATGCCGTGGGCGTCGGCTGCACCATCCTGTTCCATTGCGACATGGTGATCGCCTCGGGCCAAAGCACGTTCCGCGTGCCGTTCGTCGATTTCGGCCTTGTGCCGGACGCGGCGACCAGCATCCTGGCGCCACAGAAGCTCGGCTATGCCGGCGCCTTCCGCTTCTTCTGCCTCGGCGACACGCTTCATGCCGACGACGCCAGGGCGCTTGGTCTCGTCGCCGAGATCGTGCCTGACAGCGTGGAGGAGGCGGCGCTTGGTCGGGCAAGGCAACTCGCCAAGAAGCCGGTTGCCGCCTTGCTGCAGACACGCGGCCTGCTCAAGGGCAACACCAACGCGCTGTGCGATCGCATCGACCAGGAGATATCGCTGTTCCAGCAGGCGCTGCAGGATGACGCCACGCTGCGGCGCCTGCAGCGCATTGCACGGCTCGCGGCCTGATCGATCGCACCCGGAAATTGCGCCGCGCAGACAAATATCCGCGCGGCGCGGAAGCGTCAGTCCTGTTTTCCAAGGAATGACGGTCCTTCACCGATGATCTTCTTGTCTTCCTTGCCGACGACATCGAGATCACGCCCTTCATAGGGCAGCGACAGAAGGATGCGCCGCATTACCGCCAGCCGCGCGCGGCGCTTGTCGTTGGCGCGCACGATGATCCATGGCGCGAATTCCTTGTGGGTCCGCTCGAACATGGTGTCGCGCGCCTTGGTGTAGTCGTCCCATTTGGTGATGCCGGCAATGTCGATCGGCGAGAACTTCCAGTTCTTCAACGGACTATAGCGGCGATCGTGAAAACGCTCGAGCTGCGTTTCCTGACCGATATTCAGCCAGAATTTGAAGAAGTGGATATCGTCATTGACGATCATCCGTTCGAAATGCGGTGTCTCGTCGAGAAATTTCTCGTGTTGTTCGGGCGTGCAGAAACCCATAACCGGCTCGACGCCGGCGCGGTTGTACCAGGAACGGTCGAAGGTGACGAATTCGCCCGATGTCGGGAAGTGGTCGACATAACGCTGGTAGTACCATTGCCCCAGTTCGGTCGGGGTTGGCTTGGTCAGCGCCACATTGCGCGCCGTGCGCGGGTTGAGATACTGGCGCACCACGAAGATCGTGCCGCCTTTGCCGGCAGCGTCACGGCCCTCGAACAGCGCCATCACTCGCTTGCCGGTCGCTTGCAGCCATGCCTGCGCCTTGACCAGTTCGATCTGCAAGTTCTTGAGCGTCTGATCGTACTCCTCGCTTTTCATCTTCTTGTCGTAGGGGTAGCCGCCCGCGGTCAGCTTGTTATCCTCAACCCAGTCCGGAAGCTCGGGATTCTCGATATCGAACTCCCGCTCCTCGCCCCCGATCCTGATTTTCAGCGGACCTGAAGTCGGCGCGGCGGAATCTTCCTTGGCTTTTTTCATCGAGACGAACCCTTTTAACCATCCGGACTCATGCTATTGGGAGCCACCACAGCGCCGTGCATCCCGTTTGGACGCGCAAAAAAACGCTGTAGCACTTTTGATTTTGCACATGATCCTCTCCGAAAATCGATTCCCGATTTTCGGGATCATGCGCGGGAGCGGTCCGGCGGAAGTTTCCGCCACCGCCCGGTGGGAAGGCATGGGGCGCAGGCGTGCGAGCGAATGACTGAGCTGGACGCGGAGCAGAAAGGTATGATGCGAACCATGGCGATCCGGCTGTGGAACGGCCGCTGGCTGTTTGCGGCCGGTGTCGTCGCGGTTCTGATCGCCTTTGCCTTCGCCGGTCTTTCCGCCTACGTGCTGGTGCCGGCGCTGCTGCTGTTGCTCGCGGCCGCGATCCTGCCGGCCGCGGGCATGCGCCAGTCCGACGACAATGCCGCTGCAATCGAGGCGATCGGCCTGCAGCGCCTGTCAGGCGAATATCTGGCGGCGGCCGTCGCCGACCCGCTGATCATCTTCGACCGTGCCGCCACCATAGTCCACGCCAATGCCGCTGCCTTTGCCGCGTTTGGCGGCATCGCGCCGGGCCTGTCGCTGCCGCTGAAATTCCGGGCGCCGGAAATGCAGGCCCTGCTCGATAGCGTGCTGTCGGGCACGATCGCCTCGGATGTCGTCGACTATACCGAGAAGCTGCCGGTCGAGCGGGCTTACCGGGTCAGCGCGTCCTCGGTCGGGCACGGCACCGACCTCTATGTGCTGGTGTTCAAGGATCAGAGCGAGGCGCGACGCATCGATCGCATGCGCGCCGACTTCATCGCCAATGCCAGCCATGAATTGCGCACCCCGCTCGCCTCGATCGCCGGCTTCATCGAAACGCTGCGCGGACCCGCCCGCAACGATCCGGCGGCGCGCGAGCAATTCCTGCAGATCATGCAGAACCAGACCGGGCGCATGGCGCGCCTGATCGACGACCTTCTGTCGCTGTCGCGGCTGGAGATGAAGCCCTATCTGAAGCCGGGGACCGAAGTCGACCTGCGCCAGACCGTCGACAGCGTCATCGATTCGCTTGGTCCGCTTGCCCGGGAAACCAGCGTCGCCATCGAGCGTGATTTCGCCGCGGGGCCGCTCAATGTGCCGGGTGATCGCGACGAGTTGTTCCAGGTCTTTGAAAACCTTCTGGAAAACGCCTGTAAATATGGCCAGTCGGGCGGCCGCGTGGTGGTGTCGATCGCGCACAGCGATGACGGTGCCGAGCCCGGCATCGACGTGACCATCAGGGATTTTGGCCCCGGCATTCCCGAGGAGCACATTCCGCGCATCACCGAGCGTTTCTATCGCATCGATGTCGAGACGAGCCGGACCCAGAAAGGCACGGGCCTCGGCTTGTCCATCGTCAAGCACATCCTGACGCGTCATAACGCCAGGCTGACGATCAAGTCCGAAGTCGGCAAAGGCGCGCTGCTTCTCGGTCCATTTGCCGACGGCCTAAATCGCCCTAGTTTTCCACAAGAGCATTTCTTTTTTCTGTCATCCCGTTAGCGTATCAGCGGGGATTCGAGGAAACGACTCAAAATCAAGACACCCGTGGGAAGGCATTTCGTCCATGCAGTCCGTGCACATAATGAGCGCCTATGACGAGGAGCTGAAATATCTGTCGAAGCGTATCGCGGCGATGGGCGGCCATGCCGAGCGCATGGTCGAGCAGGCGGTCGCCGCTCTGGTCAATGCCGATCCGGGATTGGCCCAGAAGGTGATCCGCGACGACGTTGTATTGGACGAAGGGCAACGCGAGATCGACGACAAGGCGATCGTCATCATCGCCAAGCGCCAGCCTATGGCGACGGACCTGCGCGAGATCGTCGGCGCCATCCGCATTTCCGCCGATCTCGAGCGGGTCGGCGACCTCGGCAAGAACGTCGCCAAGCGGGTCGTTGCCGTCACCGATGGCCGCCAGCCGAACAGCCTGTTCCGTGGCCTGGAGGCCCTGGCCAACCTGGCGCTGACCCAGCTCAAGGAAGTTCTCGACGTCTATGCCTCGCGCTCGGTCGACAAGATCGGCTTCGTGCGCGACCGTGACGACCAGATCGACGCCATGTACACGTCGCTGTTTCGTGAATTGCTCACCTACATGATGGAAGATCCGCGCAACATCACGCCCTGCACGCATCTCCTGTTCTGCGCCAAGAACATCGAGCGCATTGGCGACCACGCCACCAACATCGCCGAGACCATCTACTACATCGTGACCGGCGATCAGATGCCGGCCGAACGGCCCAAGGGCGACAAGACGGACAAGATCAGCCTTTCCGCAACGCAGCCGGTGAAGTGACCGCTCTTCCTCTCGAACGCTTGATCATATTGCGCTAAACTATCCCAAGGTAAGCCTGTTGGTTCCCAATGGAGGCAACGCTTTCGGGAGGCTGTGATGGAATATGTCCGGGCGTTCAAGCCCGCGCCGCCGACGTCGGGCATCATCGCCTGCAGTGTCTATACCGCTGGGCGCCGTATCGCGGACATCCCGATCGAGGAAGCTGGCGAATGGGCCAGGAAATCCGGACACGTCGTCTGGATCGGGCTGCTCGAACCCGATCGCGACCTCCTGCTGCGCGTCAAGGCGCAATTCCATCTGCATGAGCTGGCGATCGAAGATGCCGAGCATCCACACCAGCGGCCGAAGCTTGAGCAATATGGCGACGCGCTGTTCATCGTCGCCCGCACGGCGCAGTTGATCGACGGACGGGTTACCTTCGGCGAAACGCATCTCTTTGTCGGCTCAGGCTACATTGTCAGCGTCAGGCATGGCCCGTCGACGTCCTATGCCGCCGTGCGTCAGCATTGGGAAAGCTGCCCGCACTCGCTTGCCAAGGGTGAGGATTTCGTCCTCTACGCCATACTCGATTTCATCGTCGACAATTACATGCCCGTACTCGAGCAGATCGAGGACGAGGTCGAGGCGATCGAGGACAAGGTCCTTTTGAAGCCGATGACAGGCCCTGACATCGAACGGCTCTACATGCTGCGCCGCGATCTCCTGCGCCTGCGCAATGCCGCGCTGCCGCTAGTCGAGGTCTGCCGTCGGCTGACCAGCTCCGATCTGCCGCAGATCCATTCCGCCATGCACCCGCTGTTCCGCGACGTGACCGACCACATCCGCACCGTCCAGGAAAAGATCGACAGTTTGCGCGAGGTGTTGGCGTTCGCCTTCGAGGCCAGTCTTCTGGTGGGTCAGAGCCAGGAAACGGCGATCTCCAAGAAACTCGCCTCGTGGGCGGCCATCCTGGCCGTGCCGACCGCATTCGCCGGCATCTACGGCATGAACTTCACCGACATGCCGGAACTGAAGATGGAATATGGCTATCCCATCGTGCTCACCGTCATCGCGCTGATCTGCGCGGTCCTCTACTGGCGGTTTCGCAAGAATGGGTGGCTGTGACAGTAGGGCAGTAGGGCAGTAGGGCAGTAGGGCAGTAGGCTAAGACAAAGCCTCACGAGCGCAGTTCAAAAACATATTGCCCTACTGCCTTACTGCCCTATTCCCCAAATTTATCGACTGCGCCGCCGCTCCGCCGCCGGCTGGAACGCAACGCGGGCGTGGTATTTGCAGTAAGGACCGGTTTCGGCGGCCTCGTTGCCGCAGAAGTTGAAATCCTCCGAGAGCGGATCGCCATTCGGCCATTTGCAGGTGCGCTCGGTCAGTTCGACGAGTTGCAGATGCCGTGAGATCGGTATCACGACATTCTCGACCGGGCGGATATAGTGCCGCGCCACCGGTTCGGCGTCGAATTGCGTCTGAAGGGCAGTCGCGCCGATCGATGTCGTGACATGGCGTGCCGTGCTTGCGGCGCGCGCCACTGATTTCTGGATGGTCGAGCCTTGCGTCGCCTTCTTCTGGCGTGCCGGCGTCGCCGTTGCGCGGCCGCGGCCCGACAGCTTCAGCCGATGCACCTTGCCGATGACCGCATTGCGGCTGACCCCTCCAAGCTGCGCAGCAATCTGGCTTGCGCTCAGACCCTCCGACCACAGTTTTCTGAGAAGTTCGACCCGCTCGTCAGTCCAGTTCATGAGACCGCGCTCCTGCTAAGCGTGCGGCAATCAGAATCCATTCCCGACCCAGCACCACTGCTGGGGCAGACACCACATATATCTGGTGATTAGGTCCGCCGCACGAAATCTAGTTATTTCTCGACTACAATTACCTTATGCGCTGACTCGGTGACAAGAGTCCCAAGTGCAACACGAATCGGTTTTTTCGGTTTTCCCCAACTTGCCCGGTCGCTTATGAGCCGGCATCTCGTCAGAGGGGCTTGCCGCGTGCCACTACGCGACGTTTTCGTTGACTTCATGGCCGAAAAACCCGATAAGCCGCAAAGGCCGCCGCTTTGGCGGCTTTTTTGATTTTCCGGTACCGGAGACGCATATAATGAGCGGTTCGGCGCTTTTCGAGACCTTTTCTCGCGCACCCCTGGCTTTCGACCACGGGGAAGGCACCTGGTTGGTTACGGACAAGGGCGAGCGATATCTCGATTTCGCCGGCGGCATCGCGGTCAATTCGCTGGGCCACGGCCACCCGCATCTGGTCGCCGCCCTCACCGAGCAGGCGGCAAAACTCTGGCACGTCTCCAATCTCTACGAGATACCGGAACAGAGCCGGCTCGGCGAACGCCTGGTTGACGCCACTTTCGCAGACAAGGTGTTCTTCACGAACTCCGGCGCCGAGGCGTTGGAATGCGCCATCAAGACGGCGCGGCGCTACCACTTCGTCAAGGGCCATCCCGAGCGCTTCCGCATCATCACCTTCGAAGGCGCCTTCCATGGCCGCACGCTGGCGACCATCGCGGCGGGCGGTCAATACAAATATCTCGAAGGGTTCGGACCCAAGGTCGAAGGCTTCGACCAGGTCGGCTTCGACGACATCGATGCCGCCGAAAAGGCGATTACGCCTGAGACCGCCGCGATCCTGATCGAGCCGGTGCAAGGCGAGGGCGGCATCCGCCCGGTGCCGGTGCAATCGCTGAAGCGGCTGCGTCAGCTTTGCGACCAGCACGGGCTGCTGTTGATCTATGACGAGGTTCAGTGCGGCATTGGCCGCACCGGAAAACTGTTCGCGCATGAATGGTCAGGCGTCACCCCCGATATCATGGCGATCGCCAAGGGCATTGGCGGCGGCTTCCCGATGGGTGCCTGCCTTGCCACCGACGAGGCGGTTGTCGGCATGACCGCTGGCGTGCACGGCACGACCTTCGGTGGCAACCCGCTGGCCATGGCGGTCGGCAACGCCGTGCTCGACGTCGTGCTGGAAGACGGCTTCCTCGAGGACGTCCAGCGCAAGGCGCTGCTGATGAAGCAGGGACTTGCCGCGATCGCCGACGAGTTTCCCGAAGTCATCGAAGGCATTAGGGGCACCGGCCTGATGCTCGGCATCAAATGCGCCATGCCCAACACCAAGGTCAACACGGCGCTGCGCGACCAGCATTTGCTGGCGGTTCCGGCCGGCGACAACGTCATCCGCCTGCTGCCGCCGCTTACCGTCACAGACGCCGAGATCCACGACGCGCTCAATCGCATCCGCGCTGGTGCCAAAGGCCTGGCGGATGCCATTGCCGTGGCCGCCGCGAAGTAATCCCGGAACCATTGCTGATGTCAGTTCGCCACTTCACCGACCTTTCCGCCGTTTCCGAAGGCGACCTGCGCTTCATGTTGACGGATGCGGTGGCGCGCAAGGCGCGCCTCAAGGCGGGCGATCGGTCGAAGCCGCTCGAAGGCAAGGTGCTGGCCATGATCTTCGACAAGCCGTCGACGCGCACGCGCGTCTCCTTCGATGTCGGCATGCGCCAGCTTGGCGGCGAGACGATCATGCTGACCGGCACCGAGATGCAGCTCGGCCGTTCCGAGACCATCGCCGACACCGCCAAGGTGCTGTCGCGCTATGTCGATGCCATCATGATCCGCACCACCTCGCATGAGCGGCTGCTGGAGTTGACCGAGAATGCCACTGTTCCAGTGATCAACGGCCTGACCGACGACACCCATCCTTGCCAGCTGATGGCCGATATCATGACCTTCGAGGAGCATCGCGGTCCGGTTGCCGGCAAGACCATCGCCTGGACCGGCGACGGCAACAATGTGCTGCATTCGCTGCTCGAAGCGTCGGCGCGTTTCCGCTTCAATCTGAATATCGCAGTGCCCGAGGGCAGCGATCCGTTCGAAAGATATGTCGACTGGTCAAAGGCCAATGGCGGCA
Organism: Mesorhizobium sp. B4-1-4; assembly: GCF_006439395.2. Classification (NCBI taxonomy): domain Bacteria; kingdom Pseudomonadati; phylum Pseudomonadota; class Alphaproteobacteria; order Hyphomicrobiales; family Phyllobacteriaceae; genus Mesorhizobium; species Mesorhizobium sp. B4-1-4. The sequence continues at coordinate 5,895,530 of NZ_CP083950.1, forward strand.
GGATCAGCTTCGCCCGCTCGGCCGAAGAAGCCGTCGACCAGGCGGATTGCGTGGTCACCGACAGCTGGGTGTCGATGGGCCAGGAGCATCGTGCACGCGGCCACAACGTCTTCCTGCCCTATCAGGTCAATGCGGCGCTGATGGCCAAGGCAAAGCCGGACGCCCTGTTCATGCATTGCCTGCCGGCGCATCGCGGCGAGGAAGTGACCGACGAGGTCATGGACGGGCCGCATTCGGTGGTCTTCGACGAGGCCGAGAACCGGCTTCATGCCCAGAAGGCCGTGCTCGCCTGGTGTCTTGGTGCTTGAAGTGTCTTGGTGCTCGAAGTGTCTGGACGTTTGAAGTGTCATGGCGCTGGTCTGGGCGCTTGATCCGCGGGGGCGCGATCCCTATCTGCGCCGCATCACGCAAATCAAGCGCGTTTGGACGCATGTGCCCACCGGGGCCGCATGGCCGCGCCCTGGAGCTTTGTCATGTTGGAAACCCATCAAGTGACTGAACATCACCCCAAACTCGGCGAGTTCGGCTACGCTGGCGACGACCATGTCGTGCCTTTCGAAGTCGGTCCGCTCGACGTACGCGGCCGCACGGTGCAACTCGGGCCGATGCTCGACGCCATCCTCGGCCGCCATGACTATCCCGAGCCGGTTGCCCGCCTGCTCGCAGAAGCCTGTGTGCTCACGGTGCTGCTCGGCACCTCGCTCAAATTCGAGGGCAAATTCATCCTGCAGACCCGCACCGACGGGCCGGTCGACATGCTGGTGGCGGATTTTTCCACGCCCTCGGCGCTGCGCGCCTACGCGCGCTTCGATGCGGATCGGCTCGAGGCACTGGTCGCGGCAGGCGAGACGTCCCAGCAGACGCTGCTTGGCAGCGGCGTGCTGGCGCTGACCATCGACCAGGGCGCCCATACGCAACGCTATCAGGGCATCGTCCAGCTCGACGGCGAAACGCTGGAAGACGCGGCACGCACCTATTTCCGCCAGTCGGAACAGATTCCGACCGACATCAGTCTCTCCGTGGCCAAGCTGCTGACGCCCGGCGTCGGCGGCACGCGCGAGCAGTGGCGTGCCGGCGGCATCCTGGCGCAGTTCCTGCCGCAGGCGTCCGAGCGCATGCGCGTCCCGGACCTGCATGGCGGCGATGGCGATCCGCGCGAGGAGATCCATGATCCCACGGACAATTCCTGGCAGGAATTGCTGGCGCTGCTCGGCACCATCGAACCGACGGAACTGATCGATCCCACGATCGGCGCCGAGCGGCTGCTTTACAGGCTGTTCCACGAGCACGGCGTGCGCGTCTTCGGCGGCGTCCCCGTCGCCGACCAGTGCTCATGCTCCAGGGACAAGATCCGCGGCATCCTCGAGGGCTTCTCCGCGCAGGAGATCAGGGACAGCACCGAGGACGGCGGCATCCATGTCGCCTGCGAATTCTGCTCGAAGCAATATGACTTCGACCCAGCGGAATTCGCGGCGGCGAAGTGAAATACCGGCCTTCTCCCCTTTCACGGGAAGAAGGTGCCGGCAGGCGGATGAGGGCAGCGCAACCTTCGGCAGTGATCGCGCGGATCCACTCAGCGCTTGTATGTTCTCACGAGCCGCCGCCCTCATTGCCCTGCCGGGGATTTCTCCCCGTATAGCGACGCCATCGCAGCGGACCTCGCCAATCGCCGAGGTCTAATTCACGGTCCGCTTTGTCCCCGGCAGGTCGAGCGAGAAGGCGGGGATGGCGATGTCGAACGTCTCGCCGCGTTTGTTGCGCATCGTGTAGTGCCCGACCATGATCCCTGACGGCGTCGAGAGCGGGCAGCCGGACGTGTATTGATAGCTGTCGCCGGGGTTGAGTTCGGGCTGGTCCCCGACAACGCCCGGCCCGCGCACCTCCTCGACCCGGCCCGCTCCGTCGGTGATGTGCCAATAGCGCGACAGAAGCTGCACGAACTCGTCCGACTGGTTGTCGATCGTTATCTGATAGCCCCAGACGTAGCGGTTCTCCGAAGGGTCCGAACGATCCTCGAGATAGAACGGCCTGACCTGCACTTCGATGTTGCGCGTGACGGCGCGGTACATGAGCGGCTCCAAAACAATCCGGTACCTTTCGGCGCTCCCAGCGAGCAGGTCAACGTGCGCGTCTTGTCGCGCGTGACCCTGAAAGGCAGGTGGCGGCAAAGAATGTCATTTAAGTGACACATGACGATGGTGGTGTGCGCGCACGGGCGACTCGGCGCTCTGCCGACCTGTTGAAACGGCCGTCACGCGCCGTCTTTTCTGGAGTAACCAGATATCGATGGAACTCACTCTCATAGCCGCCTCGCTCTCGACCGCACTCATCCTTTCAAATGCCGCCAGCATTGCGCTCGCTACCTCACAGCTGAAACGGCGCACCACGATCGCACCGCCAGCCGGCAGATCGCTGCCGGTGTCGATTATCGTACCATCGCGTGGCGTCGAGCCGTTCACGCACGAGACACTGGAGCGCGCCTTCTCGCTCGACTGGCCGCGCTATGAACTGATCTTCTGTGTCGCCCATGCCGACGATCCGGTGGTCACGCTGATCCGTGCCGCCATGGGGCGCTTTCCCAAAGTGCCAGCCCGCCTGTTGATCGGCGATGATCGGATCAGCGCCAATCCCAAGCTCAACAATTGCGTCAAGGGCTGGGAAGCGGCGCGCCACAACTGGGTCATTCTTGCCGATTCCAACGTGCTGATGCCGAGGGACTACATTCAGCATTTGATGGCGGCATGGCGGCCGGATACCGGCCTTGTCTGCTCGACGCCGATCGGTTCGCGGCCCGATGGCTTCTGGGCTGAGGTCGAATGCGCCTTTCTCAACACGCTGCAGGCGCGCTGGCAATATGCCGGCGAGGCGCTTGGGCTAGGCTTTGCCCAGGGCAAGAGCATGCTGTGGAACAAGCCCATGCTGGATGCCAATGGCGGCATTCGCGCGCTGGCCGCCGAGATCGCCGAGGACGCCGCCGCGACCAAGCTGGTGAACGGGCTTGGCCTGCGCGTCAATCTCGTTGCCGCGCCTTTCGAGCAGCCGCTCGGCCGGCGCACGCTTGGCGAGATCTGGTCGCGCCAGGCCCGCTGGGCTCGCCTGCGCCGCGTCACCTTCCCGCTGTTCTTCGCGCCTGAAATCCTGACTGGTGCCGTGGTGCCGCTGCTGCTTGCGCTGGCCGCGGCGGCAAGCGCCGGCTTCAGCCTGCCGCTCACGGCCATCGCCGTTTTGGCGGCCTTCTACCTTCCGGAATGTGCCCTGGCCTGGTCCAAGGGCTGGTACCTGTCATCGCGCATCGTCGCGGCGATCATGGTGCGCGACCTCATCCTGCCGGCGATGTGGGCACGTGGCTGGCTCGGCGGCGCCATCGACTGGCGCGGCAATGCGATGACCATCGGCACCAAGGCGACCGAACTGGAGGAGACGCCGTCGAGCGCCTGATAGCCCCGTGCATGAAGCCCCGCGTAGGCAGGCCTTACTTGGTCGCCTGCAACGCCTGCGCGATGTCTTCCAGAAGGTCGTCGGTATCCTCAAGGCCGACCGACAGCCTGAGCGTACCTGGCCCGATGCCGAGTTCGGCGCGGGCCTCGTCCGTCAGGTTCTTGTGGGTGGTCGTCGCCGGATGCGTGATCAGGCTCTTGGCATCGCCGAGATTGTTCGAGATCAGCACGATGTCGAGCGCGTTCTGCAAGGCGAAAGCCGCCTGCTTGCCGCCCTTGACGTCGAGGCAGATCAGCGTCGAGCCGCCCGACATCTGCTTCTTGACGATATCCGCCTGCGGATGGTCGGCGCGGCCGGGATAGATCACGCGGGCGATCTGCGGCTGCTCGGCGAGGAAGTCGGCGATCTTGCCGGCGCTTTCCGTCTGTTGGCGCACGCGCAGCGGCAGCGTCTCCAGGCCCTTCAGCAGCGTCCAGGCATTGAAGGGCGACAGGCTGGGGCCGGTATGGCGGAAATAGTCGTGCAGGTTCTTGTCGATCCACTCCTTGTCCGACAGGATCACGCCGCCCAGACAGCGGCCCTGGCCGTCGATGTGCTTGGTCGCCGAATAGACAACGATGTGGGCGCCGAGCTGCAGCGGCTTCTGCTGCAAGGGCGTGGCGAAGACATTGTCGACGACAAGCCGTGCGCCGATCGAATTGGCGAGCCCGGCGACAGCCGCGATGTCGACCACTTCCAGCGTCGGATTGGTCGGGCTTTCCAGGAAGAACAGCTTGGTGTTCGGCTTCACCGCCTTTTCCCAGTTGGCGATCTCGGTGCCGTCGACCAGCGTCGCCTCGATGCCGTAGCGCGGCGCCAGCGTCTCGACCACCCAGCGGCAGGAGCCGAACAGCGCGCGCGCCGCCACGATATGATCACCAGCCTTGACGCTGCACAGAAGCGCGGCCGTCACCGCCGCCATGCCGGATGCCGTGGCGCGGGCATCCTCGGCACCTTCCAGCGCGCACATGCGCTTCTCGAACATGTCGACGGTCGGATTGGCGTAGCGAGAATAGATGAAGCCCGGTTCCTCACCCTTGAAGCGGGCTTCGGCGGCCTGCGCCGTTTCATAGACATAGCCCTGGGTCAGGTACATCGCCTCGGAGGTCTCGCCGAAGCCGGAACGCAGGGTCCCGCCATGCACGAGGGCTGTCTGAGGCTTCCAGTTGCGCTTCTTGGTGCTCATTGCTTTTGTTCCAGACACAAAAAAACCGGCCGCGAAAGTCGCAACCGGTCCATACGGCCTTGCGGCCCGACGGTCCTTTAGCGACTTGTTTAACGTGGCTGCAAGCCGACCGGCCAAATCACCACGGGATAACGACCCTTTAGACCCGCGCCACGCTTGCGTCAATTGCCGGCTTCATTAAGAGGGTTGTACCAGACCTCGCCCGGCCTTCGAGCGGAGCTAGACTTTGCGGCAGACAGGCATTCTTCCCGATCAGGACATTTCGGCGCTGTTCCAGTCCGGCGCGCTGAAGTCGCCACGCGCGCTCGATGCCGACCAGATCCAGCCGGCGAGCCTAGATCTGAGGCTCGGCGACAAGGCTTGGCGGGTTCGGGCTTCCTTTCTGCCCGGTCCCAACCACAAGGTTTCGGAAAAGCTCGACCGGCTGAAGCTGCACGAGATCAGTCTGACCGACGGCGCCGTGCTCGAAACCGGCTGCGTCTACATCGTGCCGCTGCTCGAAAGCCTGGCATTGCCAGCCGACATTTCGGCATCGGCCAATCCGAAAAGTTCGACCGGGCGGCTGGACATCTTCACCCGTGTCATGACCGACCGAGGGCATGAGTTCGACAAGATCGCCGCCGGCTATACCGGTCCGCTCTATCTGGAAGTCAGCCCGCGCACCTTCCCGATCGTCGTGCGCACCGGCTCGCGCCTGTCGCAGATCCGTTTCCGAACGGGCAATGCGCTGCTCTCGGAAGCCGAACTGCATGAATTGCACCGCGCCGAGATGCTGGTCGCCACCGAACCGCCGAACATTTCGGGCGGGGGCATCGCGCTGTCGATCGACCTCAATGGCGACAGTGACGGGTTGATCGGCTATCGCGGCAAGCATCACACCGGTCTCGTCGATGTCGACAAGCGCGCGGCGCAGGATGTCCTCGATTTCTGGGAGCCGATCCACAAGAGCGGCGCCGGCGAACTGGTGCTCGATCCCGATGAGTTCTACATCCTCGTCAGCCAGGAAGCGGTACATGTGCCGCCGCTCTACGCCGCCGAGATGACGCCGTTCGACCCGCTGGTCGGCGAGTTCCGCGTCCACTATGCCGGCTTCTTCGATCCGGGCTTCGGCCATTCGGCGGCCGGCGGCACCGGCAGCCGGGCCGTGCTCGAAGTGCGCAGCCACGAAGTGCCGTTCATCCTCGACCATGGCCAGATCGTCGGCCGGCTGGTCTACGAGCACATGCTGAAGCGGCCGCAGGCGCTCTACGGCACCGATCTCGGCTCCAACTACCAGGCGCAGGGCCTCAAGCTCTCAAAGCATTTCCGCGCCGCGCGCTGAGGTTTGCACTGCCAATCTCCCCCCTCGTGGGGGAGATGCCCGGCAGGGCAGAGGGGGGCGCGAAGGAACGCTGCCTTCGTGTTTTGATACACAAATGAAGACTTCCGAAGTCTGAACTTTGATAAAATTGATAGGTCGGCGGGACAGCGCCCCCCTCTGGCCTGCCGGCCATCTCCCCCACGAGGGGGGAGATCACACTCTCAAAGCGCCTTCACGACCACACTCACCGGCTGCTCGATCTCCAGCGGATTGCGCAGCGGCAGTCCGAAATCCCCGGCCTCGATCTCGAACACGTCGCCGGCCTCGGTCTTGATGCCATCGGCGAAGGACAATGTCGCCGTGCCGAACATATGCACATGCACATCGCCCGGCTGGCGGAACGCCGAATATTTGAAATGATGGTGTTCGAGATTGGCGATGGTGTGCGACATGTTGGCTTCGCCCGACAGGAACGGCTTTTCCCACAGCGTCTTGCCGTCGCGCACGATGCGCGATGTGCCGCGGATGTCGGAAGGCAGCTCGCCGATCAGGATCTCCGGCCCGAATGAGGCGTTGCGCAGCTTGGAATGGGCGAGGAAGAGATAGTTCACGCGCTCGGTCACATGGTCGGAAAACTCGTTCGACAGCGTGAAGCCGACGCGGAACGGCGCGCCGTCGTCGCCGATGACATAGATGCCGGCGATCTCGGGTTCTTCGCCGGCGTCCTTGGCGAACGCCGGTGACTGGAGCGCGGCACCCGGCGCCACCGCCATCGTGCCGTTTCCCTTGTAGAACCATTCCGGCTGCACGCCGACCTGGCCTTTCGCCGGTTTGCCGCCTTCCAGGCCCATGCGGAACATCTTCATGGAATCGGTGAGCTGCTCCTCGCCATCGCTGCTGAGCTTCTTGTGCATGGAATCGCGCGTCGCCGCCGAGCCGAGATGCGTCAGCCCTGTCCCGGTCACATGCAGATGCGCGGGATCGGGATGATTGATCGGCGACAACAGCCGCCCCTTCTTGTAGGCGGCGTCGAGATCGACCGTCTCGCCGAGCCCCTTGCGATCGATCAGGGTGGCGAGGCCGACGCCGGTGCGGGCGGCCTCCATTGCCAGCGAATAGACGCTGCGGGCGCCGTTGATGATCCGGGTCTTGCCGCCGCTGCGGGCAACGACACGGATGGTCTCGGCGTCGTCGAGAATTTGCGAGATCAGCATGATCAGTCCTCTCTCATGTGCCTTGGCATGGCTCCCAGCTGGGCAAACCTTCCCAAGCGCGGCTGGAACGTTGTCCATGCCGCGGGTGAAATTCTCCGTTCGGATTGCGCTCGCGGGCCTGTCCGTTGAGGGAACTTCTTCGTGCCAGTCGGTTGCCGGCAGCGCCGCGGTGTGACCCGTATGCCTTCCTGGTGCCCTCAGCCCTTGTTCTTGTTGTAGACGTCGAACACCACGGCACCTAGCAGCACCAGGCCCTTGACGACCTGCTGCCAGTCGACATTCACACCCATGATCGACATGCCGTTGTTCATCACGCCCATGATGAAGCCGCCGACCACCGAACCGATGACCTGACCGACGCCGCCCATCGCCGAGGCGCCGCCAATGAACACGGCGGCGATGACGTCGAGTTCGCTGCCGAGGCCCGCCGCCGGCACCGCCTGTCCAAGGCGCGCCGCGATGATCAGACCGCCAAGCGCCGACAGCACGCCCATGTTGATGAACACGTAGAGGGTCAGCCGCTCGGTGTTGATGCCCGACAGGAGTGCGGCCTTGGGATTGCCGCCCATCGCGTAGATGCGGCGGCCGATCGTCATGCGCTTGGTGACGAAGACGAACAGCGCGATCAGCGCAGCCATCACCGTCAGCACGACCGGAAAGCCCTTGTAGGTGGCGAACTGATAGACGAGGAACAGGACAAGCGCACTGATCACCAGCGTCTTGACGGTGAAGAGCGAGAACGGTTCGGCCTGGTAGCCGTGCCGCTCACGCGTGCGTCGTGCCTTGAGGCCAAAGAAAATATAAGCCGCCACGCCGATGACCCCGATCACCATCGTCGTCATATGCAGCGTCAGGCCACTGCCGACGATGGTCTTGCCCGCCGCGTTCACGGTTGGTGCAATCAGCGTCAGCGGGCCGATCAGGTCGGGAATGAAGCCGGAACTCAGCTTGTTGAAGCCATCCGGCAGCGGGCCGACCGAGGAGCCACCGCCGAGCAGCGCCTGGCACATGCCGCGGAAGATCAGCATGCCGGCCAGCGTGACGATGAAGCTCGGTATTCGATGGTAGGCGATCCAATAGCCCTGTGCCGCGCCGATGGCACCGCCGATAATCAGGCAGACGATCGACACGACCAGCGGATTGCTGAGCGGGCCCAGGTTCCACGTCACCATCATGTTGGCCGCGAGCGCACCGATAAAGCCGGCGACCGAACCGACGCTGAGGTCGATGTAGCCGGAAACGATGACCAGCAGCATGCCGAGCGCCATCACGATGATGAAGGAGTTCTGCTGCACGAGGTTGCTGAGGTTCAGCGGCTTGAACAGTGTGCCCGACGTGGTGAACTGGAAGAACACCATGATGGCGATCAGCGCCAGCACCAATCCGTAGTCGCGCAGATTGGTGACCAGTGCCGAGACCGCGAAGCGTGGCGTGTCCGTCCCGCCATCGGCAGTGGCGGATTGCGGTACGGGAGCGCTCTCTGTGCTCATGATGCTTTTCCTTCTCCCCGAACGATGGCGCGCATGATCTTTTCCTGGCTGGCGTCGCTCGCCGCCATTTCACCGACGATGCGCCCTTCGTTCATCACATAGATTCGGTCGGTGATGCCGAGCAGTTCGGGCATTTCCGACGAGATGACGATGATCGCCTTACCTTCGGCGGCCAGGCGCGCGATGATCGTGTAGATTTCATATTTGGCGCCGACATCGATGCCGCGCGTCGGCTCATCGAGGATCAGCACTTCCGGGTTGGCGAACAGCCATTTCGACAGCACCACCTTCTGCTGGTTGCCGCCCGAAAGGTTGCCGGTCATCTGGTAGACGCTCGACGCGCGGATATTGGTCTTCTTGCGATAATCATTGGCGATGTCGAGCTCGCGCAGGTCGTCGATCACGCCGTGGCGCGACACGCCGCCAAGATTGGCGAGCGTGATGTTGTGCTTGATATGGTCGATCAGGTTCAGCCCGTAGGTCTTGCGGTCCTCGGTGACGTAGGCGATGCCTTGCTTCACCGCCTTGCTGACCGAGGACAGGTCGACAGACTTGCCGTTGAGCAGCACCTCGCCGGTGATACGGCGGCCATAGGAGCGGCCGAACAGGCTCATGGCGAATTCGGTGCGTCCGGCGCCCATCAGCCCGGCAATGCCCACCACTTCGCCTTTGCGCACATCGATATCGATGCCCTTGATCACCTGTCGGTCGGCATGGAGCGGGTGATAGACCGACCAGTCGCGGATCTGCAGCACGACATCGCCGATCCTGGGCTCGCGCGGCGGATAGCGGTCGTCGAGCGAACGACCCACCATCGAAGTGATGATGCGGTCTTCCGAAATGTCCTTCCTGGCAAGCGTCTCGATGGTGCGCCCGTCGCGGATGATGGTCACCTTGTCGGCGACCCGGTTCACCTCGTTGAGCTTGTGTGAAATCAGGATCGAGGTCATGCCTTGCCGCTTGAATTCGAGCAGCAGGTCGAGCAGGGCCTGGCTGTCCTTTTCCGACAGGCTCGCCGTCGGCTCGTCGAGGATCAAGAGCTTCACGTCCTTGCTCAGCGCCTTGGCGATCTCGACCAGTTGCTGCTTGCCGACGCCGATATTGGTGATCAGCGTATTGGGGTCTTCCTTGAGGCCGACCTTCTTCAGCAATCCGGTCGTGCGCGCCTCGTTGGCATCCCAATCGATGATCCCGCGCCTGGCATGTTCATTGCCAAGAAATATGTTCTCGGTGATCGACAGCATCGGCACCAGCGCAAGCTCCTGGTGGATGATAACGATACCCTTGTGCTCGCTGTCGTGAATGCCCTTGAAATGGCACTCCTCGCCGCGAAAGATGATCTTGCCGTCATAGCTGCCTGAGGGGTAGACGCCCGACAGGACTTTCATCAGCGTCGACTTGCCGGCGCCATTCTCACCGACCACGGCGTGGATCTCGCCTTCCTCGACACGCAGGTTGACGTTCGACAGCGCCTTCACGCCGGGAAACGTCTTCGTGATGTCCTGCATCTCCAAAATCGTCGAGGCCATGGGCAATGATGCTCCTGCGAGGTCCGCAACAATACCGGGGTCGCTGGTGAACGAAAAGGGGCCCTGCGTTGCGCAGGACCCCTCGCTTTGCAACCGGAATTACTTCAGGTCTTCGGCTTTGATGTAGCCGGAGTCGACGACCAGCTTCTGGTAGTTCGACTTGTCGACTTCGTGCGGCGTCAAGAGGATCGAGGGCACGACCTTGACGTCGTTGTTGTAGGTCTTGGTGTCGAGACCGTCCGGCTTGCCGCCCGACAGCACCTTGTCGACCAGTTCGACGGTCGCCTTGGCGAGGTCGCGCGTATCCTTGAACACGGTCGAATACTGTTCGCCGGCGATGATCGCCTTGACCGAAGCGGTCTCGGCATCCTGGCCGGTCACCACAGGCCACGGCTGGTCGGCGGTGCCGTAACCGACGGCGCGCAGCGAGGCGATGATGCCGCGCGACAGGCCGTCATAGGGCGACAGAACGCCATCGACGCGGGCGCCGCCGCTCGAGTAGTTGGCCGAGAGCAGATTGTCCATGCGGGCCTGTGCGGTCGCGGCCAGCCAGCGCAGCGTGCCGACCTTGTCCATGCCCATCTGGCCGGACTTGATCTTGATCGAGCCGTCGTCGATCATCGGCTGCAGGACGGACATCGCGCCGTTGTAGAAGAAGAAGGCGTTGTTGTCGTCGGGCGAGCCGCCGAACAGCTCGACATTCCACGGCTTGGTGTTCGGAAAACGCTCCTTGAGGCCCTTGACCAGGGAATTGGCCTGGATAACGCCGACGCCGAAATTGTCGAAGGTAGTGTAATAATCGACATTGGCCGTCTTCTTGATCAGGCGGTCGTAGGCGACGACGACGACGCCTGCGTCATTGGCCTTCTGCAGCGCGGCCGACATCGTCGTACCGTCGATCGAAGCGATGATCAGCGCCTTCGGACCCTTGGTGATCTCGTTTTCAAGCTGGCTGAGCTGGTTGGGGATATCGTCCTGCGCATACTGCAGGTCGACCGTATAGCCCAGGGCCTCGAGCTGGGACTTGACGGCGTCGCCGTCATTGATCCAGCGCTGCGAGGTCTTGGTGGGCATCAGCACGCCCACGAGGCCCTTGTCGGCTGCGTAGGCGGTGGCCGACATGGCCGCTATGCTGACCGCCAAGGCGGCGACTAACGTCTTGATGATTTTCACTTAACTCTCCCTGGTTGATGGACGCGGCACCCCGGGGGTCGCGGGCCGCGCAATCGTGCAGAAGCGCCGAGGCACTGCTGCCGTCATATCGATCTCCGGTATCCTCCCATGGTCCCGAGACGCTGATTTCAATCGATACGATTTCCATCGTCGCCGATCGTCGCATTTCGGAACGCACTGACGTTGCGACCCTTTTGCCATAACTGTCAAATGCGATCTTTGATGTTTGCTATATCGTGATTGGTATGAATTATTTTGGAACGCGGCAGGTCGGCACGAATGCCGGCCGCCAGGAGAGAAAGCGGGGAAAGCATGGCGGCGCTGCGAAATCCGGCTGCGGTTTCAAACGGTCACAGTGAAAAGCCAGGCGATGGCGAAACCTTGCTGCGCAGTGGGCTCAGCCTGCGTCACATGCGCATGATCGTCGCGCTCGACGATCATGGCCGGGTGAGTGCCGCCGCGCAGGTGATGAACATTTCGCAGCCGGCGGCGTCACGCATGATCGGCGAGATGGAGGCGGTGCTGGAGGTCAAGTTGTGCGAAAGGCTGCCGCGCGGCATCACGCTGACGCCCTACGGCAAGGCGCTGGCACGGCGTGCGCGTTCGATCCTGCTGGAAATGCGCGAGGTCGATCGCGAGATCGCCGAGCTCAAGGCGGGCAAGGGCGGTTCGGTGTTCCTGGGTGCCGTGACAGCGCCGGCTATCGAACTGGCGGTCCCGGCGATCCGCGAAATCCGCCGCATCTATCCACGCATAGAGATCACCATGCAGGTGGAAACCTCCAATGTGCTGGCGCGCGAGCTGATTGCCACGCGCCATGATTTCATCATCGCGCGCATTCCCGACGACCTTAACCCGAGACTGTTCGAATCCCGTGTCATCGGCGTCGAGAAAGCTTGCCTGATCGTGCGCCGCGGGCATCCGCTCACCCGGGGCAGCGTGGTGCGGCTGGAAGATACCGCCGCCTATGACTGGGTCTTCCAATCGGGCGGCTCGCCCTTGCGCCAGGCGATGGAGAGTAATTTCCTGAACCGCAACATCGCGCTGCCGGACAGGATCCTCAACACCAGTTCTCTGCTTCTGACGCTGGTCATGGTCGCCCAATCCGACGCCATCGCACCGGTTTCGGTCCAGGTGGCGAAATTCATCCAGAATCCCGACGGACTGGCCGGTGCCATCGACGTTGTCCAGACCGAATTCGACATCGAGGTGAGGCCTTACAGCCTGATCACGGTCAAGAACCGGGTGTTGTCGCCGGCCGCCAAGATGCTGCACGATTTCATCCTGCGCGAAGTGGGATGAGGGAACAACAATCGCGACCGCGCGTTCAGGCACGATCGGCATGCCCGCTGAAGCCCATTTCGCCGAGGGAAGGAGATGCCGATGATCAACTTGGAAGAGGGTTCGATGGAACGTCGGTTGTTTCTTACTGGAATGCTTGGCGCCGCGGGGGTGGTGGCCTTTGCGAGTGTGGCCGGACCCGGCCGCGCGATTGCCGGTATCCCGCAGGGCAACGGGATTCTCGATGAGCTCGACAAGCCGGATCCGGCTGTCTTCGAAGGGGATGACGAGGTCGAACTGGAGCAGGTCTCGCATCGTCGCTGGCATCGCTACGGCGAATGGCGTCATGATCGCCGCTGGCGCCGCCGCCATGGGCGCCGCCGTGTCTGGCGCAGGGTTTGCCGCCGGACCTGGCGTCACGGCCGGCGCCACGTGCGCTGCTGGCGCGAGCGCGTATGGGCCAGGGTCTGGCTGTAACCGGCTTCTGCCTGACCCAAAGGACCGGCCACGTTGCTGGCCGGTCTCTTCACAACAGATCTTGTGCAGCCTGGCGTCGATCGCCTCAACGTGGCGGATTTCGCACTTATTTTAGCTTAGCCTAAGGTAGAATCGACGGAACGATATCAGCGTCTGGCCGTTGCAGCGCTGTTTAGGTGGAGTTGTAAGCATGCCGAGGGGCGATCAGGAAGAACCATATTCCGCAATGAGGATCATGCGTTTGCAGGCAGCGGGCAATCAGCACGCATGAAAGGCGTGGCGATACTGACGGAGGCCCGTAGCGGCTCCGAATGGCTTGGCAGCCTGGCAAACAGCACGGGATTGTTCGGCAAGTCGGCAGAATGGCTTGATACGGCCAATCTGGGATGCAAGCCGAAATCCTTCGACGAACTCATGTCCGCGGTGATCGATCGCGGCGGGACGGCAAATGGCAGGTTCGCCGTAAAGCTGTTTCCCCGGCACCTTCACTGGTCGCAGGCGAAATATGGAGCCGACTTCCTTGCGGAATGCCTCCGACGCCATGCCATGGGTTTGGTCCTGCTGGAGCGGCGGGATCGCCTTCGCCAAGCGATTTCCTATTGCCGGGCAAAGGCCTCAGGCCGTTGGAGAAGCACGGACGGCGCGGATTTGGTTCCGCAATATGACTTCGCCGGTATCTGCCAGGCCTATTTCCTGATCGAACAGAGCTATGCCTTCTGGGAAGCCTACCTGCGCATGACGGACCTGCCCTACGATCATTTCTTTTACGAAGACCTGTTGGACGACCCCCGCCCTTATGTGGCATCGGTGGCCCGGCAATTGTCGATTGAAATGCCGAACCGCGAGTTCAAGACGAATTTGCGGCTGCAGCGGGACAATCACACCGAGGACTGGGCAGAGCGATTTCAAAACGACGTCAAATCCCAGGGCCTGCTGGCACATCTCCCCAAAAGGGTGGCGCCGCGAAATATCAACAACCTCGCCCGGTTCCTTCTCAAGAAGCAGATGCGAATTGGCCAGGCCTGACTTGACTAATGTCATGTCGGTCCCATCACGTGGGCGGGGTTCGTCGCTCAGTGCGGTTGGCAACAGCACATAATCGTGATGGCCGCATTGCTCAGCATACCGGACGTTCTGGACTGTTGTGATTGCCTAAAGGCAGACGTCACTGCCCGCAATGCATTGTCGGCCCGACGCTCTAGAAGTCATTATCCGACGGGCTGCCTCGCGACAGTGTGTAGAACTGGCGCCGCTACTGCCGCGCCAGCACCTGAATGTCTGAAGGTCTGACCTACGATCCTTCAGTACGGCGAATCGGGAAAATAGAATTCTTCCGCGTTGTCCTTGGTGATCAAGGGGCTGTCCAGGATGTAGCGCCCCCGAATCGGCGCCTGCGTCGCGGTGCGCATGGTAGTAAGCTCGATCGCCGGGATGATCAGGGTTGGCGGATAGAAAATGTCGGCGTCGACGGCGCCGCCGCCGTCCTTGACCATCTTGACAACTTTGTTCATGCCGGAACCGCCCAAAACTACGATCTGTTTCGGCCTATTGGCCTGCTTGATTGCCTCCATGGCGCCGAGCGCGGCATCGTCGTCGCCCGCCCACACGCCGTCGATGGCGTCATATTTCTGCAGGAAGTCCTGCATCACCTCGAAACCCTTGTCCGGATTCCAGTTGGCGAACTGCATGTCGAGAATCTGGACCTTCGAGCCCCCCAACTCCTTTTTGAAGGCATCGATGCGGACATTGTCGATCGTGGTTGGAATGCCCCTCATGACGACGATCTTGGCACCATCGGGAAACTTCTTCTTGAAGTAATGCCCCGCGATCACGCCGTATTGCGGGTTGTTGCCGCCGACATAGAGGTCCTCGATGCCTTCCTCCGACAAGCCGCGATCGACGGTCGTTATGAACACGCCTTTGGCCTTGGCCTGCTTCACCGGTTCGGTCAGGGGCTCGGATTCAAACGGCAGGATCACCAGCGCGTCGATGCCTCGCGCGACGAGATCCTCGACGTCGTTGACCTGCTTGGAAGCGTCGTTGGCGGCAGCGACCACGAACTCGATGTCAGGGAAGGCCTTTTTCATCTGTTCGACGGTACGCTTGGTCTGGAAGTTGAGACCGCCGGTCCAGCCATGGGTTGCCGCCGGAATGGAAATGCCGATCGTCTTACCGCCCGCTGCCAAGGAAGTTTTCGGCATGCCTACGGCGCCGAGCGCGAGCGCGATCGCTCCGCCCTTTAGGAAAGTTCTCTTCTCCACGGTGTGCTCCTCTCTAGGATAGCGGGTCAGACCTCTCGGCGACCCTTCTGCAGATAAACGGCGATGATGATGATGACCCCCTGGAACGCGCCGTTGAGATATGGGCTGGCGAGCGCCGTGAGGTTTAGGATGTTGTCGATCAGGCCGAGAATAAGGACCCCCACGATCGACCCCCAAATGCGGCCGAAGCCGCCTTTGAGCGCGGTCCCGCCGATGATCACGGCGGCGATAGCTTCAAGCTCCCACAGGAGACCGGTTGATGGCGTCGCGGCGCCGAGCCGCGGAACATAGATCATCGTGGCCAGGGCAACGCAGACCCCTTGGAACACGTAAGTCAGGATCCGCACGCGGTGGACGCGGATGGCCGAATATCTGGCTACTTCCGGATTTGACCCGATGGCGGTGATGTGGCGGCCAAGCCGGGCGCGGCGCAGGACCAATTCCGCCCCTATCGCTAGAACGATCATCGCGATCAACGGATAGCTTACGCCGGCGACTGAGCCATAGTAGAGTGGTCGCGCGATCCCCTTGAGGCTGCTTGAAAGCGAGATCGAACCACCGTCCGAAAGCCAGGTGATGACGGAGCGGAAAATGCCCATCGTGCCCAAGGTGACGATGAAGGCGTCGATGCCGCCCTTGACAACGAGGACGCCGTTAAGCGAGCCCGCGACCACGCCCAGCGCCAATGCCAGGACTATGCCGATCAGCACGACCAGCCAACTGTCCCCGAGCGACGAGCCTGCAGCGTTCATGCCCATGATGACTAGGCCAGCGATCAGCGCCGACATTGATCCGACGGAAAGGTCGAGGCCACCAGCGGTGATAACGTAGGTGGCGCCAATGGCGATGATGCCGACGATTGCCGAGCGGGTCAGCAGATTGGATAGGTTGCCAGCAGACAGGAAACTGTCGCTCAGCATGCTGCCGATGAAGATCAGCGCCAGCAGGGCCATGATAGGTCCCAACGCGCTAAGTCGCTTGGTGGCGCCAAACCACGAACGGTGTGGCATGGCATCGGCGGGGTTGGCGGCGGTGTTCATTTTATGCGGCCTCCTTGGTCAGACCCATAGCGAGGCGAACGATGGTGCCCTCGTTGATGTCGTTGCCGGTCAATTCGCCGGCGACGCTGCCTTTGCGCATCACCAGCACGCGATGCGCCAGACCGATGACTTCCTGCATCTCGGAAGAGATCACCACGCAAGCGGCGCCTTGCGCGGCAAGCCCGGCGATGACCCGGTAGATCTGCTGCTTGGAGCCTATGTCGACGCCGCGGGTCGGTTCGTCGAAGATGACCACATCCGGGCGGCTCGCTAGGGTCTTGGCGATCAGGACCTTCTGCTGGTTGCCGCCGCTGAGCGAGCGCGCGATTGCGTTGGGGGCGCCCCTTCGTATGTCGAACTCGCGAACAGCCTGGTCCAGCCGTCCGCGTTCTTCCGCTCTGTTGATCCAGGCCCGACCTCTTAGCGCACCGACGGTAAGGGAAACGTTCTCATCGAGGCCGGCATCCAGGAGAAGCCCTTTACCCTTGCGATCCTCGGTCAGGTAGGCCAAGCCGGCGGCCCATGCCTCGCGCGCCTTGGGCAGGTGTCCGCTTGCGGCTTTGGCAAAAGCGAAGTTCCGGCATTGCGCGGGTCTCAGGCCGGCGAGCGCTTCAAATGCTTCGGTCCGGCCGGAACCGACCAGTCCGGCAATTCCAAGGATCTCGCCGCGGCGCAGTCGGAAGCTGACTCCACTGACATGAGGCGGGCTTTGCAGATCGTCGACGCTGAGCACGACGTCGCCCGCGGGCATTGCACTCTTTACTGGATAGAGTTGGCTGAGTTCGCGGCCGACCATCAGCGCCGCCATCTCGTCTTCCGTCAGTTCCGACGCCGGTCCAACATGCCGGATGCGCCCGTCCCGAAGAACAGCCACTCTGGAGGCGATCGCCTTCACCTCGTCGAGACGATGAGAAGTGAAGATGATGGAACCTCCGTCCGACACGAATTGCCGCATCCGCCGGAATAGGGCTTCCACTTCGCGAGCGCCCAGCACGGCGGTCGGTTCATCCATGAGCAGAAGTTTCGGGTTCCTCGCGAATGCCTTTGCCACTTCCACCATCTGCCATTCGGTGTTGGGCAGGCCGGAAAGCTTGGCGCGGGGATCGGCTGACGAGCCCAATGCGTCCAGAAGCAGGCGGGAATCTCTGTGTATTTTCGGATAGTCGACGAGAAGGTGGCGACGAGGTTCGCGGCCGATGAAAATATTCTCGCCGACGGTCAGGTCCGGCGCGAGGCAGAACTCTTGGTGGATAAGGACGATCCCAGCATTCTCGGCACTTTGAACGGTCGCGGGGAGGGGACGTCCGCCGATCAAGGCCGTGCCGGCCGTCGGCGGCACATAGCCGCCAACGATGCGCATCAAGGTAGATTTCCCGGCGCCATTCTCGCCCACGAGGGCAAGAATTTCCCCACGATCGACCGACAAGGTGAGATCCCCGAGAACAGGATTCACCCCATACGTCTTCGCGACGTCGCGCAACTCGACAAACGCCGTCATGAGATTTGACCTTCGGATTGTGATGAAGTCAGACGCCTACGCGCTGCTTCCTGCGAGCTTGAGCCTGTTCCATATGCGCTTCCTGCACCTGCGGCCTGGCGCTAACCTCGGGCACACCCACATCCCACCAGGCATCACCAGGCGTCCAGGTGAAACCATCGGACACCAGCGTGATGACCGTTGTCCGGTCCGTTCCGAGGGCCCAATCGACGGCTTGCGCGAGGTCCGCCAGACTGTCGACGCGCCGAGTGAGCGCGCCCATCGATTCGGCGTGCTTCACAAAATCGACGCTGAACGGCTCCTTCACGCGGCAATCCTTGATCAGGTTGTTGAAGGAGGCAGCGCCCTTGGCATTCTGGAGACGATTGATGACGGCGTAGCCGCCGTTATCGCAGACGATCACCACCATCTTATGGCCCGACAGGACCGTGGAATAAATGTCCGAGTTCATCATCATGTAGGTGCCATCGCCGATCATCACGATCGGCGTTCTCGTCGGGTCGGCCATGGCGGCACCCCAGCCGGCGGCAATCTCGTAGCCCATGCATGAGAAGCCGAATTCGCAGTCGAACGTATTGGGAGCCTTGACGCGCCAGTTCTTCATGACCTCACCCGGCAGTCCGCCCGCAGCCGTGATGACCAGGTCACGCTCGCCTGCGCGCGCATTCACGATGCCGATGACTTGGGCGTAGGTGGGAACGGGCTGATTGGTCGGCTGCTGGTACCCATCCAGCGCTTTGTTCCACTTGGCGAACTCGACACGGCCCTTCTCGGTCCATTCCCTTGGCGCCTGCCACTCCTCCAGCGCCGCTCCCATCTCGTTGAGCGAGGCCAGGGCGTCGCCCACCACCGCCAGAGCTCGATGCTTGGTCGCGTCCCAACGGGCCGCGTTGATGGAAATGAACTTGGCGTCCTGCGCGAAAGCGCTCCAGGAGCCGGTGGTGAAATCCATCAAGCGCGTGCCGACGGCAACGATCACATCCGCTGACGCGGCAAGCGCGTTGGCCGAAGTCGAGCCAACGATGCCGATCGGGCCGACATAGGCCGGATGATTGTGGCTGACCGTGCCTTTGCCGGCGATCGTCTCACACAACGGAATGCCGTGGATGAGGGCAAGGTCGGCCAACACCTGCTCGGCGCCTGAGTAGCGTGTGCCGCCACCAGAAATGATAAGCGGGCGCTTGGCAGCCTTCAGCAGCTTCACCGCTTCTGCAAGCCGGTCGGCATCAGGCCGTGGCCGCGGGATCGCGTGCACCGTCTCGGCGAAGAATTCCTCTGGGTAGTCCCAAGCCATCTCCTGGACATCCTGCGGCAGTGCGATGAATGCCGGGCCGCAATCAGCCGGATCGAGCATGGTGGCGACTGCCTGGGGGAGGGAGGAGATTATGCCTTCGGGATGAACGATGCGGTCCCAATAGCGGGTTACCGGCCTGAAGGCGTCATTGACGTTAATGGTCGGATTGCCGAAGTGCTCGACCTGCTGCATGACCGGGTCGGGGCGGCGATTGATGAAAGTATCGCCGGAGAGCAGCAGCACCGGCAGACGGTTCGAATGGGCCACCCCGGCGGCGGTGACCATGTTGAGGGCGCCGGGGCCGATCGAGGTTGCGGCCACCATAATCTGGCGGCGGCGCTTGGCTTTGGCGAAACCGATTGCCGCGAGTGCCATCGACTGCTCGTTTTGCCCGCGCCATGTTGGCAACCTATCCTGGACCGCTTCCAGCGCTTCCGACAGGCAGGTCACATTGCCGTGCCCGAAGATGGCGAAGACGCCCGGAAAAAGCAGTACCCGCTCTCCGTCGACGATCGTGAACTGATTGCAAAGATAGCGGACCAGGGCTTGCGCCATGGTCAGACGGACCACTGACATTTGACTCCTCCGGGCATCGCGGCAACATCATGCCGAATGATGAATTCAATTCCTATTGCGGAACTGACTTTTTTGCAAGTGGCATTGCAGCAGAATGCAACGACAAATCCGGATCACCGGTTTTCGAGCCGGAATTCTCCGCTGGTAAACCAAGTGCAAAGAAGCCATCATGCAACAAAAATTGCAAGGATGTTGGCCGTGGATGAGAAAGTGAAAGCCCCAAAGGACTACGAGGAACTCATCCGCGTGATCCACGATCGGTATGAGCAGATGAGCAAGTCATACCAGAAGATAGCCGTATATCTCACGCAGAACCCAAATGATGTTGCGGTGCGATCCGTGAACGCGATCGGGGAAAGCAGCGGTGTTCACGCATCGAGCTTCGTGCGCTTTGCCCAGGCACTAGGCTATGAGGGGTTCAAGGATCTTCAGACCCTTTTCCAGAAGCGATTGTCCACCGCGGCGCCCGGCTTTGAAGCGCGCGTCAAGGCGCTGGAGACGGAACTGGGGGCGCGAACTGACCGCAGCGAGTTCGGCCTGATGCACGATCTGGTCGTTCGTGATATCGCCTCGCTGCAGGAGATGCTCACAGCTATCCCGCCGGCAGATTTGGCCGAAGCCGTCAACCTGCTCGAGAAGGCCGACGTCATCTATCTGATCGGGCAATTGCGCTCGGCGCCAGTGGTCGAACTCCTGCGTTACATACTGACGATGCTGGGCAAGCGATGCACGTTGCTGGACCCTGGCGGCGGGCTCGCCACGCATATGGCTCGCGTGATCCGCCCACAGGATGTGCTTTTCGCGGTATCGTTCCGGTTCTATGCAAACGAGGTCGTGAATGTCGTGGAAGAGGTTGCCAGCAGGGGCGTCCCCATCGTGGCGATTTCGGACAGCACCTTGTCGCCGCTGACCAAGAGCGCACGCGTGCTTTTTGCGGTGCCCGAGCACGAATACACGTTCTCAAGATCGCTTGCGGCCCCGATGTGTCTTGCGCAGGCGCTAACAGTAGCGCTGGCAGCGCGCTTGCAGAACAATGGCGTTGACCCGCGCATCCCGACAGTCACAGGGCAATAGCTCTTCTGTGCCGCGGGCGGTGAGCACCATGCTGCGGGTGGCGATGAAGGGGGGAGCGGCGCAGTCTTGTGCTGCTCCGTATTGAAGCGAAAATCGAATGGTTGCGATCTGCCATGAAATGTCTATTGACAAACCAATAGATCTTGCAATGATTGTTGCAATACGGTTTTAGGGAGGATTGCGCCAGCCTGCGCAGGGCTCGCGATCCATCGGCCATGCCGAGGATCAGCGCAGCCGGAGGTTGCTCCGCAGGGAGCGGAACGCTCATCCCACCATGCCGGAATCTTGTGACCGTTGCGCTGCCGCGTGGCGTGTCTCGTACTGCATTTGGGGTGCTCAGATGTATAGCGACTACGGACTTTTCATTGATGGAGCCTGGCACTCAACGGGCGGAGGAGGCTTCACGCCGGTCCTCAGTCCGGTCACCGAACGGGCGCTTGGCGAGGTACCGAACGCGAGTGGGGAGGACACTCGCGCCGCGCTTGAGAGCGCTGATCGCGGATTTCGTTCCTGGAGAGCCAAGTCCGCCTTCGAGCGGGCCGACGCCCTGCATCGGATAGCCGACGAAATGCTGCGCCGCAAGGACGAAGGGGCACGGATGATCTCCAGCGAGACCGGCAAGCCGCTGGCGCAGTCGGAGCGGGAATGGGCTCTCGCGGTCGATCAATTCCGCTGGCATGCCGAGGAGGCGCGTCGCATCTACGGACGTGTCATCGAGAGCCGTGTCCCGGGCGGGCGTTTCGAGGTCCTGCATGAGCCTGTCGGCGTCGCCGCGGCCTTCACGGCCTGGAATTTCCCCGCAGCACTGGTGGCCCGCAAGGTCGCGCCAGCGCTGGCCGCCGGCTGTTCGATCGTGGTGCGTCCCTCGAGCCAGACCCCGGGCACGGCCATGGTCATGATTGACTGCATGCGAGCGGGCCTGTTGCCTGCGGGCGCGGTCAGCCTGCTGGTCGGCCCCACGGAAGCCACCTACACGCCGATCATGGCGTCGAAAGTAGTCCGGAAAGTGTCCCTGACCGGCTCAACGCGGGTCGGTCAGCAGATGATCCGCGATGCCGCCGATACGGTCAAGAAGGTCTCGATGGAACTGGGCGGCAACGCGCCGCTGATCGTCTTCGATGATGCCGATCTCGAGACCGCGCTCGGTGTGGCGGTGCCGACCAAATATGCCAACGCCGGCCAGGTCTGCGTTACGCCCGACCGCTTCTTCATCCATGAAAGCCTGCATGACAAATTCGTCGAGGGCTTCGTCTCCCGGGCGAAGTCGCTAAAGCTTGGCGATGGTCTCGACCCCTCGGTGCAGATGGGGCCGCTGATCAACGGCAAGCGGCTCTCAGACATCGAGGCCGTGGTCGCGGAGGCCGAACGGCAAGGAGCCACGGTCGCCGCCGGCGGCCGCCGTGCGGCGGCGTTCAATGCCGGGCATTTCTTCGAGCCCACGGTGCTGACCAATGTCAGCGACGACATGGCGGTCTTCGCCGAGGAGAATTTTGGGCCGGTGGCGGCGATCGGCTCGTTCTCCAGCGACGACGAGGCGCTGCAACGCGCCAACACCTCCGACATGGGGCTTTCGGCCTACGCGTTCACACAAAGCCCGAAGCGTGCACGCCGGGCGGTTGCCGAACTGAAGGCTGGAATGGTCGGCATCAACAGCTTCGCTCTTGCAGCCTCGGAGGCGCCGTTCGGCGGCACCAATTTTTCGGGTATGGGCAGGGAAGGGGGTATCGAGTCGATCAGGGACTACCTCGACACCAAGCTTGCCCAAGTCGTGTTCTAGGGCTGCCGCCATGATCCCCAACATCCTCAGGAAGCTCTGGGCCGATGGCCGTCCGACCATCAATGGCTGGCTCTCGATAGGCAATTCGTTCACCGCCGAGATCATGGCCGCGCAGGGCTATGACAGCATCGGCATCGACCTGCAGCACGGCGCGCTCGACTACAACGCCATGCTGCCCATGCTGCAGGCCATGCGCGCCTCGGGCGTCACCCCGCTGGTGCGTGTCCCCTGGCTCGAGCCGGGCATCATCATGAAGGCACTGGACGCCGGCGCCTACGGGATCATCTGCCCGATGATCAACACCGCGGAGGAAGCCGCAAGATTTGTCTCCTGTGTGCGCTATCCGCCGGTGGGTCAGCGCTCCTTCGGGCCAACCCGCGCCAATTTCGCGGTCGGCGCCAACTATGCGGCGGAAGCCAATGGCGAAATCCTCGCCTTCGCGATGGTCGAGACCGCCGACGCGATGGCTAATCTCGATGCGATCGCGGCCACGCCAGGGCTCGACGGCATCTATGTCGGGCCGGCCGACCTGACCTTCAGCCTGCACGGCGGTCGCCTGCCTCCGGCCTTCGACCGCGAAGAGCCGGAAATGATCGAGGCGTTGCAAACGATTGTGCGGGCATGCCGCAATCATGGCATTCGCGCCGCGCTGCATTGCGGCACTCCGGAATATGCCGGCCGCGCCGTGGGGTGGGGCTTCGACATGACCACCGTCTCCAACGACGTGCGCCTGCTCGCCGGCGCAGCTGACGCCGCCGTGAGGCGGTTCCGAGCGCTAACGGCAGCAGCGCCCGCCAAGAGTGCCGACGCCAGGGGAGGCTACTGATGCCGCACGTGCTTGTCGCAGGTAAACTGCATCCTAGCGGCGTCGCCCTCCTCGATCGGGCTCCGGGTGTAACTTACGACTATGTCGAGGAGGTTTCCGAACCAAGCTATGCCTCGCTGATCGGCAAGGCCGATGGGCTGGTCATTCGCACCCAGCCGCTGTCGGCTCCGACTATCGACAATGCACGCAACCTCCGCATCGTCTCGCGGCATGGGGTCGGCTACGACTCGGTCGACCTGCCGGCGCTCAACAAGCGTGGTATCGCGCTGGCCGTCGTCGGCGATGTCAATTCCGTCTCCGTGGCCGAGCACGCCATCATGCTGCTGCTGGCAGCCGCCAAGCGCACGCTGCGCGCCGATCGGGCCGTTCGCGAAAAAGGCTGGAACTGGCGCAACAAGCTCGAGGCGTCGGAACTAGCGGGCAAGCGGCTGCTCATCATGGGTTACGGCCGGATTGGCCGGCATCTGGCCCGTATGGCCGCTGGCTTTTCCATGGAGGTCGAAGCCTACGATCCTTTTCTTGAGAAGGTTGGCTGGCCGGATGGCCAGGTAAGGTCGGCCGGCGACCTCGACGCGGCGGTCGGTCGTGCCGACGCGATTTCCGTGCACGCGCCCAAGGGTGAGAGGCCGTTGATCGGCGCTCGTGAATTCGCGCTCATGAAACGCGGCGTCATACTGATCAACACCGCACGCGGCGGCGTGGTCGACGAGTCCGCCCTGATCGAGGCGCTGCGCGGTGGCGCGGTGGCGGCCGCGGGACTAGATGTTTTCGACTACGAGCCCCCTGACCCGGATAATCCGCTGCTGGCTATGAATCAGGTGATCCTGACGCCGCACATCGCCGGTCTCACCGCCGAATGCGGGGAACGCATGGCGGTGTCCTCGGTCAGGAACGTCCTCGATTTCTTCGAAGGCAAGATCGACCCTACGCTCGTCGTCAATGGATCAGAAATCAATGGGAAATGAGAAACCCAAGCTACGGGTCGGGCTGATCGGGACCGGCTTCATGGGCAAGACCCATTCGTTCGGGTTCGCCGCGGCGGAACGTGTTTTCGATCTGCCTTTCGAGCTCGAGCTTCATACCGTCGCGGACCGCACCGAAGAACTTGCCCGCGCAGCTGCGCGTGGGCTCGGCTTCAAGAACGCTACCGGCGATTGGCGCCGACTTGTCAGCGATCCGGATATCGATCTTGTCGACATCACCGCGCCAAACGCGTTCCACCACGAGATGGCGCTGGCCGCGATCGCCGCCGGCAAGCATGTCTATTGCGAGAAGCCGCTTGCACCGCGCGCAGCAGAGGCCGCCGAGATGGCAAACGCTGCCGTGTCTGCCGGCGTAAGCACACAGGTCGGGTTCAACTATCTATGCAATCCGATGATGGCGCTGGCCCGTGAACTCATCGCATCCGGCGAGCTTGGCGAAATCCGTAGCTATCGCGGGATTCACGCCGAAGACTACATGGGCGACGCGAACGGTCCCTTCACCTTCCGCCTCGACCCGGTGGGTGGCGGTGCGCTGGCCGATCTCGGCAGTCATGCCTTGGCGACCGCCGAGTTCCTGATCGGCCCTATCGAACGCGTTCTTGGCGACGAGGTCACCGTCATCAACAGTCGCCCGGACGCCAAGGGCGGCCGTACCGCCGTCGAGGTCGACGACATCGGCCGCGCATTCTTGCGCTTCGCCAACGGCGCCACGGGCAGCATCGAGGCGAGTTGGGTGGCGACCGGCCGCAAGATGCAGCATGACTTCGAGATCTACGGTTCCAAGGGCGCGTTGACGTTCAGCCAAGAGCGCTTCAACGAGCTTCATTTCTACGTCGCGGCGGATGCTGGCCGTGTCCGTGGTTTCCGTCGGATTGAAGCAGGGCCTGATCATCCGCCCTACGGACTGTTCTGCGTCGCCCCAGGCCATCAACTTGGCTTCAACGATCTCAAGGCGATCGAGATAGCGCTGTTTCTTGAGGCCATCGCGGGCCAGCGCTCCGAGCCGTTCGGCTTCAAGTCCGGGCAGCGCGTTCAGGAACTCGTTGAGGCCGTTCACACGTCGGCGGTTGAGACTCGCTGGGTCTCCACCCTAAAGCATGTCGCGTGAAAGAGGATTCACGCAACCTGCTTCAGGTCTTTGATTTAAAGCATGCCTCCCGAAACCGCTGCACACTTTCGGGAGGCATGCTTTAGCGAGCAACTAAACTCTTGGGTTATCCCGAAGGTAACGGCGCGCTATAAGCCGCGTTTGGACGACCGCCCCGGCACTATTGCAGGCTGACGCGCTAGCCAGCCGCCATCGACCGGCAAAATCGCGCCGTGCACGTATTCGGAGGCTGGCGAGGCCGTATGCACCCGCTTCGGGCAGGCGGAGAGCGACCCCGCGGCTCCCAGGCCGGAGAGTGTTCCGGCTACGACGCAGACCTTCCATCCACACGGTTCATTGCACGACCTCATATCCGGCGGCGGCCATGACCCTCATCAGTTCAGCATGTCCCTTGATCGCCATCGCTATTGGGGGAGAAACCTTTGGATCCTGCTCGGCTTCGACCACGAACCATCCTTCATAGCCATATCGCGCCAAGCGCTTAACGATCGCCCCGAAGTCGAGGTCGCCGTCGCCAGGCACCGTGAAGGCGCCTTTGACGACGGCGTCGAGGAAGCTTTCCCTGTCGCGATCAATCGCCTTAATCACGTCGAACCTGACATCCTTGGTGTGTACATGGGAGATGCGCGCGCTGTGCCTGTCGATGACGCCCAAGGCGTCGCCACCGGCGAAAGCCATGTGCCCAGCGTCAAACAACAGCGGCAGGGCCTCGCCTGAGTGCTTCATCAGGAGATCGACTTCCGCCTCGGACTCGATCGCGGCGGCCATGTGGTGGTGGTAGGCGATAGGCATTCCTTGTTCGGCGCACCATTCGGCAAAGTCGGTCATTTTCGCGCCGTATGTCCGAATGTCCTCCTCGCTCAGCTTTGGCTTGGTTGCCAACGGTTTGGCGCGGTCGCCCTGGATAGAGCGCGCCACCTCGCCATAGACGATGCAAGGAGCGTTCATAACCTTGAACAGCTCCATCTGCGGCGCGATCCGGTCTTTCTCGCGCTCAATATCGCCGTCGAGAAGTGCCCCGGAAAACCAGCCCCCGCATATCGAGATGCCAAACTTATCCAGGATCGGACCGAGCTCAGCGGGGTCGAGCGGGAACCGTCTGCCGGTCTCCATGCCAGTGAAGCCTGCCACAGAGGCTTGCCTCAGGCATTCATCGAGACTGACATCGTCGGATAATTCTTCCAGATCGTCGTTCCACCAGGCGATGGGCGCGATTCCGAGCCTTGCTTTCATCTACAACTCCCGAGCACGTTGGACGAGCATTCAGTGTTTGCCGAAATGAGCGAGAGGCCGGCTGTCCATTCTGGACTATCATGGCGCATCAAATACGTGCTGCTCCCCTGCAATCGCACAGGGCCTTGAGCATCGTATCAGCAGGTGAACGGGTCTTGCCCCCGTACGTCGCCAATTCTCCCTCCGGCGCTTTCTCCCGTTGGCAACGACAATTCCTATTGACAATTTGGCTGAAGCGCAACAAACATTGCAGGCTTTTGCAACGAAATTTGTTGCGATCGATTTCTGGGAGGAATTGTTGCAACGAATCGCTGTGCTCGGCTGTGGCCGAATTGGAGTGATGCATGCCGCAAACGTTGCGGCGCATTCAGGAGCAAGACTGGCCGGCGTCTACGATGTGAACCTAGACGCGGCCTCCGCCTGCGGCGCCAGGTACGGCGTGCCGGTATTTCAGTCTTCCGACGCCGTGTTTGCAGCGGACGACGTCGATGCCGTGCTGATCGCTACTTCTACCAGCACCCACTCAGATCTGATCGAAGCCGCGGTCAGGGCCGGAAAGCCAATCCTCTGCGAAAAGCCGATAGATCTGGATTTGAAGCGGGTCGAACTCTGCAAGCGCCGCATCGGCGCTAGCGATGTGCCGATCATGCTGGGCTTCGTGCGTCGCTTCGACCCCGGTCACCGGGCCGCGCGCGAGGCGATGCTGGCTGGCGAGATCGGCGACCTGCACCAGGTGATCATCACCTCGCGCGACCCCGGCATGGCATCTTCCGCTTACATCGAAGTCTCCGGCGGCATCTTCCGCGACATGACCATCCACGACTTCGACCTCGCCCGCTACCTCCTGGGCGAGGAGGTGGTTGCGGTCTCGGCCAGTGGATCGCGACTGGTGGATCCTCCGCTGATGGAACGCTGCAACGACTACGACACCATCGCGGCTGTCCTATCCACTGCTTCAGGCAAGCAGGCAATAATCACGAACTCGCGACAGGCAGCCTACGGATACGACCAGCGGGTCGAACTACTTGGCAACAAGGGCATGCTAATTTCGGAAAATCGTCGCAACAACCATGTCACCAAGCATGTCCGCGACGCGACGAACGTCTCCGCGCCGCTGCTGAATTTCTTCATCGAGCGCTATTCCGAAGCGTTCAATGCCGAGATCAGCGCCTTTGTAAATTCCATCGAGGCCAAAAAGCCTGTCGAGGTCGGGTTCGAGGATGGGAGGCTCGCGCTCGTCCTGGCCGAGGCCGCGGCAAAATCCGTGACCGAACACCGGGTCGTTGCGGTCAAAGAGATCGGCTGACGAGTACAGACGAACTGGCCGATCGGGTGATGCGGGGTCACGCGAGGTCTGGGCTGCGGCTCACCGCAGAAAAACGTTCGCGCCATCGAGAGCGCGAAAAGGTCTTCGCCCCCGATTACTAGGCGCCTGTGTGCCTGTCGGTTGCGCAGTTGGACGTCACAGGGGTCCACAACAGGAGTGATTAGGGATGTTTGTGATGAATGGATCCGATGAATTCCTTGGCGCGATACAGCTGGATGACTTTCGATCCCAGGTAGAGGTGGCCACAGCCGACTATCCTCGAGCGGCCGAAATCACATCCAACATCCCGATCTACGACGGCCGCGAGGTGGACGAGGGCATCAAGCGGGAATGGGCCAATGTAATTGGAAAGGGGCCTGGTGTTTTCGTCGTCCGCAGTGCGTTCAGGGACCTTTCCGCCGTCGATGCGGCGACCGAGATCTTTCGGGAGATTATCGCGGATGAACGAGCTGCCGGTATCTCGGGCGGCGACCACTTCGCGAAGGCCGGGGCCAACGACCGCATCTGGAACAGCCTGCAAAAGCTGTGCCTGCGCGCTCCTGAAGTCTACGTGCGATACATGGGCAACCCAATTGTCGATCTGGCTTGTCGCGCCTGGCTGGGTCCGGACTACCAGCTGGCAACGCAGGTTAATCAGGTGCGTCCGGGTGGCAAGGCGCAGGCCCCGCACCGTGACTATCATCTGGGCTTTATGACGCCTGACCAGATGGCACTTTACCCGCCGCACATTCACCTCATGGGCCCAACGCTGATCCTCCAAGGCGGGGTAGCTCATGTCGACATGCCTGCTGCGAGCGGCACCACGAAGCTGCTTCCTCACTCGCAAAAGTATCCTCAGGGCTATGTCGCTGCACAGCTTCCAGAATTCCGCGACTATTTCGAAGCGAACTGCGTCCAGCTCCCGATGGCCAAGGGCGATGCGATCTTCTTCAGCCCGGCGCTGTTCCACGCCGCGGGCGAGAACAAAACGACCGATTTCGTTCGAATGGTGAACCTGCTGCAGGTTGCCTCGGCGTTCGCCAAGCATATGGAGAACATCGACCGCCTAGCGATGGTGAAGGCTATTTTCCCATATCTTGGCAGTCTCTCGGCGCAGGAAAGGGCGGGGGTTATCGCGGCAACCGCGGATGCCTACCCTTTTCCCACCAATCTCGACACCACTCCCCCGGTCGGCGGCCTGGCGCCCGAAAGCCAGAAGGCGCTGCTCGCACGGGCCATCGCCGAGGGATGGGACTACCCGCGTTTTGAAGCTGCGGCTGACCAACAAGCGCAAAGACGCCGCGCCTGACCGGCATACCGCGCCTGCTTCCGGCGGTTGCAAACTGGAAGCGCCCCTAAGGGAGGATAGCAAAGTGAAGAAGATCCTGAAATCAATCATGCTTGGCGCGATGATCGCCACGTCGGCGATCTCAATGGCCTATGCGAAAGGCGAGAAAATCGTCTTCATCAGCTTCGCGCCCGACAGCGACACCTGGTGGAATGTGATCAAGAATGCGCTGAAGGAGACCGGCGACGAAATGGGGGTGCAGACCACGTACCAGAACCCTCCGACGGGTGACCTTGCGGATATGGTTCGCCTCATCCAACAGGCGACCGCCGCGCATGTCGACGGCATGATCGTTGCGTTGGCCGACTACCAGACGCTCAAGGCGCCGCTTGAGGCGGCGATCTCGGCCGGCATCCCAGTTGTCACCGCGAACTCCGGTACGCCCGAGCAGTCAAAGGAACTCGGCGCTCTGATGCATGTGGGGCAGGCGGAATACGATGCCGGGCATGCCGCCGGCGAGCGTGCGAAGGCAACCGGCGCCAAGACGTTCCTTTGCGTCAACCACTATATCCAGAACCCATCTTCAGTCGAGCGCTGCCAAGGGTTTGCCGATGGCATGGGCGTCGCGCTGGGTGATCAGATGATAGATTCGGGCATTGATCCCGGCGAGGTGAAGGGCAAGGTAATGGCATACCTGACCAAGCACGCGGACACCGGCGCAATTATCACCTTGGGTCCCAACTCGGCGGCTCCCACGGTCGAGGCGGTGAAGGAGATGGGCATCGCCGGCAAGATCAACTTCGGTACATTCGACCTGTCGCCCGAAATCACTGCCGGCATCAAAGACGGCACCATCAACTACGCCATCGACCAGCAGCCTTACCTCCAAGGAGCCGTTCCCGTCTTCGTCCTGACGAACTTCATCCGATACGGCATCTCGCCTGCCAACTCGGTGAAGTCGGGACCGTCCTTCGTGACCAAGGACAATGTGGAGAAGGTCGAGAAACTCGCCGGCGAATATCGCTGAGCACGGTCAGCGAGGGCGTGTGAGCGCCCTCGCTCTCCTTGGATCATCAAATGGGAAGGCAGACATGACCGACGAACGCATCAAGAATGTGTCGCCACTTCGTCAGGCTCTCATCCGGCCTGAACTTGGAGCGATGGTGGGGACAATCCTTGTCCTCGGTTTCTTTCTCGTCATTGCGGGCGGCAGCGGCATGTTCGCGCCGGAGGGTATCTTAAACTGGTCGATCGTTTCGGCGCAGTTCATGATCATTGCCGTTGGCGCCTGCATGCTCATGATCGCAGGCGAATTCGATCTTTCCGTCGGCTCGATGATCGGCTTCTCCGGAATGATACTGGCGCTGCTGATGACGGTCGGCGGCGTACCATGCTGGGCTGCGATTCTGATAACCTTCGCGTTGTCGATGGCGCTCGGCGCGGTGAATGGCTTGCTGGTCATCAGGACTGGGTTGCCCTCCTTCATTGTCACGCTGGCTTTTCTCTACATCCTGCGCGGAATGACGATCGCCACTACCGTTTTTTACACGCGCAAAACAACCATAGCGGGGCTTGAGCCCTACACGCAGAACGATTGGCTCGCCCCCCTTTTCAGCGGAAAGATCCTCTCGGGTTTTTTCGTCTGGCTCGGCCATGTGGGCTGGCTGAGAACCTTCACGGCCGGCAACAGGGCGGGCCAGCCCGTTGTCGATGGAATACCTATGTTAATCATTTGGGCGATCGCATTGGTTATCTTTGCGCAATGGTTGTTGACGCGAACGCGTTTTGGCAATTGGGTTTTCGCCGCGGGCGGCGACCAGCAGGCGGCACGCAACATGGGCGTGCCAGCCAATCGCGTTAAGCTGCTGATGTTCGTCTTCTCCGCTTTCTGCGCATGCCTTTTTGCCACGTCGCAGGTGCTTGAATTCAACTCCGCCTCAGCCGACCGCGGCCTCTTGAAGGAATTCGAGGCGATCATCTGCGTCGTTATCGGAGGTGCGTTGCTAACCGGTGGGTATGGCTCGATCATCGGCGCTGCTCTGGGCGCGATCATCTTTGGCGTGGTTCAGCAGGGGCTGTTCTTCGCCAACGCCGAGAGTTCTCTCTTCCGCGTGTTCCTGGGCGGCATACTGCTCGTGGCCGTGATCATGAACACCTACATCCGTCGTGCGATTACAGGAGAGCGATAATGACCGCCCCTATCGTCGAGATGATCGACATTAAGAAGCACTTCGGTTCCGTCATCGCGCTGAACGGCGTTTCCTTCGACGTCAGGCCAGGCGAATGCCATTGCCTTCTCGGCGACAACGGCGCCGGAAAATCGACTTTCATCAAGATCATGTCGGGCGTGTTCAAACCAAGCGGGGGTGAAATTCGCGTCGCCGGGCAGATGGTCGGTTTTGCCACGCCCCGTGACGCGATGGGCGCTGGCATCGCAACCGTCTACCAAGACTTGGCGATGATCCCGTTGATGAGCGTCACCCGCAATTTCTGGATGGGCCGCGAACCTCAACGAGGCATATGGCCATTTCGCAATATGGATTTCGAAAAGGCAAATACGGTCACCCTGCAGGAGATGCGTAAGATGGGCATCAACCTACGCGGTCCGGATCAGGCGGTCGGCACGTTGTCGGGCGGCGAGCGTCAGACTGTGGCAATCGCGCGTGCCGTCTATTTCGGAGCCAAGATCCTTATTCTGGACGAGCCGACATCGGCTCTTGGCGTCCGGCAGACGGCCAACGTGCTTTCCACCGTCGATCGGGTGCGCAAGCACGGCATCGGTGTTGTCTTCATTACACACAACGTTCGCCATGCCTTGGCCGTGGGTGACAGGTTTACCGTTTTGAATAGAGGACAGACCTTGGGAACGGCCGAGCGCGGAAAGGTCCGTGCGGAGGAACTCCAGGAGATGATGGCTGGCGGCGGGGAACTGGCGGCGCTCGAAGCCTCACTCGGCGGTACGATCTGACAGCGCAAACATTTCACTCGCAGCTTGGGTACCGCGTCTCGATCTCGCCAGCAGAGCGAAGGGACTAGCATGAGCTTCACCGACAAAAGTTGTCTGCGAACCCCGCCGCTTGCGCGGCGTCAGCGCCTTGGCTTTGTGGGAGGCGGTCGGGGTGGCCTTGTAGGAGATTGGCATTTCGCCGGAGCGCGTTTGTCAAACCACTGGGACGTCGTCGCCGGCGCCTTGTCTTCGCGACCCGACAACGCTGTGGCTTCCGCCCGCGACTGGATGATCCCACCGCAACGCTCCTATTCCGACTTTCGCCAAATGGCGCAAGTAGAAGCCGCGCGCGCCGACGGCATCGAGGCGGTTGCGATCTGCACGCCAAACTGGAACCACGCCGAGATCGCCGCGTGTTTCCTCAAGGCGGGAATCGACGTCATTCTCGACAAGCCGATGACGACAACGATGGCCGACGCCAAGATGCTTGTTGCGCTTCAGCGCCAGACAGGGGTGTCGCTCACGATGACCTATCCCTACGCGCACCACGCCATGGTTCGACAGGCGCGCGCGATCGTCGACAGTGGTCTTCTGGGGACCATCAATCAAGTCCACCTCGAATATCTGCAGGAGTGGAATTGCGGGGCCCAGCCGGTCGATACGGCTGTGTGGCGTCAGGATCCGTCGAAGGTCGGGCGGTCCTCGATTGTTGGCGATATCGGAACGCATGCCCATCACCTGCTCAAGACGATGACCGGCCTGGACGTTTCCGACGTGAGGGCTGACATGTTCGTTTGTGGTGGCAGGAAACCACAGCCCGACACGGCACACATCAACCTGCGACTGTCCAACAGCGCCCCGGGGTTGATGCACCTATCCAACGCTACGCCTGGGCAATATTGCGGCCTGCGCATTCGCGTCTGGGGCAGCGGGGGAGCTGTGGAATGGGATCAGGAGCGGCCCGAATACCTGAAGTTTACGCCTTTGGAGCAGCAGGAGCAGACCTTCGTTCGCGGCGTCGGCAATGGCGTTCTTGGCGAAGCCGAGCGGCTTGTTCATCTGCCCCGAGGCCATGGCGAGGCGCTGACCGACGCCTGGGCCAATCTCTACGCTGAAGCGGCTCTCGTGATCGCGGCGCGTCGCGCAGGACGTCAGGCCCCTGCAGGCGTGCGGCTTGCTGGAGCGGCAGAGGGATTGGCCGGTATGCGCTTCATAGACGGCTGCGCGGACAGCTATGAGGCCGGCGGCGCATGGATCAAGCTTCAACACGACGAGTGATCGACATGCAAAGCGCGATCCGTTTTGGGCTCAACCGGATGTGTCTGCCGCATAGACCGCTCTCTGAGTTCCTCGATCTGGCGGTCGAGGTCGGAGCGGAAGCCGTTGAACTTCGCAACGATCTGCCAGGGCTCGAGATCGCCGATGACCGCCCTCTTAGCGAGGTCAGGGATTTGGTGCAGCAGAGCGGTTTGGCGATTGCCTCCGTCAATTGTCTAGAGGATTTCAATGCGCTTGTTGACTTGAGCCATGCCGAGAAGTTGATCACTAGCACGGCTGAGTTGGGCGCGCCGTTCCTGGTGTTGTGCCCACTCTTTTTGGAAGGCCATGGCTGGAGCGAAGCGGAGGCGGCGCGCAATCTGAGGCGCGGCCTGAAATCCCTGGCCCCCATACTTTCCGACCATGACGTCGTTGGGCTGGTGGAGCCGCTCGGCATGCCGACCAGCACCCTCCATAGCCAAACTGCGGCCGTCGATGCAATCGAGGACGTGAACGGTTGGCAAAACTTTGCCATCCTGCACGACACATTCCAGTTCTGGCGCGCGGCGGACACGGTCATCCACTATGACCGCATCGGCTTGGTTCATGTTTCGGGTATCGCGCCCGGAACCAAGGACCATTCCGACCTGCGCGAGCCGGATCGTGGTTTCGTGTTTGCCGGCGACAGGGCGCGCAACCGCGCACAGATCCGGGACCTCCGAGATCACGGCTATGACGGCGTGGTATCGATGGAGCCCTTCGACCCATGCGTTCACGACGATCCCGCCATTGCTCGGCGCCTGAAGCAGAGCTTCGATTTCCTCAATTTGGAGGCCGGTGGTTCAAGGTCGGAATAACGCGATATCCAGAAGGGGAGCGAACGTGTTGCTAAATGGCAGCGCGCTTGCTGCCTTCCGAGGCTACCGACCAGGGCGGCATCGGAGCAGTGCCTGCGCGATGGCCGCTTGACCTGCCAGTACCTCATCGAGCAATAGCCACTAGGTCACAATCGACGAGTCC
Source organism: Mesorhizobium sp. B4-1-4 (assembly GCF_006439395.2). Lineage (NCBI taxonomy): Bacteria > Pseudomonadati > Pseudomonadota > Alphaproteobacteria > Hyphomicrobiales > Phyllobacteriaceae > Mesorhizobium > Mesorhizobium sp. B4-1-4. Next base: position 5,930,145 of record NZ_CP083950.1, read on the forward strand.
GTGCGATTGTGCAAGGAATATTGCGTAATCGCAAAGTTCCAGTATGGTCGTCATCGAAAAGGATCGACCATGCAGTTTTCGCGATCAAAGCCTCACTCTGCCAGCGAGCTGATGACTACTTTGAATTCGGCTCAGGACAATATGGGCAAGGGCGGACGGCGCGTTGCAAATTTTTTCATCGCGAACCTTGGAGAGACTGCCCTTCTATCAAGTTCCGAGGTCGCGACCCGCTGCGGCGTGAACGCATCCAGTGTTGTGCGATTCGTCCAGGCTTTGGGATTTTCCGGCTACCGGGAATTCCAATCGATTCTGCAACAACATTTGTCCAAGTCGATGGTCGACGCCAGGCACTCAGGCGTCGGCGGGATTTCGTTGCCCGAGATTTCGAAGCCGCTGCGTCTTTATCTTCTCGCCGATTCCGGGCGATCGTTCAACGAGGCCGCGGAAGCCGCCGCGAAGAACTTCAGCGCGCAAAACCCGTCGGTCGAAATTGAAACAGAGTCCCATGTCTCATACGCTGTCGAACCTGAGGACTTCGCGGGCCGGATTAGGAGCGCGGCCGAAAAGTCCGATGGCATTATCCTGGTCGCCAGAGAGCATCCGGCAGTCAACGACGCAGTGAGGGCAGCCACGGGACGGGGCCTCCCGGTGATCTGCCTGACCACCGATCTTCCCTTGTCGGGAAGGGCAGCTTACGTCGGTTCGGACCAATATGTCTCGGGGGCTACGGCAGCCTGGCTTTGTGGGCGAATGCTTCCGCGCGGGACAACCGGCAAAGTCCTATTTGTTTGCAGCGTGCCATTTCGCTGCCAGCAAGACCGCGAGCAGGGGTTCAGACACGTCCTGCGAACAGAATTCTCATCCTTGGCCATCGATGAAAGGGTAAGTTCCAACGAGAGCATTGAGGTCATCTATGAGGCTGTCCGGCGATACATGGGAAAGAACGGCCCGCCGGCGGCTATCTACAATGTTTCAGGCGCCAACCTGGGAGTAGGGCGCGCGCTCGAAGCTGAAGGTCTTAGTCATTCGATCGTGTTTATTGGCCATGAGTTAAACACGAACTCGCGGTCGTTGCTCGAGCGGGGCATCATGGATGTGACGATCGGTCATGACTTCGATCGCGAAATCGCGCTGTCGGTAGAGTGCATAAGGATGGCGCGGCAGGGGGTTCAACCCGTCAATCGCATAACGCAAAGTCAGGTATTCACTCGCTTCAATTGCGCTATCTTCTGATTGCCTGAAGCATTCTGCGGTGAGGGAGGATCATTGGCGACTGAAATGGTTCCGCGCTTCAGTCGCCCGTCAGTCCCTCTAGATCGCCAGCTTCGAGACCGGGGTCGGAGGGGCGAAGGGGTAGGCGCCCCAGACTGACTGGTCGAAATTGATTACAGAGCCCGTCATCATCCCGGCATCCTCCGAAGCCAAAAATGTGACGGCCTTGGCCACTTCCGTGGGAGCCAGCAGGCGCTCGAAAGTTGTTCGGCCGCAGCCTTTTCGAGCCAGTTTGCGTCCGCGCCATGATACTCGCGCTGGATGCGATCCTCGCCGTCGGAAGCCATCCAGCCGATGTTCAGCTGATTGACGCGGATCTTGTTCCGCATCGTTGCAAACGCGGTGTTGCGGGTAAGCGTGGCAAGAGCACCTTTGGAAGCGCAATAGGACGCGATGAACGGTTGCCCGGCAAGCGCCGAGGTCGAGCCAATGTTCACGATCGCTCCTTCGACGTTGTCCCGAATCATCCGGCGAATTGCTTCCTGCATCAAAAAGAAGGGAGCGCGCGTATTGATCGCAAACATCCGGTCGAACAGCTCTTCGCTCGTATTGAGGATGTCGCCTCGGTCTGTGAGACCGGCGGCATTCACTAGAACATCGACGCGCCCAAAGGCCGTATCCGCGGCCTCAATCACCGTCCTACAATCGGCTACGCTCGCCAGATCGGCTTGGACGAAGCGAACGACGCAGCCTGTCTTAGCCTCAATCGCCTCGGCGACGGCGCCGCCCTTGTCGGCGTTGCGCCCGCAGGTGATAATTCCGGCGGCGCCCGCGTCTGCGAAATGCATGGCGATCGCAGCACCCAATCCCTGTGTCCCGCCGGTGATCACCGCGAATTTCCTATCGACTCTGTTCATTTTTCAATGCTCCTCAGATCTGCAATGAAATTTGCAGAAGAAATCAATGCGGAATTTGTATTGACACGCATGCAAAAATGCAAGATGCTTTGCACAATGCACGCAAAGAATAGTGCCCGGCTTGCATGACAGGCCGCAGGGAGGAAATTGATGTTGCGTATCGCCGTGCTCGGCTGTGGCCGGATTGGTCAGATGCATGCTGCCAATGTCGCGCGGCATCCGCGATCCAAGTTGGCGGCGGTATTTGATGTCAATTCAGAGGCGGCCGAAAAGGTCGCGGCGGCTCAGGGCGTTAAGGCCGCGGCCAGCGCAGAGGAGATTTTCGCGTCGGACACGGTGGACGCCGTTCTGATCGCCACGGCAACTCCCACCCACGCCGACTACATAGAAATGGCCGTCGCTGCGGGTAAAGCGGTTCTGTGCGAGAAGCCGATCGACCTTAGCCTGGCCCGCGTCGAGGCTTGCGCCGCCAACATCGGCGATACCAAAATCCCGATCCAGCTCGGCTTCAACCGTCGTTATGATCCCGGGCATAGTGCAGCGCGAACGGCGATGCTGGCTGGCGATATAGGCGAATTGCACCAGGTCATTATCACGTCACGCGATCCGGCGCTGCCGCCGCGAGCCTATCTGGAGGCGGCGGGCGGACTGTTCCGGGACATGACGATCCACGACTTCGATTTGGCTCGCTTCATGCTCGGCGAAGAGCCGACCGAGGTCTTCGCGCTAGCCAATGCACTCATCGATCCGGCACTTGGAAAGGAACTCGATGAAGTCGACAGTGCAATGTTCATCCTGAGGACCGCGTCGGGCAAGCAATGCCACATCAACAACTCGCGCACGGCGGTCTACGGCTACGATCAGCGCGTTGAGCTCATCGGGAGCGCGGGCATGCTTCTTTCCGACAACCGCAAACCTCACGAATTGCGCCGCTTTACAAGCACGGCCGCCGAGGCGAGCCAGCCGTATCAGTTCTTCTTTCTCGAGCGCTACCAGGAAGCCTTCATGGCGGAGATCGATGGGTTCGTGGACTGTGTGGAGAAAGGCGCCGTTCCGCTGGCGAGTTTCGAAGATGGGCGCCGTGCGCTCATCCTGGCGGAAGCGGCTTACAAATCCATGAAAGAGGCACGCTTGGTGCGTGTCTCCGAGGTGGCTGCATAAAGCATTCGGCGGCGGATCCGCAGGAGGAAGAAAGATCCGCGCAGTGGGAGGAGTGGCGTTTGGTGAAGTCTGGGCTCGCACGGATCGCTGTGTCGGGACATGACCGAGACCGGTCCCGCAATGGCGCCGGGCATCTTGGCTGTGCCTTCCTTGCGATCACGATCGAAGGAGAACCGCGAAAGCGTGCCCTCACTGCCGATTTCTCCGCAGGGCTCTTTTAATGCGGCCAGGCAAGCACTGCAATTGCATTTGCGGGTGACGACATCGCGAACGATGTCTTATCGCAAGGTCGAACCTTTCTGTGGTGAGCACAGAAGGCCCAAGCGGCGTCAAGCCCGGCTCAACGGGCGGTCGGACCGCGCAACAAAAGGAGGATTCAATGAAATTTCCAACTCTCCCCATTTCTCGCCGCAGAGCCGCCAGCACGGTTGCTTTCGGCGCGCTGTTCCTTGCAATAGCCGCTGGGACCGCGCTTGCCGAATACAAAGCCGCGGACGTGAGGATCGGTTTCACCCCGAAGTTTCTCAAGGATGATTTCCAGACCCTGATGCTGGATCTCTCAAAGAAGGCCTTCGATGCAAAGGGTTTCACCCTGGTCGGTGCTCCTGATCCGAATGGCGATATCGCCGCCGAAGTCGATGCGCTCCAGAACATGATTGCCAACGGCGCAAATGTCCTGGTCTTCGCGCCCATTGACGCCGCGGGAATCGTTCCGGCGGTCAAAAAGGCGAACGACGCCAACGTCCTCGTCTTCTCGATCGATGATGCTCCCGCGGGCGGCAAAGTGACGGCGACGGTGCGCGCGGACAATGTCGACGCAGGTGTTCAGGGTGCCAAGGAGATGGTCAAGCGCCTGCAAGCCAAGCCGTGCTGGACCGACAACAGCTGCATCGTGCTTGAGCTGCAGGGCGCCCTGACCACCCCCAACGGCCGCGATCGCTCCGACGGTTTTTCCAAAACCTTGCACGAGCTCGCGCCCAAGGTGAATCTGATACAGCGCCCGACCGAATGGACTGCCGACATGGCGGCCGACGCTGCGCAGAACGTCCTCACCCAGAATCCTTCATTGAGCGGCATCTTCATGGCATCCGAACTCATGGCATCGGCCGTGAACGCCCAGCTCACCAACGCCGGCAAGGGCGCTCCGGTGGGGGACCCGAACTCGGTGATCCGCATCGCAATCGATGGAACGCCTCAAGGACTGCAGCTGATCCGCGGCAAGGCCCTCGACGCGACGGTGTCGCAGCCCCTGAGCGCCTATGCGAGCAAGACGGCCGACCTGATCGAACTCGTCTCCAAGGGTGGCAAGATCGAGATCGGACCGCGTGACGACGGCCAGGTTATCGATACTCCCGTCGGACCGCAGTACCAGCTCAAAGCGACGCTGGTGACAACCGACAATGTGGACTCCCCTGATCTGTGGGCCAACAAGGTCGGCAAATAAGTTCAGGAGGAACCAAGCCGTGGAGCCGAAGATCATGGACAAGGCGCGACCCATCGTCGAGATGCGTGACATCGCCAAGACCTTTGGCTCGACCCGGGCTCTTCGCGGCGTGAATTTCACCGTCATGCCCGGTGAGGTTCACGCCCTGTTGGGCCGCAATGGCGCGGGAAAGAGCACGCTCGTTTCCACCTTGAGCGGATACGTTTCGGCCGATACTGGATCGATCAGAATTGGAGAGGTCGAGGTAGAAGCGGTCGGCCAACACTATGCGCCTAGCATTCGCAAGTTGATCGCCCACGTTCAACAAACGCCTCAGCTGTTCAACCTGCTCACCGTGGCGGAGAACCTTTTTGTCGAGAATCCTCTCGTGCGCAGAGGCTTCGGCGTGGTGAGCCACAAGCTGATGTTGGAGCGCGCGACGGACCTGCTGAGCGAATGGAATATGGACATCCAACCCCGCTCGCTTGCAGGGGAGCTGGGCGCCGGGACGAGACAGCTGCTCGAGATCATGAAGGCTCTTAGCCGGGGCGTGCCCGTCATGATCCTGGACGAGCCAACCGCGGCGCTGAGCAATGCGGAAAAACGCATTCTGTTCGAGCATGTGAGGGCGCTCAAAGCCAAGGGGGTCTCGTTCGTCTATATCTCGCACCACCTGGATGAGGTTTTCGAGATTGCCGATACAGTGACGATCCTGAGGGATGGCAAGGTCGTAAAGGAACGCGAGCCCGTGGGGCGTCTCGACGTGGAGACCATCGCCGACCTTATGATGGGTGAAAAGACGGTTCGAAGCACGCGACAGGACTTCGTGACGGATGAAGCCCCTGTTCTGCTTCAGGCCAAGGGAATTCGGCTCGACAGCTTTTCGGAAAAGGATATCGACTTTGAGGTAAGGGCGGGCGAGATCGTGGCCTTGGCAGGCCCGGTGGGTGGCGGGAAGGAAGCCCTCGCAATGGTCCTTGCTGGCCAGCAAAGGCCTGAAAAAGGTGAGGTGATCAGCCCGCGTGGAAAGCTGCCTACCATCGGCCTGGTTCCCACCGACAGGCATGCCAGCGGCTATGTCGGCATCCTGGGTGTGCGTGAGAATGTAGCGATCGGCGGCCTTGACGTCCTGTCCGGCAAACTGGGTTTTATCAACAAAGGCAAGGAAGCCAGGCATGTCGGGCACCTTGCCCAACAGACGAACGTAATCGCTTCGTCTCTGGAGCAAGCGGTGAGCCAGCTCAGCGGTGGCAATCAGCAGAAGGTCGTTTTCGCGCGCGCGCTTTGCCGAGCTCCCGAGGTCATCGTCGCCCTTAGCCCAACCCGCGGTGTCGATGTGGGCGCCAAGGAACAGCTCTACTCGCTGTTGCGGGATCTTGCCGGCAAGGGGCTGGGGGTGGTGGTTGTCTCGGACGAGGAAGACGAAATTGATCAACTGGCCAACCGGGTCGTGATCGTGTTCGAGGGGCACGTCGTCGATGAACTGGTGGGTGGATACACAATCAAAGATCTAATCCTGCGGATGGAGGGTGTCGTATGAGCACCGATATCGTGAGCAAATCATCGCCACAGAAGGAAAATTCCGGGCCGTCACGACTATCTTCTTTCGGAAGCGCTTTCGTGGCCGGCGGATTTACGATGTACCCGGTCCTTCTCATACTGGTGATCGTTGGCGCCATCATTGCTCCGCGGTTCGCCACGGCGGCCAATCTGCTAAATATCCTCGACCAGGTAAGCGTTCTGGGTTTGACGACGATCGGACTGACTTTCGTCGTTCTGATAGGGCGACTGGATCTCTCGCTCGAGGGAATTGTCGGTTTCGCTCCGATGTTGGCAGCCGTCACCTTGGTGCCTGTGGCGGCCGGCGGGCTTGGATTAGAGCTGCCGAGCTGGGCTGGCCTATTCATTGCGCTGGGCACTGCGGGGCTAATTGGCTTTTTCAACGGTTTCATGGTCGTCAGGGTCGGTCTCAACCCGTTCATTTCGACGCTCGGGCTGCTTGTGCTGCTTCGGGGCGGAGTGCTGATCGTTTCCAACGGGCGTTCGATCTACTCTCCCGGCAAGGCGCTGACCTATCTCGGTTCCGAGAGCTGGTTCGGTGTTCCTGTGTCGGTGGTTATGTTCATTGTTGTCGCGGTTATGGTCGGCCTTGTCTTCCACTACCACCGCTATGGCCGTGCCTTATATGCGATCGGCGGCAATGAAGACGCCGCGAGAGCAGCTGGCATCAACGTGGACGGGGTCATTTGGTCGGCGTTTGTCTTTGCGGCTCTCTTGGCGGGCCTGGCCGGCGTTCTGATGACCGGGCGCCTCGATTCCGCGGTGACAACCCAAGGGCAGGGGATAATTTTCTCCGCTTTCGCGGCTGCGGTAATCGGTGGCGTAAGCCTTGGCGGCGGTCGAGGGACAATCGTCGGAGTTATTAGCGGTGTGCTGTTGATCGGCGTCATCAACAACTTGCTGACGTTGGCGCAGGTTCCGTCCTTTTACGTGCAAGCATCGACCGGCGCCGTCATCATAGTGGCCGCGGTGCTGACGACGATTGCCAGCCGACGCTCAAGCGGTGTGCGGACTCGAACCTGAGGTAGTATTCCGGCCGACTTGGCTCTGCCGGCGTCAATTCCGGCTCGCTGACGGGCCGCGTAGTTCGCTCTTTTTGCCAGCCCTGGGTGGAGGTGGTGATGAAACGGCATCCAATCGGACAGACCGGATTGGAAGTTACGGAGATCTGTTTCGGAACAGCTCCCCTCGGCGGGATGCCGGACACTTATGGCTACAACGTCGACGAAGCCACCGCACTTGCGACCATCCGAGCGATTTTCGACGGCCCGGTCACCTTCATGGACACGTCCCGCAACTACGGTTTTGGCCGCAGCGAGGAACGGATTGGATCGGTCATCAGAGAGCGCGGAGGTTTACCTCCGGGATTTGTGCTTTCGACGAAATTAGACCGGGACATGGGTACGGGCCGCTTCGACGCCGGTCGCGCCAGACAGTCGCTTGAGGAGAGTCTTCTGGCGCTCGGTCTCGATCGCGTTCACATACTGCACCTTCACGACCCTGAGCATTCCGCCGATCTCGACGAGATCACGAGGCCAGGCGGGGCGCTCGATGAATTGATTCGAATGAAGGAGGAAGGTCTGGCGACCGCCGTCGGGCTGGCAATGGGCCGTCTCGATATCATGCTGCCGATGGTCAGAGACTGGCCGTTCGATGTCCTGCTGAATCATAATCGCTTCACGCTTTTGAACAGGTCGGCAAGTGACCTCTTTGACCTTGCCAGCGAAAGAGGAGTGGCTGTGCTCAATGCGGCTCCTTATGCGGGTGGCGTTTTGGCAAAGGGAAGTTCCGCTGTTTCTCGGATTACATATCAAGAGATTGACGAAATTAGACTGACGCCTGTGCGTCAGGTCGAGGCTGTATGCAAAAAGCATGCCGTGGCTCCCGGAGCGGTGGCAATTCAGTTCTCGCTGAATGACCCGAGGATAACCTCGACCGTTGTAGGTGTTTCCAAGCCCGAAAGAGTCGCTCAGACCCTCGACTGGGCGACCGCGACGGTGCCGGACCAGGCTTGGGCTGAGCTGGGGGAGGTAGGCTATTCCGTGAATGATCCAGAAGCTGAGCGAATTTACAAACCAGGCTAGCTCCGTGGACTAACTCGGTCCAAACGTCCTTGCGGCTCGCGATATGACGGTCGCTCCCAAGGACTGAAGGTCCACTATCGCTCTTCGCGCACTAGAAGCTGCCGTTCCGCTTGCGGCCCGAAGAAGACGACAGTACGGCTAAAGTGCGTCGAAGCTTCAACGCGCGCAACGGCATTGGCGATAGTGCAAGCCTGCCGACCCTAGTTGGGCTCCGCGACGATCCGGCCGCCGGCGCCGGTTTGGCCGAGCGTGTGAGCAGGTTCACCGCGCCGTGAAGGATCTGATGCCTTGAGCAGGAAGCCCGCTTTGAGGCGGGCTTCCCGGAGCACGTTATCCCAATGCCAGGTCTGCAAGCAGGCGACGGATCGACGTGATGCGGTCAGCATCGGCCGACTTGTCGTCCATCGTTTCAAGATCGAACCTCAATCGGTCCAGGATCGCAATGGCGGCAAGCCCATTGCCGCGAACGAGCTTTTCCTCGTCGGTCAGTTCGTCCCAGTCATCGAATTCAGGGAGGATATTGCCGCTCCCATCACGTTCGAACGGCATATGAGGGCAATCATCGATATGAGGCCAGTGGGAGGCGGACTCGAGGAGGCGCCCCGCAAACTGCGGATTGTCGTCCTCATGGATCCTCGCAAAATGCTCATACAAATCACGGACCCTGGCTAGACCGCATCGCCGACCATTTCGGCGAGTTGCGGATCGCGCAGTTCGATCGGCCTGAGAGGATCAGGCCGATCATTCGGCAATGGCGAGCCAAATATGCCGAGAAGTCGCGGACGGCGGACTATGGCATGCAGGTATTGTCCCGCTTGCTCTCCTACGCTGTCAATCCGCTGGGTAAGATCGCTTCCAACCCATGCGAAGGGATCAAGCAGATTTACAACCATTCGGACAATGATCGCTCCGAGATCATCTGGACGGATGGCGACATTGCGCATCTGAAGAAGACCTGCTCGGTCGAGATTGCGCACGCCGTCGACCTGGCTGCCCATACCGGCCTGCGCGCTGGGGATCTCCTGCGCCTGTCCTGGTCCCACATCGGCGAGGATGCGATTGTGATTCCCCGCCGGCAAGAGCGGCCGCCGCCGCGAGGCGATCATCCCGCTTTACCAGGCATTGCGTGACGTGCTCGCGCGCATACCGAAGCGCACTCCCGTCATCCTGACGCACAGCAAGAAAGAGCCTTGGGCGCCGGGCAGTCTCACCAACGCGTTCGACAGAGCCAAGGAGGAGGCCTGGCCGAAAGGCGGCAATCTGCACTTCCACGATTTGCGCGGCACTGCCGCGACAAAGTTCTACCTTGCCGGTCTCACCGCGCGCGAGATCGCCGAGATCATGGCATGGGAGGAGAACACCGTTGAGCGGATCATTCGTCGCTACATTGGCCATGGCGCTGCGCTCAAGGAGAAGATCCGCAGGCTCAATGAGGCCAGATCGAGAACATAGGCTGTAAAACTACCTGTAAAACCGCCACCTCGATCACGGACAGACAAGAGGCTCAAATCTTTGTGCGCAAGGTGGAGCGGGTAGCGGGAATCGAACCCGCGCGTTCAGCTTGGGAAGCTGACAAGCTACCATTACATCATACCCGCGCGTGCCCTCGTTACCATGAGGTTCGGCCTTCGGGCAATCGCAAAGCTGCCGTCAAAACGCATGCTCCCATGTTTCGTCGGCGCTGGCCTGCGATTCCTATTTTATCTTCGCGACCTTGTTGCTGGCGGCAAAGCTTGGCCGGTATTTCGAAATGGCGAGCGTCGCGCCGGACAGGTTCGCGCGGGCGCGGTAAAATCAGGCGCCGGGAGGCAGGTAGATCACGGCATAGTCGTCCGCATAGGCGCGCTTCCAGCCCAACTCCGCGAAGAAGGGGATGCGGGTGTCGTCGGCTGTGAGGAGCGCCCAGCCGATGGCGTATTTCTTCAGCTGGGTCTCGAGCAGTGGTTTTCCGTCGCTGTGCCCCGTCGCCTCGTCGGTTTTCGTGAACCCGTTGAGGAACAGCTGGTCCGTCCTGCCGTCAATGTAGGTCTTGATGCCGTGGAAGATCAGCGTGCCGCCGAAATTGTACGAATTCAATACGTTGCCCGACAGGCGATGATCTCTGGCGAATGCGAGGGCGCCGTTCGCCGCTGTCGTCGGGCTTGGCGCGACCTGGTATGTGCTGCCGAGAACCGAGACGATGCCGACCGCCAGGACAGCCATCGCGCCGCAGATTGCATAGAACCGGCCGGCGAAGATCTTCTCCAGCCCATCACGCTTTTCCGTCAGCCATGTGGTGGCCGAGAGCGCAGGATATTGCCGTGCGATCTCGGCCGAGATTACCAACGGAATTAACAGGAAGGGCAAATATACAAATCGCAGATGGGCGAGATAGACGTGCAGGGTGAAGATAATGAACAGCGCCCTGGCCCAGCCGATCCGGAACCTCGATACCAGAAGTCCGAAAAACGCCAACAGCATTACCGCTTCCTGGAAGAGCTGTTCTTGGGCGTTGAACGGCCGCCATTCCAGGATGAGTGGTACCGCCTCGTTGCCATAGGCCACGGTGAGTGTGGCCAGGATGGCCTTCACGCCATAGGGATGCATCAGGCTGACCAACGGGCAGAGCAGGCCGAAAGCCGCCCATTTCGCCAGCAGGGCGGGTTTCGACAGGCCCGAGCGTGCCAGGAGATCGAGCCCGGCAAAGGCGGCGATGACGAAGCTCAGGGTGAACGTGGCATGCAGGTTAGCCCACAACACGACAAGCACGAGCAACCACAGGGGCGGGGCTCGCTCTTCCTGCGCGGCACGAAACAGCATTGCCGCCCAGACGACGATGATCGGCAAGGTGAAGACGTGTGGGCGTGCCGTGTAGATCGGGGCGATCAGGAAGGCCGCGACGAAGGCCAGCGCTACCGCCAGTATCGGCTTCAGCCATGCGCTGAGGAACCATCCCATCAGGAAGACAGTCAGGCCGACCGTGGCGATGATCAGTGCGACGACGCCGTTCCAACCGCCCGCGCTGTAGGCAAGGGCCAGAAGAACCTGCCCCAGCCATTCCTTGGCGATCCAGGGCTGGCCTGCAAAAGTATAGGAATAGGGGTCGACGGCCGGAAACGTCAGGCTCGCCAGGAAGTCCAGGCCGACCTTCACGTGCCACCAATTATCTGGATCCTGCAGGATCGCGCCGGCAAAGTCCGCCAGCACATAGGCCACGACACAGGCGCAGAGAAGACAGAATACCAGCCTGATGCGTTGCTCGTCCCCGAGCGACGGAGTGGCCGTGATGATTGTGGCGGCCCGGTTCATGTCGCATTCGTTCCGGCCAGGGCGTCCCGGTCATCGGCGACGAAGACGAAACGGGCCGAGCCGAGATAGCAGATGACCGAGTAGAGGCAGTTGCCAGCCAGATGGACGAACGGGTTTTCGATGAAACCGGCGGACATGGCGGCGATCACGATTCCCAGATTGGCGCCATAGGCGACAATGAAGGTGATCGCGTACCGAACGACCGCGCCGGAGCGAAAACCGCCGGCACGTCCGAACGTCCATCGACGGTTGAGGAAGAAGCCAAGGGTGAGGCCCGCGGCATAGCCTGTGGCATTGGAGACGATGTCGCCGAGCCCCAGCGCCAACGCGGTCAGGATGAGCGTATATCCAAGCGCGGTGTTGAGAAGCCCGACGGCGCCAAAGCGCAGCATCCGCGAGAGATCAGACGGAAGAGCCGACCGCATCCTGCCCATGCCGTTCCCGTTGCATCCGGTGAACCTTCGCCTCAGCCACGCGCGGCTCGTTTCGCCATCTCCTGCAGGCGGTGGACGGGCAGTTCGCTGTTCTTGGCCGGCTGGTCGCGCGAAACGATTTCGTTGACGAAGTAGAGCGGCCGCCGCTTCGTCTCCATGTACATGCGGCCGAGATACTCGCCGAAGATGCCGAGCACCAGGAGCTGGACGCTGCCCAGGATCAGCATGATCGCGGCAAGGCTCGTCCAGCCGGGCAGCACATTGCCGACGGACCATTCCAGCAGCGTATAGCCAAGCACGACGAGGCCGAGCAGGCCGAACATCATCCCCAGCAGCGAGGCAAACCGCAAAGGCAGGATCGAAAAGCTGGTCATCGCGTCGACCGCCAGAAGAACCATCTTCTTGAGCGGATAGTGGGTGGTGCCGGCAAAGCGCCGGTGCCGTTCGTAGGGGAAGGCGACCTGCCTCAGCCCGATCCAACTCACCATGCCGCGAATGAACCTGTAACGTTCGGGCATCGCGTTCAGATGGTCGAGCGCACGCCGGCTCATCAGCCGGAAGTCGCCGGAGTCCGGTGCGATGTCGACATCGACTATCCGACCAAGCAGGCGATAGAACATGGAGGCGGAAGCCAGTTTGAACCAGCTTTCGCCGTCGCGCTTCACCCTTTGGCCGTAGACGACGTCGAAGCCTTCATCCATCTTCGCCATCATCGCGCCGAGCAGTTCAGGCGGATCCTGGAGGTCGGCGTCGAGAATGAGGATGCGCTGGCCGCGGCAGAACTCAAGCCCCGCGCTGAGCGCGATCTGGTGGCCGTAGTTGCGGGCCAGGTCGATGGCAACCACATGGTCGTCCTTTTCGGCCAGTTCGAAAATGGCCTCGCGGGTGCCGTCGGTCGCCCCGTCGATGACAAGGACGATCTCGTAGGAAGGGCTATGCTCAAGACACACGGCGCTGACGCGCCGGTGAAGCTCGGCCACGCCGTCGCGCTCGTTGTAACATGGCACGACGACCGACAGCATGACTGGGCGGCGCGCGCCGATTTTTCCCGTTCCCACCAAAGCCTGGCTCCCGCTATGGCAATGGCAATAACGGCAATTGGTTAGAAAACAGATAAGCCCGACATGGGCCACCGACACTGCGCGTCTTGCGCCGTCCGTGGCTGCCATTACGAACGGACGGGTAACTCCATGCGGATGCGGGCGCCGCGCCATGAGCCCGTCAGGATCCGGATCGTTCCATCATGCAGCAGCGCGATCTGCCGGGCGAGGTTCAGTCCCAGCCCCGCCCCACGCGACTGCGGCTGCAAGCGATAAAAAGGCTCGAAGACATTCTCGCGTTCTTCGTCGGGAATGCCCGGGCCCTCGTCGCGCACTTCGATGCCTCCGGTCCCGTCGATGGCTATCGTGATCGTGCCTCGACCGCCGCCATGCTCGATGGCGTTGCGCACCAGGTTGGCGAGCGCCCGCTCGATCTGCAGCACGTTGACCTCGACGTGCGCCTTGTTCGGCGACGGCTCGAAGGCGAGGTCATAGCCGGCCTCGATGGCGAGCGGGGCGAAATCGGCGGCGACCCGGCTGACGAGATCGTCGAGATCGACGATCTGGCGCTGGTCGGACGGGCGGTCCAGCGATTGATGATCGAGCAGTTGCTGAGCAAGGTGCGACAAGCGCTCGATGTCATGCAGCAGGCGCACGCTTTGTGGTTCCTGCTTCAGCAATTCGGCGCGTGTGCGCAGGATGGCGATCGGCGTGCGCAATTCGTGCGCGGCGTCGGTCAGGAAACGGTTGTGCCGGTCATAGCCCTGCGCGAGCCGGGCCAAAGCCTCGTTGAAGGCGTTCACCAGCGGCGCGATCTCCTGCGGCACCTGCTTGACCGGAAGTTGCATGGCCCGGGTGCCGATATCGATGCGCGCGGCCTGGCGCACGGTGTCGACAAGGCCGGCAAAGGAGCGGCGCACGACGGTCGGCGTCGTCACCAGTGTCGTCGCGCCCATGACGAGGATGACGGGCAACAGCAGGATTGCGATGACGACCGCGAGCGCCGGCAGGGCGCGCTCCCAATTCCTGCTGCCATCCGGATTGCGCGCGACTTCGACGGTGGCCGAGATGTTGATTTCGAGGCCGTCTGTCTGCTGGCGCGACGACTGCGTCGCGGCGACGATCTGCACCGTGCCGGCCTTGGTCGAAGCGTTTTCCAAATAGGCTTCCGGCTGCATGTCCTTGTCGGAGAATCCGATCGTGGCGTGGTCGGCCTCGCCAAGCAGATCGCCCAAGTTCTGGGTGTAGACGTCCGGTATGGTGCCGGAGCGGACGCTTTCGCCGCTGCCGCCGCGAACGATGTACCAGACATTTGGAAAACTCTCGCGAAACGCTGTGAGTTCTTCCGTTTCACGCACGATCAGCCTGCCGTTCTTGTCCCGGTCGACGGCATCCTTGACGGCCGCGACGGCAGCCTCGTTGTCGATCAGCAGGCGCGGATTGGCGATCCACAGTGCTGCCGCGCAAAGCACGATGAAGATAAGCAGCGTCGCTGCCTGCAGCAGGATCAGCCGGCGGACCAGGATCCATTGCAGCGAACGCGCGCGCGCCTTCTTCACGAGGCCGCCCGCAAGAGATAGCCGAGATTGCGGATCGCCCGGATCTCGATGCCGGCGGCGACATCGTCGAGCTTGCGGCGCAGCCGGGAAATATGCGCGTCCAGCGCATTGGAGCCGATCTCGTCGTCCAGGGCGTAGACGGCCTCTTCGAGCGCGCCGCGCATGATGGTTCGGCCCGCCTCGCGATGGCGGAAATCATAGATGAGGCGGCCGACCATCGTCTGGTTGGCGCGCGAAGTGAACGAGCGCCGGTGCAGCGCATGGAGCCGCGCAACGAGTTCCACCGTGGCGAAGGGCTTGACCATGTAATCGTCGGCACCGGCATCGAGCCCGGCGACGCGGTCGTCCAGCCCGCTCATCGCCGTCAGCGCGATCACCGGCACGTCCAGGTGCAAGGCACGCAGACGCGGGATCAGGCCGAGACCGTCGCCATCCGGCAGCCGGCGGTCCAGCACCACCGCATCGTGATAGCCAAGACGAGCCACCGCCTCGCCGTCGGCCAATGTCGCGGCATGGTCGACGATGATATCCAGACGCTCGAGAGCGGTCTTCAGCACGGAGGCCATTTCCGGTTCGTCCTCGATCAGCAGGACGCGCATACGTATTCTCCTTCACCCACGGCCGGTCGGGATCCGCCGCGGCAATTCATTCGCATTCCAGCTTTGGCTGGCGGAAATTGGTGACGAACCAGCGGCCGCCCGAAGCGCGTGCGTAGAATGTGTAGAAGCATTCCTGGCGCTCGATATAGCCGGGCGTTTCGGTCTCTTCATAGACGGTTCCGTGTTTTGTGTGGCGAACCTCGCCGCTCGATGTCCCGGAAACCGCGTTCGTCGACACCTTGCGCCATTGATAGGCGCGCTCGCCCTGGCCGAGGTCGACGACCGCTATTGGCGGACCATAGTCCAGAATGACCGATTCGACCGGTTGCCCGACATAGTTCTTCATGATGTCGGAGGCGCAGCCCGCGAGCGCGATTGCGATGGACACTATCTTCAGGGCTCGTAGGAAGTAGCCGGCTCCATGCATGGACATAACAGATTCCCATCGTGAATTTCACGCGCGGGACCTAGATCGCGAAGATTACATCGACATTGCAGCGAAGTGCCGGATCGGGGTCTATTGCGGAAAAGCCGTCGTCCAAAGGCTCGGGCGCATATCGAAACACGCGATCGCGCGACGCCCGGCGGGCTTCGCGCGATCCGATGTGCACCCTCCTAGAACCGATAATTGATGCCGGCCTTCAACTCATGACTGCCGATCGTGGTCTTGGCCGCACCAAGGGCCGATGTCGTCTCGACGCCGGGAGTGCGGACATAGTCGTACTCGACCTTGGCCGACAGGCCGCCGGCGAAGCCCTGCTCGATACCGGCGCCGACGAGATAGCCGACCTTCCATCCGTCGCTGCTGCTCAGATTGTCAGCCTTGTCGAATTTGGTCAGCGCAACGCCTCCGGTTCCGAACAGCAGCGTCTGGTCGAAGCTCAGGCCGGCCTTGGCCTTGGCCGCACCACGCCATTTCTCCTTGATCTTGCCGCCCTGGACGTTGTGTTCGGCACCGCCGAGATAAGAGCCTTCGATCTCGGCGCCGAGAACGGCGGGGCCCATCTGCTGGTTGTAGCCGGCCTGAACGCCGCCGCTGAAGCCGTTTCGGTCGGCGAACGGATTGGGCATCTTGGTGAATGCCGTACCGCCATGGACACCGACATAGGCGCCGCTCCACTGGAAGGCGGGGGGATCGTTGTAGGTAGGCGAGAGGTCGGCGGCTATCGCCGGTCCGAGAAGGCACAAGGCGAGGGTTCCGCCGTCAGGACGATCTTTGATCGAGAGGACACTGCATTACTCCAACACAGACGCGCATCCGACAAATCGATACGCAGGTTAATTCCCGGGAGCCTGCCCGTTGGGCGGCCATGCTCCGATTGGTGTCTTTCAGGGATGGTCGTGCGGTTCTGGGGACCGGCTTTCGCCGGCTGTTGTAGGGGGGCAGGGCGCCGCGCGGTCCATCACCTGAAAGACGCCTGATATCTCGCAGGCGAAAATTGCACGCACATTGCGCCACATTCGAAAATGATGATTTTGCGCTTTATTTTCAATAAATTAAAATAATCTTGTTTACCTATGTTTAAGAAATGCGGAGCCTCTGAATCCTGAGTCTCGATCATCCGGATGAAGGGCCGCACCGTTCCGGCTCGTTCGCCGCTCGGATGCTCGAGCGGTGACGGCTTCCCGCGGCACGTTTCCCGCGTACGGACCGCTCTAGCTTGATGGATGGCCGCCAAGCACGTATCTCTGGGCCGTGCCCGTGAGTCCGGGCATCTCAATCGGGAGACGGCCTTGTCGGCACTGACACGCATTCTCGGCGACTCGCCGCTCAGGGTGATCCTGAAGCTGCTGGTGGTGTCGTTTCTCGTCGGACTGGTCATGAATGCCTTCGGCTGGTCGCCGATGGATGTCTTCTATGGCATCCAGAAGTTCTTCATCGATCTGTGGAATCTGGGTTTCCACGCCATGGACCGTTTCCTTGGCTACATCATGCTCGGCGCCGCGATCGTCGTGCCGGCCTTCGTCCTGCTCAGGATCGCCAACTACCGGAAATAGCTTTCCTGATCAGGCGTAGCCCGACGCGACCTCGAACAGGAGGGCGTGGCGGGCGGCAAGTGCCGGCACATCCGTGGAATAGCCGCCACCGATCACCCCGCAGACCGGAATGCGGCGCGCGCGGAAATGACTGATGACGGTCTCGTCGCGGGCGCGAAGTCCGTCATTGGAAAGTGCCAGCCGGCCAAGCCGGTCCTCGGCATGGACGTCGACGCCGGCGTTGTAGAAAACGATGTCCCAGTGCGCTCTGGCCGACAGCTCCGGCAGGATCGTGGCCAGCCTTTCAAGATAGGCGGCATCGCCCGTGCCGTCGGGCAGTGCGATGTCGAGGTCGGAAGCGATCTTGCGCGCGGGGTAGTTGCGCTCACCATGCATGGAAAAGGTGAACACGCGCGGCTCGTCGCTCAGAATATCCGCCGTGCCGTCGCCTTGATGCACGTCGAGATCGACGACCAATATGTTGTGTGCCGCACCCTCTGCGAGCAGCATCAGCGAAGCGACCGCGACGTCGTTGAAGGTGCAGAAGCCGGCGCCCTGCGCGCGCCGTGCGTGATGGCTGCCGCCGGCGGTGTTGCAGGCAATGCCGTGGCGCAAGGCAAGTCGCGCCGCAAGTGCTGTGCCGCCCGTGGCAAGCTGTGCGCGCAGCGAAACGCGCGGGCCGACCGGAAAGCCGATCTCGCGCTCGATCTTCTCCGGGACAGAGCAGGTGATGACCTGGTCGACATAATCCGCCGCGTGGGCAAGCTTCAGCCATGACGCTGGCGCGGGTTCCGCCGTGTTGAGCGCATTGGGTCCGGCCAGACCGCGGGTCCGCAAGGCCTCCATCAGCAAGGGATACTTGCTCATCGGAAAGCGATGATTGACGGCAAAGCCGGCGTCATAGTCGGGGTGGTGGACGATCTGCAGGGGCATGAACGGGAACCGGCGGCTTCGCGCCAGAG
Organism: Mesorhizobium sp. B4-1-4; assembly: GCF_006439395.2. Lineage (NCBI taxonomy): Bacteria > Pseudomonadati > Pseudomonadota > Alphaproteobacteria > Hyphomicrobiales > Phyllobacteriaceae > Mesorhizobium > Mesorhizobium sp. B4-1-4. The sequence continues at coordinate 5,948,361 of NZ_CP083950.1, forward strand.
CGGGATTTCGGTTGGCCGCCGCGTGAAGAATGATTGCGCGGTGGCCGGAAAATGGGGCACATCGGCTCTCCGATCAAGCAGCAATCAGCAAGGCAGCGATCCCTTGGACAAGGGTGCAACCCCGGCCGACGCCAGATATTTTGTCGTCACCAACCGTTCCGTGCTCGCCATCGCGGTGCCGATGACGCTTGCCTACCTGACGACGCCAATGCTCGGCCTGGTCGACACGGCCGTGGTCGGCCAGTTCGGCGACGCCGCCTTGCTCGGCGGCCTTGCGGCGGGCGCGCTGGTCTTCGACGTCGTCTTCACCTCCTTCAACTTCCTGCGCTCCGGCACCACCGGCCTCGTCGCTCAGGCGTTCGGGCGTGGCGATGCGCTCGAGGAGCAGGCGGTGTTCTGGCGCGCCGTTCTCATCGCGGTCGTCGCCGGTATCGTGCTGGCGGCACTTTCGCCAGTGCTCGCCGTCGGCGGTCAGCGGTTCATGGATGCCGGGCCGCGCGTCAGCGAGGCGATGGGCATCTACATCAGGATCAGGCTCCTCGCCGCCCCCTTCTCGCTGATCAACTACGCCATCCTCGGCTATGTCCTGGGGCGCGGCGAGGGCGGGCTGGGGCTGGTGCTGCAACTGGTGCTGAACGGCATCAACATCATACTCTGCTTCCTGCTCGGCCTGGAGCTTGGCTGGGGCGTCGCCGGTGTCGCCTGGGCGACCGTCACCGGCGAATTCCTGGCCATGCTGCTGGGTCTTGTCATCGTTGTCAGACGCTTCCGCGCCACGCCGCCCCTGCCACGCCATCGGCTGCTCGACATGGCCGCCTTCCTGCGCATGATGTCGCTCAACCGCGACATCATGATCCGCTCCTTCTCTCTGCTTGCGGCTTTTGCGCTGTTCACCCGCCAGGGCGCGCAGTTCGGCACGGTGACGCTCGCCGCCAATGCGGTCCTGATGAATTTCTTCCTCGTCGCCGGCTATTTCCTCGACGGCTTCGCCACCGCCGCCGAACAGCTCGCCGGCCGAGCCGTCGGCGCGCGTGCCGAACGGCCCTTCCGGCAGGCGGTGCGGCTGACCTTGCTCTGGGGCCTTGGGTTGGCCGGTGCCGCGACGCTGGTGCTGCTCCTGGCCGGCACCAAGCTGGTCGCCATCGTCACGACGTCGCAGGAGGTCCGCGCCGTGGCCGACATCTATCTGCCCTGGGCGGCGTTCACCGCTCTGAGCGGTGTGCTGGCGTTCCAGATGGACGGCGTTTTCATTGGCGCGACCTGGTCACGCGACATGCGCAATATGATGCTGCTGTCGTTCCTCGTTTTTGCCGTCGCGCTGCTCACGCTGGCGCCTGCCTTCGGCAATCACGGCCTTTGGGCGGCATTGCACGTGTTTCTGCTGGCGCGCGGCTTCAGCCTGCTGACAATTCTGCGGCTCCGGGTGCGGACGGCCTTCAGCTGAGCGGCTTCGATGCCCATTGATCGAGATGGCTGTCGCGCAAGTCGCGAATGCACTTCAGCCGCTCGGTCTCGGCAAATCGCGCCATCCCGGCGACGATCCGGCCCGGCAGCGCCGGTCCGGCATAGATCATGCCAGTGTAGAGCTGGACGAGATCGGCCCCTGCGCGGATTTTTTCCAGTGCCGTATCGGCGGAATCGATGCCGCCAACGCCGATAATGGCCATGTCCGGCCCGAGCAATTTGCGCATTTTTGCCAGCGCGATGGTCGATCGATCGAACAATGGCCTGCCCGAAAGCCCACCGGTCTCGCGTGCAGTGTCGCGGCTGCGCAGCGGCGGCCGCGAAATGGTGGTGTTGGAGACGATGACGCCGTCGACCCGATTCCCGGCGACTTCGGCGGCGATATCCTCCAGTTCGGCCTCGATCAGATCCGGCGCGATTTTCAGGAAAACGGGTGGCTGCGCGGATGCCGCGGCACGCGCGGCCATGACCCGGGACAGCAACTCGCCCAGTTGCTCGCGCGCCTGCATGTTGCGCAGGCCCGGCGTGTTCGGCGACGAGATGTTGACCGTGAGATAGCTGGCATAGGCAGCGAAGCGGGAAACGCCGCGCTCATAATCGCCGATACGGTCGCTACTGTCCTTGTTGGCGCCGATGTTGACGCCGACGATGCCAGGGCGCCCCTTGCGCGCGGCAAGGCGCTTCTCGGCCGCCGCATGGCCTTCATTGTTGAAGCCCAGCCGATTGATCACGGCTTCATCCGCCGTCAGCCGGAAGATGCGCGGCTTCGGGTTGCCGGCCTGCGGCAAAGGCGTGACCGTGCCGACCTCGGCGAAGCCGAAGCCGAGCCCAAGCAGCGCGTCGGGCACCTCGGCGTTCTTGTCGTAGCCGGCGGCCATACCGAGCGGGTTCGGGAAATCGAGACCGCAAAGCCCGACCTTCAGCCGCTCGTCTTGTATCGGCCGCCCGGCGACCGGCAGGCCGCAGCGCAGCGCCGCGATCGACAGGCCATGCGCGGTTTCCGGATCGAAGGTGAACAGCAGCTTCTGGCCAAACCGGTCGAGCACGCTCATTGCTCCTCCAGCGCCGGGAACTGGTGGGTGCCGTCGGCACCAAGCGGCAGCGGCTTGACCCACAGCACGGCGCTCAGTTCCAGCACGCCATAGAGATGCGGAAACAGGGCGCCGCCGCGCGACACCTCGTATTTCAAGGCGTCGCCCAGGCTGGAGCCGTCGATGGCGACCAGCAGAAGGTCGGTCTGGCCCGAGAAATGCTTGGCCGCCGTTTCCCTGGCTTGCGCTGCCGTCGAAAAGTGGATGAAGCCGTCCGCGATGTCGATCGGCGCTCCGGTGAAGCGGCCATTGGCTTCGGCCTCGCGCCAGGGCGCTTCCGGAATTATCTTGTAGATAATCTGTGACATGGTTGCGCTATAGTCTGAACCAGTCATGCGGGGAAGACCACGCCAAGGGGTCTTCCCCATTTCCGGCGCAAACATGCGATATTTCAGGCTTTGGCCATGGAGGACAACATGCGTCTGCAGCACATCTTGATCCCCGCCGCGCTCGCTTCACTGGTCGCGGCCTCAGCTTATTCGGAAGAAACCGACCGCTACCGGCTGGAGAAGTCTGACAACGGCTATGTCCGCATGGATACGCAGACCGGTGCGATGTCGCTCTGCGAGGAGCGCTCCGGCCAGCTCGTCTGCAAGATGGCGGCCGACGAACGCGCCGCTTTCCAGGACGAGGTCGACCGCCTGCAAACATCGATGAAGTCAATGGACGAGCGCGTCACCAAGCTGGAGAATTCGCTCTCCGCCCGTCTCGAATCGAAATTGCCCAGCGAGGAAGATTTCAACAAGACGATGAGCTACATGGAGCGCTTCCTGAAGGGCTTCATGGGTATCGTCAAGGATATGGACAAGGACAGCGGCGACGGCGTCCAGCCCAACTCGCAGAAGACCTGAGCGCCAAAGGCAAGAGAAAGTGCGGCGCGCTGGTTTTGCCGCTTGAAAACGGCGCGCGGCCCCTCATAATCGTCCGACTGATCCCGAAAAGCCTTGAAATGATCGATGGGATTCGGGGAGGAATATTTGCCGTCAGGCTACACGTTCGTCATCGCCGACGATCACCCGCTGTTTCGCGGTGCGCTGCGCGAGGCGCTTGCCGGCATCGGCAATGTCGCCGCCATCCACGAGGCTGGCGATTTCGAAAGCGCCAAGGCGCTGGTCGTGGCCAATGAAGATGTCGATCTGGTGCTGCTCGACCTTTCGATGCCCGGCGCCAGCGGCCTCTCCGGCCTGATTTCGCTGCGCGGCGTGCATCCAGGGGTACCGTTGGTGGTGGTGTCGGCGCATGACGATCCGGCGACCATCAGGCGCGCGCTCGATCTTGGCGCGTCCGGTTTCATCTCCAAGTCGGCCAGCATGGAGGAGATCCGCGGCGCTGTGCAGACGGTGCTTGCCGGCGACATCGCCGCGCCGGTTGGCGTCGATCTCGGCGTCGAGCGCGATCCCGAAATATCGGACCTGATCAAGCGGCTGCAGGCGCTGACGCCGCAGCAGACACGCGTGCTTGGGATGCTGGCGGAAGGCCTGCTCAACAAGCAGATCGCCTACGAACTCGGCGTCTCCGAGGCCACCATCAAGGCGCATGTCTCGGCCATCCTGCAGAAGCTCGGTGTCGACAGCCGCACCCAGGCGGTGATCCTCCTGTCCAAGATCGGCAGCGACCCGCTGCAGGCGAGCGGCTGATCCGCTCTTGTCGTCGCATCAAGAGACACGATGCCTTATTCGGCAGCCGGCGCCAGCGGCCTGACCCTGGCCATCATCGAGCGCAGCACCGCCGGCTTCAGAGGCTTGTTGATCACCGGCACGTCGAGCTCGCTTGCCGCGGCGCGCACCTCGTTGGAACGGTCGGCGGTGACCAGCACGCACGCCAGATCCTGGCCGTAAGCCGCGCGCAGGGTCCTGATCGCGTCGAGCCCGGTCGCACCGTCCAGATGATAGTCGGCAAGCACGATGTCGGGCCTGCGCGCGCCAGGCCGCAGGAGATCCCCAGACCCGGAGGCGGTATCGACGCTGCACCCCCAGCCTTCGAGCAGCAACCGCATGCCGTCGAGGATACGCGCGTCGTTGTCGATGCAAAGCACTGCGAGCCCGGCAAGCGAGGACGCCGTGCGCGCTGGTGCTTTCTCGGTCTCCCGCCTGGGCGCCGCCAAAGCCGCCACCGGCAGGATGACGGAAAAACGCGTGCCTTTGCCCGGGTTGGAGAAAATGCGGATTTCGAGCCTGAGCACCCGGGCGATGCGGTCGACAATGGAGAGGCCGAGGCCAAGGCCTTCGGCTTCGCGCGCCCCTTCGTCCAACCGCGTGAACTCATGGAAGACAGTGTTCAGCTTGTCGCCGGCGATGCCGATGCCGGTGTCGATCACCTGGATCTCGGCCAGCTCGCCGCGCCGCCGCACGCCGACCAGGATGCGGCCGTGGCGCGTGTACTTTATCGCATTGGAGACGAGATTCTGGATCAGGCGGCGCAACAGGTTGCGATCGGTCATCACCGTCAGAGACGACGGCATGATCGTCAGCCCGAGCTTTTTCTCGGCCGCCATTGGCCGAAAATCATTGCCGATCTGGCGCAGCAATCCATCGAGGCTGAAGGCGGTGTCATCCGGCTTCATCGCGCCGGCGTCGAGACGCGAGATGTCGAGCACGGCACCCAAAATAGTCTCGACCGATTCCAGCGAGGATTCGATGTTGACCGCCGCCTTGCCGGCCGGCCCCTTGCCGGCCTTCTCGATCAGCGATGAACAATAGAGCCGGGCGGCGTTCAGCGGCTGCAGAATGTCGTGACCGGCGGCGGCGAGGAAGCGCGTCTTGCCGAGATTGGCCTCCTCGGCCAGCATCTGCGCCTGCGCCAGTTCCTCGTTGACGCGGGTCAGTTCGATGGTGCGGGTCTTCACCCGCTGTTCCAGCGATTCATTGGCGCGCTTCAGCGCCAGGTCTTGCTCGACGCGTCCGGAAATGTCGGCATAGGTGGCGACGATGCCGCCATCCGGCATCGGGTTGGACCGCAGTTCCAAGATGCGGCCGCTGGTCTTCAGCTCCATCTGCCAGGGGCTGACGAAACTGGTCAGCCGGTTGAGCATCGTCACACGCTGGTCGGCGGGAATATCGCCGCGCTCGGCCAAATGGCGCAGGATCTGGTCGAGCGAGACGCCGACCTGCCCCATCTCGTCGGGCAGGTCGAACAGCGCCCGGTACTGGCGATTCCAGCAGATGAGCCGGAAATCCCGGTCGAAGACGGTGATGCCTTGTTCCATCTGGTCGAGCGCGATCTGCAACAGGTCGCGGTTGTGCTGCAGCGCTTCGGTCGCGTCGTCGAGCAGGCGGAAGGCATCGCGGGATTCGCGATCGTGGCGGCGGAAGAGCAGCGACAGGATCAGCCGCGCCGAGGAGGAGCCGACGGCACTGGCCAAAAGCTGCTCCGAAAAGCGGATGACGTCCATGCTCGCTTGCTCCTTGCCGTGCAGCGAGGTGCCGGTGTTCTTCTCGAACGACTGGAAGGAGCGCTCGGTGCGCTCGACGCCGAGATAGCGCGCGATCGTGTCCTTGAGGTCGTTGACGGTTATGGCGGTGCGGAAGCGGCGCAGGCTGGGCATCGGGCCGGCATCCCTCGGCACGAAGATGGAGGCCTGGATGCGCTCCAGCGGCACCGACGCCCGTGACAGCGAGCCGAGCACGAAGAACAGCGCGTTGATCGACAGGCTCCACAAGACTCCATGGTTCAGCGGCTCAGCGATGGTGCCGAACAGGGCCTGTGGCCGCAGCGCATCGAAGCCGAACAACCCATGCATGATAATGTCGGCATCGGGCGCGGCGAACGAAGGCAAAAGCAGCGTATAGCCCCAGACGAGGATGCCGGCGACCATGCCGAGCGCCGCGCCGCGGCCATTGGCGCCGCGCCAGGCCAGCCCGCCGATCAACGCCGGCGCGAATTGCGCGATGGCCGCGAACGACATCAGGCCGATCGACGACAGGCGCGCGCTGTTGGTGCTCTCGCGGTAGTAGAGGAAGGCGATGAACAGGAGGATGAAGATCGCTCCGCGCCGCACGTTGAGGATCAGCGTCGACCAGTCTTCGTTCTCCGAGGTCGAGCTCTTAAGCAGGCGGCGCACGAACAGCGGAATGACGAGGTCGTTGGAGATCATGATCGACAGCGCCACGCTTTCGACGATCACCATGGCGGTTGCCGCCGACAGCCCGCCGATAAAGGCCGCCATGGCGAGCACGTCATGGCCGCTGAACAGGGGCAGCGACAGCACGTAGAGATCGCTGCTGGTGCCGGTGCCGACCAGCGACAGGCCGGTGAAGGCGATCGGCAGCACGAACAGGTTGATCGCCACGAGGTAGAGCGGAAACACCCAGGTCGCGGTGCGCAATTCGGCCTCACCGCGGTTCTCGACAATGGTGACGTAGAACTGCCGTGGCAAGAGAATGATGGCGAAGCCGCTCAGCCCCGTCAGCACCAGCCAGGTGGCGAGCGAGGTGTTGTAGCCCATGGCCTGGCGGACATGTGCGTTCTCAGCGAGCTTTGCGAACATGTCGCCCGGGCCGCCGAAGATCAGGAAGGTGACCATGAGGCCGATCGCCAGGAAGGCGGCGAGCTTGACCACGGTTTCGACCGCCACCGCCAGCACCAGCCCGTCCTGGTGTTCCGTGGCGTCGGCATGGCGGGTGCCGAACAGCACCGCAAACAGCGCCAGGAGCATGGCGACGACCAGCGAGATGTCGCTGACGAACGGATCGAAGGAGGGCGGCGAGCCCGTATAGTGCTCGACCATCAGGCTGACCGTGCCGGAGATCGCCTTCAGCTGCAGGGCGATGTACGGCACCGCGCCTATGGTGGCGATCAGCGTGGCGATCGCAGCTACGGCAAAACTCTTGCCGTAGCGCGCGCCGAGGAAGTCGGCGATCGAGGTGATCTTCTCGGTCTTGGCCAGCCGCACGATGCGATTGAGCAACGGGAAACCGAACACGAACACCAGCACCGGGCCGGTGTAGATGCCGAGGAATTCGAGGCCGCGCTCGGAGGAAAGGCCGACCGAGCCGAAGAAGGTCCAGGATGTGCAGTAGATGGCGAGGCTGAGCGCGTAGATGAAAGGCCGCGCCCGCCCCGGCCCGGAGATGGCCGAGCGCCGGTCGCCCAGGCTGGCGATGGCAAACAGCAGCGTCACATAGGCGATCGCGATGATGACGATGAACAAGCCCTGCACGGCTCGCAATTCCTCCCTGGCCGGTTTGACGCCCGGCCCTCCTGCACGCAACCACAGCTTGGAAGCCGAGTCCATCGCGGCTTTCGGCGCATCGGTATCTGGTGACGTTGGGTAAAAACAAAGCGGTGCTTTCACCCCTTTTCCGGTTTTGCAACCGGGGGTTTTTGTTATTGTGAGCTCGGGCCGGCGCCGAAGGACATTGGTGAGGCGGCAGCGCGGCCGGTCATGACAAGGAGGGTCGAATGCTGAAAGAATTCCAGGAATTCATCTCCAAGGGTAACGTGATGGACTTGGCCGTCGGCGTCATCATCGGCGCGGCCTTTGGCAAGATCGTCGATTCTCTCGTCAACGACATCATCATGCCGATCGTCGGAGCGATTTTCGGCGGACTGGACTTCAACAACTATTTCATCGGGCTTTCCTCGGCCGTCAACGCCACCTCACTGGCGGACGCCAAAAAGCAGGGCGCCGTTTTTGCGTATGGCAGCTTCATTACGGTGGTGCTGAACTTCATCATCCTCGCCTTCATCATCTTCCTGATGGTCAAGGCGGTGAACAATCTGCGCAGGCGGCTTGAGGCCGAGAAGCCCGCGCCCGCGGCAGCGCCTCCACCCGCCGATGTGCAGCTTCTGATCGAAATCCGAGACCTGCTCGCCAGGCGATAAACGGGTCAGTTCGTTCTGGACCAAAACCCCGGTCGCTCGCGGCCGGGGTTTTCTGTTTTCGCATCTGGTAAAGAGCGGCAGACCCGGAGAGAAAGCGGACCTGTTATGAGCCTGATCGAGACCTTGCGCGCCGAAGCCCGTGCGGCGCCGGAAAGCGGTATTGTCGCCGTCGTCAACTACGGCCGGCTGCGCGACGGCCTGATTCCGCTTTGGGCCGGTGAGGGCGACCTGCCGACGCCGGCCTTCATCACCGATGCCGCGTCGAAGGCACTGGCCGGCGGCGAGACGTTCTACACCTGGCAGAGGGGCATTCCCGATCTCAGGCAAGCGCTTGCCCGGTACTACGCCAGGCATTTCGCCAAGACGTTCCCCGAGGAGCAATTCATCGTCACCGGCTCCGGCATGCATGCCATCCAGCTGGCGCTCGCGGCACTCGCCGGCGCCGGCGACGAGGTGATCTATCTGTCGCCGGCCTGGCCGAATTTCGACGCCGCCGCGGCAATATCGGGAGCCGTTCCGGTGGCGGTCACGCTCGATCATTCCGGCAATGGCTGGTCCTGCGACGTCGAGAAGGTGGCAGCGGCGATCACGCCGCGCACCAAGGCGCTTTTCATCAACACGCCGTCGAACCCGACCGGCTGGACCGCTGATCACGAGACCTTGCGGGCGATCCTCGATCTCGCCCGTGCGAAGAACGTGTGGATCATCGCCGACGAGATCTATTCACTGTTCCACTACGGCCCCGGCCGCGCGCCGTCCTTCCTCGACATCGCGACGGCGGAGGACCGCATCCTGTTCGTCAATTCCTTCTCCAAGAATTGGGCGATGACCGGCTGGCGCGTCGGCTGGATCAAGACGCATCCGAGCCTGCAGCAAGTGTTCGAGAACCTGATCCAGTATTCGAACTCGGGCGTTGCCCAGTTCATGCAGCGCGGCGCGATCGCCGCGCTCGACGAGGGCGATGATTTCGTTGCCGAACAGGTCGAGCGGGCGAGGAAGGCGCGCGATCTGGTCTGCGGCATCCTCGGCGTTACCGGCCGAGCCCGGTTTACCGTGCCGCAAGGCGCTTTCTACCTGTTCTTCACGGTCGACGGCATCACGGATTCGCGCAGTGCGGCTTTCGAAATCGTCGACAAGGCCAATGTCGGCCTGGCGCCTGGCACGGCTTTCGGTCCCGGCGGGGAAGCGTTCCTGCGCCTATGCTTCCACCGCCGCCTCGACCAGGTCGAGGAAGCGGCGCACCGGCTGGCGAAATGGATGAAAATAGGCTGAGTCGGTTGGGATGGCCGGTCAGCGTGCGCCAGCAGCTTGGACCGTGACATTCTCCAGTTGATGTCCCGGCATGGATCCTAGGTGTTTAGTCCCGGCATTTGATGGACCGGGTCGAGTCTGAACCGTTCGGGCTCTTTTTTCCAGATTTTGCAGATGAACTCATAAGGCGTGAGGCCTTTGAGGGTCTTGAGCCTGCGTGCGAAATTGTAGGCTGAGATGAAGTCGGCGAGGTGTCGGCGCAGCTGATCGTGATCGTCATAGTGGAAGCACTTGACGGTCGCGTCCTTGATGGTTCGGTTCATCCGCTCGACCTGGCCGTTGGTCCAGGGATGGTTGATCTTGGTGAGCCGGTGCTCGATGCCATGGTCGGCGCAGACATCATCGAAGATATGCCGGGGGGCATGGCGGTCGCAGCTTCGGTTGGTGAACTGGATGCCGTTGTCGGTCAAAATGGTGTGGATGGCATAGGGCACGGCCGCGATCAGATCTCGCAGGAACTGGACCATCGTCATCTTGTCCGCCGTCGCGTGTAGCTGCGCATAGGCGAACTTGGACGTCCGGTCGACGGCAACGAAGAGACGCAGCTTGCCCTCGGCGGTCTGCACATCGGCGATATCGATATGGAAATAGCCGATCGGATAGGCCTGAAACTTTTTCTTGGCCGGCTTGTCACCATCCACCTGCGGCAATCGCGAAATACCATGGCGTTGAAGGCAACGATGCAAGGACGAGCGTGTCAGATGCGGGATCGTCGGCTGAAGGGCATAGAGACAATCATCCAGTGGCAGCAGCGTGTGCTTGCGAAAGGCGACGATGGCCGCCTCTTCCTCCACAGACAACACCGTCGACTTCGGGTCCTTGGGGCCTGTCGGAAGATCGGCGGTCGAGGTTCGGTTCTTCCACTTTCGAACCGTCTTCTGATCGATCCCGTAGCGCCTGGCCAGCGCCCTCAGGCTCTCTTGACTATTTTGTATTGCTCGACGGATTGCCTCTGTCGTCGTGGCGCGGCCGTGCAGAACTTGTCCCATAACGCATCCTTCCAGTCGGAAGAAAATATCGCACCATTAAAGCTCGGGATCAAACACCCTAGGGTCTGCGCCGCGTCGCTTCGCTCCTTGCTACGCGCTAGGATGACGAAGGGACGAGTAGCTTGCGGCCAGTCGCCAAGGTTTACGAGGCCAATCTGCTGCTTCCGCGATTTGGCCAAAAAACACCCCGGTCTTCGTCATCCTAGGGTGGAGCAGGAGCGAAGCGACGTAGCGGAAACCCTAGGATCCATTCCGTGACTTGCAAGCGACGCAGCATTGCAGAACCACGGCACTTTCTGGATGACGGCTTTCAGCCGCCCGACTTGGGCACCAGCAGCGGAATGATGCGGTCGCTTTTGGCGACCGAGGGCCGTCCCGCCGAGCCGTAGGGAATGCCGAGTGCATCCCAGGTCTCGACCAGCGCGTCCTGCAGTTCGGCGATCAGCGCGTCCGAATGGAACGGCGTTGGCGTGATGCGTAGCCGCTCCGTGCCGCGCGGCACGGTCGGATAGTTGATTGGCTGGATGTAGAGGCCGTGGACGCCGAGCAGGCGGTCGCTGGCCATCTTGCACAGCTCCGGATCGCCTACCAGCAGCGGCACGATGTGGGTCGGAGAGTCCATCACCGGCAGGCCGGCGGCCGACAGGATCTGCTTGGTGCGGCTCGCCTGCTGCTGCTGGGCCTCGCGCTCGGTCTGCGATTGCTTGAGATGGCGGATCGAGGTGGTGGCCGCGGCGGCGATCGCCGGCGGCAGCGCCGTGGTGAAGATGAAGCCCGGCGCATAGGAGCGCACCGCGTCGATGACGGCACTGGTGCCGGTGATGTAGCCGCCCAGCGTGCCGAACGCCTTGGCGAGCGTGCCTTCGATGACGTCGATGCGATCGGCCAGCCCCTCGCGCTCGGTGATGCCGCCGCCGCGTGGGCCGTACATGCCCACGGCATGGACCTCGTCGATATAGGTCATGGCGTTGTAGCGCTCGGCGAGCTCGACGATCTCTCTGATCGGCGCGATGTCGCCATCCATCGAATAGACGCTTTCGAAGACGATCAGCTTGGCGCGTTCGCGCCCCGCCGCCTGCAGTAGGCTTTCCAGATGCGCGACGTCATTGTGGCGGAAGATCTTCTTCTCGGCGCCCGAGCGCCGCACGCCCTCGATCATCGAGGCATGGTTCAACTCGTCCGAGATGATCAGGCAATTGGGCAAGAGCCGCGCGATGGTCGAGATCGACGCTTCGTTGGAGACGAAGCCGGAGGTGAATACCAGGGCCGCTTCCTTGCCGTGCAGGTCGGCAAGCTCATGCTCGAGCTCGACCAGCGGGTTGGAGGTGCCCGAAATGTTGCGGGTGCCGCCGGCGCCCGAGCCCATCTTGCCGGCCGCGTTCTGGAACGCGGCGATGACGTCGGCGTGCTGGCCCATACCGAGATAGTCATTGGAACACCAGACGGTGATTTCCTCGGCGCGGCCGTTGGAGCGCCAGATGGCGCGCGGAAACTTGCCCGCGATACGCTCGAGGTCGGCGAAGACGCGGTAGCGACGCTCGGCATGGAGTTGGTCGATCGCTTCTTCGAAGAACCGCTGGTAATTCATGTCGACTTCCCAATTTTGCGCGGGATCATAATCATTGGCCGATTGGTCGTCCACCGGGCCATTTTGGTCAAAATGCCACGCCCCGCACCTGTTCCTAACGAGGGCGGATCGTGGCCTATTCTCCATTCACGATACGCTCTGTGGATCACGTTTGTTTCAGCACGATGCCACATCAAGTGAACGCCGGTTACCAAGGGTTCTAATGGCCATCCGGCAGGCTTTCCAGTAAGGCGGTGTTTGAGACAGTTTCCGATAAATCTTGGGTAAGCGAGGACTTGGGATGACGGTTTTGGTGACAGGTGGTGCCGGCTACATCGGCAGCCACATGGTCTGGGAATTGCTGGATGCCGGCGAGAGCGTGGTCGTTCTCGACCGGCTTTCCACCGGCTTCGAATGGGCGGTTGCGCCAGAAGCAAAGCTGGTCGTCGGTGATGTCGCCGACAGGGAATTGGTAGGCTCGATCATCCGGGACAACAAGGTCGACGCGATCATCCATTTCGCCGGCTCGATCGTGGTCCCCGAATCCGTCGCCGATCCGCTCGCTTATTACGAGAACAACACCTGCAAGACACGCACGCTGATCGAGACCGCCGTGCGCGAAGGCGTGCCGAATTTCATCTTTTCCTCGACAGCCGCCGTCTATGGCGGCGCCGGGCTGGAACCGGTGCGCGAGGATGCCCGCCTGGCGCCGGAATCGCCCTATGGTCTGTCCAAGCTGATGAGCGAATGGATGCTGCGCGATGCTGGCCAGGCGCACGGCCTGCGCTATACCGCGCTGCGCTACTTCAACGTTGCCGGCGCCGACCCGAAGGGCCGCACCGGCCAGTCTACCCCTGGCGCCACCCACCTCATCAAGGTCGCTTGCGAAACCGCGCTCGGCAAGCGTCCGTTCATGCAGGTCTTCGGCACCGATTATCCGACGCCTGACGGCACCTGCATGCGCGACTATATCCATGTCAGCGATCTGGCCGCCGCGCACCGGCTGGCCCTGCAGCGGCTGCGCGCCGGGGGACAAAGCCTCGTTGCCAATTGCGGCTACAGCCATGGCTATTCGGTGCTCGAGGTGATCGACAGCGCGCGCCGCGCCTTCGGCCGGGATTTCGAGGTGAGAATGGGCGACCGGCGTCCCGGCGACGCCGCTGCCGTGGTCGCCAATTCGGATCTTGCCCGCGCGGAACTCGGCTGGACGCCGCAACGCGATGATCTCGACCAGATCGTCAAGGATGCGCTCGCCTGGGAACGCATCCTGACCGGCAAGAACTCCGCGCGGGGCTGAACCACAGCCCTCCTTTTGGACGCGCCAAGGACGCCGCACACCTGATGATTTTGCGCGTGATCCGTTCCGAACTCCGGTTCGGGGGCATGCGCGGGGAGCTGTTGGGCCAAGGGCTCGCGGGGCGCATTCATACGCGGTATTGAGGCTCATCGGGAGGCGGTGCGCGGAAGCTTCCGCCGGCATGATCTTTGGGGAGGCGCATGAAGATTTTGGTGCTCGGAGCCGGCGTCGTTGGCACGGCCGCCGCCTATTACCTGGCAAGCGACGGCCACGACGTGACGGTGATCGAGCGCCATGAAGCGGCGGCGCGCGGCACCAGCCGCTCGAACGCAGGTTTGGTCTCGCCAGGCGACGCCACCGCCTGGGCCTCGCCTTCTGCGCTGAAGACCTTCCTGCGGGGGCTCTGGAATCATGATCTCGGTATCAAGGTCAGGCTGAGTCTCGATCCTTATTTTTATGCCTGGAGCCTGCGCTTTCTGCGCGAATGCACCGTGGCGCGCATGCGCGCCAACACCAGCGTCAAGCTGCGGCTCGCGCTCTATTCGCGCGATTGCATCAACGCCCTCTCGGAGACCACCGGCATCCACTACGACGAGCGCAAGCGGGGTATCCTGTACTTCTTCCGCACGCAGAAGAGCCTGGACACGGGCACTGACAACTACCGCTATCTCGGCGAGCACGGCCTGCCGATCGAGATCGTCGGCCGCGACCGGCTGGTCGAACTGGAGCCGGGGCTGGCCGGTGTCAAGGAAAAGATCGCCGGCGGTGTCTACTCCCCGATCGACCAGACCGGCGATTCCAAACAACTCGCCGACAAGCTCGCCGCCTATGCAGCCGATAAGCTCGGCGTCAAATTCCTGTTCGGAACGACCGTTCAGGGCCTCGACATCGAGGGCGACACCGTGCGCGCCGTCATGACGTCGGCCGGCCCTGTCACGGGCGACGCCGTCGTGATCTCGATGGGGCCGGAAAGCGGCCTGCTCGGCCGTCGTTACGGCATCGATCTGCCTGTCTATCCGGTGAAGGGCTATACCGTGACCGTCCCGCTCGAGGACGAGAACAAAGGACCGACCATGGGCGGCGCCGACGAGGACAGGCTCATCGGCTATTCGCGGCTCGGCAACCGCTTGCGCATGTCGTCCACCGCGGAGTTCACCGGCTTCGACCGCGGCTTCAAGCCGAGCGATTTCAGCTCCATCCTGAACACCGGCAAGGATCTGTTCCCGGGCGCGTTCGACGAGAAGAAGGCGCTGCTTTGGGCAGGCCTGAGACCGATGATGCCGAATTCGGTGCCCGTCTTCGGCCAGGCGAAATACCGCAACCTCTATCTCGATACCGGCCATGGTCATCTCGGCTGGACGATGGCCTGCGGCTCCGGAAAATTCCTCTCCGACCTCGTCGCCGGCCGCAAGCCGGAGATCGATCCGCAGGGACTGCTTTATGGGACGGCGCCGCGCTGAAATGTTATCATTGCCGAGGTTGGCGCCGCCCCACATCCCCCTGCCGGTGTCCAGCCGATAGATGGGTAACACTTTGAACCGGATAGATAGGTAACAGTTTTCTCCCTCATGATGGGTTCGCCGCAACGGCGGCGATCGGCGAAACCGTCGATGGCGGCGTCTTTCTCCCCGTCACAATACGGGGAGTTGAGGCGTGATCCGCGCAGCGGACGAAAAGCCAATTGCTTGGCTTTTTGAGCGACGAACGTCCGGCAGGCAATGAGGGGGAGGCCGGCCTGTCAAGCAAGGCTGGGTAGCGATGCCGCAACTTATGTCCTGACGGCCTTTTGCCACGCCCTTGCATAGTCGCCCCAATCCCCATCGGCCGGCGGCTCAGTTCGCTCGCCTTTGCTCGTAGCCGTGGCGCCGTCCGACGCGATCAGCGCCGCGCCGATGCTGGTGCCGGTCGAGGTCTCCGACGCGACGACCGGCCGCCCTGTCGCTGCCGCCAGCATGCGGATGAAAGGCCGGTTTTGGGCAAACGGCCCTTCGACCGTCGTCGGACCGTCGCCGCCGATGAGGTCGAGGCAGGTCGCGGTCATCAGCGCAAGGTAGAACGAAATCGCGGCGAAACGCTGCCCGGGACTGGAATTCTCCGCATTGCTCCATTGCGCGGTGCGGTGCGGGAAAGGCCCGGAGCCCTGCTGGGCGGAGGGCAGAAGCAAGACCCTTCGCGCCAGCACGGCGGCAACGTCGTCTTCGCTCGAATCCTGCGGCTTGTCCTCGGTCAGCAGCGAGAACTCCCGACCACCCATGAAGCGCGCCGAGGGCACCGGATCGCCGAGCGCATTGACATTGACCAGTGTGTCCCGCGCCGGGTCGAGCGCGATCTTTTTGCCGCCCACCGCCATCGACACCACCCAGGTGCCGGTCGAGACGACCGAGAACGGTGGCGTGTCGGCAAGGAGATGCGGCAGCAGCGAGGCGTTGGAATCATGCAGCCCGCAAAACACCAGCGTTTGCGGGTCGAGGCCGGTCTGCCGGGCAAGGGCCGGCAGGATCGGCCCCAGCCGGTCCTTCGCCGGTCGCACCGGCACCATCAGCCGACGCCAATCCAGTTTGTCGACCATCGAGGAGAAATCGGCGGTCCACGGGTTCCACAGATCGGTGTGGCAGCCGAGCGACGTCACCTCGTTGGTGGCGATGCCGGTCAGCCGCAGCGCCCAATATTGCGGGTACATCAGCATCGCGGTGGCCCTGGCGAACTCCGCCGGGAAACGCTTCTGCTGCCAGAAGAATTGCGCACCGAGATTGAGGCCGAGCGGCAAGCGCGGCGTGCCGGTCTCGGCGAAGGGCGGGCGGATCGCGTCATAGTCCGCTGCCAGTCTGTCGGGACCGTCGAACTCATAATCGAGGACGGGCAACACGAGTTCGCCCGCTGCGTCGACCAGCACGCCTGTCGCGCCGTGGGTGGTGATCGAAATGGCGTCGGTGCGCTGCTCGCGGTTGAGGCCCGCCAGGCTGTCGAGGATGAAATCCCACAGCGTTTCGACATCGTGATGCGGGTAGGGCGCCTGGCGCACCGGCTCATTCGCCATGCGACGCAGCGCGACCTCGCTCAAGGTGACGAGATCGACCAGCGCCACCTTGGCATTGGTCTTGCCGATGTCGATGACGGCGATGTGGCGTATCGTGCTCATTCCATATGGAACACGGTTTCCAGTGGAACGGCCACCGGCTCGTTGTCAGGCCTGGTTTCCATGATATCGGCCATATGAGCCCACCAGCGCCGCATCACCGGATGGTTCGGCAGTTCGGCCATGCCGTGACCATCCCGCCGCCACAGCACACCGAACAGGATGTTGGTTTCGTCATCGAGATGGATCGAATAATCGGACACCCCGGCCTGCTTCAGCAGCGCCACCAGCGACGGCCAGATCTCGTCATGGCGCTTCTTGTACTCGGCCTTCATGCTGGGCTTGAGCATCATCTTGAACGCGTACTTCTCGGCCATCAGCGTCCTCCGCGCAGCCGCCGCCAGACGATCGGCAGCGCGATGACGATGATCAGCAGCAGACCGATGAAGATCGACATGACGATGCCTGGCACGTTGAGCAGACCGAGGCCGAATGTCACCAGCCCCATGATGAAGGCGGCGAGCACGACGCCCGCAATGCTGCCGGCACCGCCGAGAATGCTGACGCCGCCCAGCACCACCATGGTGATGACTTCGAGCTCGTAGCCCTGCGCGATCGATGGTCGGGTGGAGCCGAGCCGGGAGGTGATCAGCACCGAGGCGATGCCCGACATCAGTCCGGTCAGGCAGAACAGGATGAATTTGATGCGCCCGACGCGCACGCCGGAGAACTGCGCCGCGACCGGATTGTTGCCGATGGCGAAGACCCGCCGGCCGAAGCTCGTCCGGTGCAGCAGGAACCAGTAGACGACGGCCGCTGTGAGGAAGAGCACCAGTTCGAACGACACCACCCACCATACATAGGCCTGGCCGAAGAAGGCGAAGCTCTCGGGATAGCCCTTATAGGCCTGGTCGCCGAGGATGATGAAGGCGATGCCGCGAAACAGGCTCATCGTGCCGATGGTGACGACGATGGAAGGCAGGCCGAGCCTTGTCACCAGCAAGCCATTGAAGGCGCCGCAGCCGAGTCCGACGACGATGCCGATCAGCACCAGAACCGGTGTCGCGGCGCCTGCCTGCACCGCCATGCCCATCAGCGTCGAGGCGAGCGCGACGATGGCCGCGACCGACAGGTCGATCTCGCCCGAAATGATCAGCAACGCCATGGCAAAGGCGATCAGGCCCTTTTCGGTGAAATTGAACGTCAGGTCCGACAGCGAATAGGGATCGAGGAAATACGGCGAGGCGAAGCTGTTGATGGCGAAGATGAGAACCGCGATGATGACGAGCAGCGCTTCCCACGAGAAGATCGCCGAGGACAGCGGCTTGTCGAGCCGGTCCGGGATATGGCGCGGGGCAGGGGGCCTGGTTATGTCGGTCATTTGGCCAAACCGATCGAATGCTGGCGCCGCCCCTCACCCTTACCCTCTCCCCGTATAGAGACGGGGAGAGGGGGGCGCCAGCGCAGGAGCTTCTCCCTTCTCCCCGTCACTATACGGGGAGAAGGTGCCGGCAGGCGGATGAGGGGCGGCACAAACCTTGAAAACAGGACTGTTGCGATCGGCAACAGTCTGACCTCTCGATCCAACCGGAGCGAAGTGCTGTTCATACCGCCTCGATCTTTCTCAGGATGATGCGGCCCTGCTGGCGTTCGCCGCGCGCATTGAGCACGACGGCCAGGATGATGGCGCTGCCCGAAATCGCCATTTGCCAGAAGGGCGAGATGTTGATGACCGGAAGCGCGTTGGAGATGATGCCGAGGAACAAGGCGCCAAGCACCGCCCCACCCACTGAGCCGATGCCGCCGGCGATCGAAATGCCGCCGATGACGCAGGCGGCGATGATGTTGAGCTCATAGCCGTTGGCGACCTCGACCGAGGCAATCACATAGCGCGAGATCCAGAGGTAGCCCGAGAGGCCGCCGATCATGCCCGAGATGCAGAAAACGATGAATTTCGTGCGCCCGACATCGATCCCGGTATAGACCGACGCCGTCGGGTTGACGCCGATGGCGTAGATCGAGCGCCCGAGCGCGGTACGCGTCATCAGGACGAAAAACAGTGCAATGACCAGGATGGCGATCCAGGAGAGCACGGGAACGCCGAGGAAGGCGGCGCGCTGGAAGCCGATGAAATCCGGGCTCATCTTGTCGGCATTAACCCAGGCGCCGCCGGACAGAACGAAGGTGGCGCCGCGATAGATGGTCAACGTGCCCAGTGTCACCACGATCGAGGGGATGTTCAGCCGCCACACCAGAAGGCCGTTGATGGCGCCGAGCACCAGCCCGACGGCCAGCGCGATGACGATCAGCAGGGGGATGGGGATCGCCGGGTGCGCGGCGTTCAGCATCGCCACCACCATGCCGGTGAAGCACAGGTTGGAAGCCATCGACAAGTCGATCGACCGGGTCAGGATGACCACCATCTGGCCGAGCGCCAGGATCATCAGGATCGATGTGTCGTTGAACACCTGGCGCAGATTGCCGGGGTTAGCGAAGGCGGGGAAGCGGGTCGAGATCAAGCCGATCAGCACGGCGATGGCGGCGAGCAGCCAGATTTCGCGATATTTCAGGATAGCTTTCATGCCGCGATCCCCGCCGCGGTCCGGACCAGCGTCTCGGCGTCCAGTCCCTTGTTGTCGTAGACCGCCGCGAGGAGACCCTCGCGCATGACGACGACGCGGTCGGACATGCCGAGAATCTCCGGCAGTTCCGACGAAACCATGATCACCGACAGGCCTTGCGCCACCAGCTCTGCCATGAAGCCGTGCACGGCGGCCTTCGAACCGATGTCGACGCCTTTGGTCGGTTCGTCGAGAATGATCACCTTGGGCGCGGTCGCCAGCCATTTGGCGATGACGACCTTCTGCTGGTTGCCACCCGACAGCGTGCCGACATCCTGGCTGAGCGAGGAGGCGCGCAGATCCAGCCGCTCTGTGTAGGTGCGGGCGAGCGAAAACTCTTCCGCCAGCCGCAACAAGCCGGATTTGGAGGTGCGCGTGAGCGAGGGCAGCGAGACATTCTGGAAGATCGGCAGGCCGATCACCACACCCTGCTTGCCACGTTCTTCCGGCACGTAGACGATGCCGGCCTCGATCGAATCCGCCGCCGATTTCGGCGCGATTATCTTGCCTTCCAGCGTGATCGTGCCGGCCGATGTGCGGGTGATGCCCGAAATCGCCTGCATCACCTCGCTGCGCCCGGCTCCGATAAGGCCATAGAAGCCGAGGATTTCGCCCTTGTGCAAATCGAAGCCGATGTCGTTGAATTCGGTCGGATGCGACAGGCCGGAGACGGACAGCACCGGCGCGCCGATCTCGGCCTTGCGCTGTGGAAAGATGTGGTCGACCGAGCGGCCGACCATCATGCGCACGATCTGGCTCTGGCCGGTATCCTTGATCAGGCCTTCTCCAACCATCTCGCCATCGCGGAACACCGTATAGCGGTCCGCGATGCGGTAGATCTCGTCGAACTTGTGGCTGATGAACAGGATCGCCTTGCCTTCGCTCTTGAGGAATTCGATGAGCAGGAACAGCTCCTCGATCTCCTTCATCGAAAGGGCGGCTGTCGGCTCGTCCATGATGACGATCTGGGCGTCGATCGACATGGCACGCGCCACGGCAACCAAGTGCTTGTTGGCGATGCCGAGGTCCTTCAGCCGTGCGTCGGCATCGATATGGCCCGCATGCATGGTGTCGAGCACTTCTCGGGCGTCCTTGCGCATCGTGCGCCAGTCGATGGTGCCGAAACGCGAGCGCGGTGCATGGCCGAGAAAGATATTTTCAGCGACCGAAAGGTCGTCGAACAGCACGGTTTCCTGATGGATCGCGGTGACGCCGTGCCCGAAAGCGGCATGCGCGCTGGGCAAGGTGACGGCCTGGCCGTCGATGCGGATTGTGCCCTCGTCGGGCTGGTAGATGCCGGTCATGATCTTGACCAGTGTCGACTTGCCGGCACCGTTTTCGCCGATCAGCGCCGTCACCTGGCCCGAATAGAGCGACAGGCTGACATTGTGCAGCGCGCGCACGCCGGGAAAGCTCTTTGAGATGCCGGACAGCGTCAGGCGAGGAGCTGCCTTACCCTCCCCCTTGTGGGGAGGGTCGCGAGCAAAGTGAGCGGGGTGGGGGTCTACAAGCATATCAAAGTCCTAATGTGCGGAGACGTCGCCACCCTCACCCCGTCTCGTCGGCATTGCTTCGCACGACCGTCTCGCCGACCCTCCCCACAAGGGGGAGGGTACCGGCTCCAGGATCAATAGATCTTGGAGAACTTCTCGATGTTGCTCTTATCGAACTGGAAGGGCGGAGCCATCGCGGCCGAGTTGGTGTCGTCGAGCGTGACCTTGCCGACGCGGCCGATCGACAGTGTGGCGCCGGGCTTCGCCTCTTCCTTCTTCACCGCCAGGTCATGGGCGAGGTAGACGGCCGAGTAGCCCAAATCGATCGGGTTCCACAGCGCGACCGCCTGGCTGGCGCCATTGTCGATGAACTTCTTGAACTCGGACGGCAGCGCCAGGCCGGTGACATTGACCTTGCCGATCAGGTTCTCGTCGGTGACGACCTGGGCGGCGGCGACGACGCCGACCGTGGTCGGCGCGATGATCGCCTTGAGGTTCGGGTAGGACTTCAACAGGCCCTTGGCTTCGTCGGTGCTCTTGGCCGAATCGTCATCGCCATAGACCGTGGCGACCAGCTTGATCTTGGGGAACTTCTCCGGCAGCACCTTCTTGGCAGCTTCGATCCAGGCGTTCTGGTTTGTCGCGGTCGAGGAGGCCGACAGGATGGCGACATCGCCTCCTTCCGGCAGATAGTCGGCGGCGAGCTTGATGATGGTCTCGCCGATCAGGCCGGTATCGGACGGGTTGAGGTGAAGCTGGCGGCCCTCCTTGGCGACGCCCGAATCCCAGGAGATGACGGTGATGCCGCGCTCCATGGCTTTCTTCAGCACCGGCACCAGCGCGTCGGCGTCATTGGCGGAGATCGCGATGGCGTTGACCTTCTGCGCGATCAGCGAATTGACGACTTCGATCTGCGCCTCGGCGGTGGCCTTGGTCGGGCCGGTGTAGATGATGTCGACGTCGCCGAGTTCCTTGGCCGCCTCTTCGGCGCCCTTGTTGGCGGCATCGAAGAAGCCGTTGCCGAGCGACTTCACCACCAGCGCGATCTTGACGTTCTCGGCATAGGCGGCATTCACGAACATGGCGGCCGAGAAGGCCGCTGTTACCAGCAATTTCTTCAAGAAGCTCATCGAATATCCTCCCTTGAGCGTTGCATTCCATCGTCGCTGCGGGCGTGAGATGATCTCAGGCCTGCAGTGAAGATTCTTCCTTTGCCGACTTGCGGGCGACGATCAGCGTCACACCGGCTGCCTCCAGCATCTTGGCTTCGCGATCCTCGATGCCGTCATCGGTGATGACGGTGGCGATGCGCGTCAGACCACACAGGATCAGGCTCGAGCGTTTGCGGAACTTCGAGGAATCGACCAGCACCACCAGCTCGTCGGCCTGGTCGATCAGTTTCTGCTCCGCCTGGATCAAAAGCGGGTCGCCTTCCATGAGGCCGAGCGGCCCGAGCCCCTGGGCGCCCATGAACATGCGGCGCGCGTAGAAATTGCGCGTCACGTCGTTATCGAAGGGCGACAGGATGATGTTCTGCTCGCGATAGATGGTACCGCCCGACAGCATCACCGTGTTCTTGGAATGCTTGAGCAGATGCTCGGCGATCGGGAATGAATTGGTGAAGATCGGCATGCGGCGGCCGGTCAGGAAATGCACCATTTGGAAGGTGGTGGTGCCGCCATTGATGATGATCGGCTCGCCGTCCCGACACAACTCGACGGCTTCGCGCGCGATTGCCCGCTTCTGCGCGGCATTGAGCGTTTCATTGACTGAGAAGGGCCGTCCGGCAAGGCCGATGAATTGCGGCGGCGAGATCGCCTCGGCGCCGCCGCGCACCCGGCGCAGGCGCTTTTGCACATGAAGCGCGGCGATATCGCGCCGGATCGTCGCCTCGGAGGACTCCGTCAGGTCGACCATCTCCTGCACCGTCACCACGGGTTTTTCCTGGACGGCGGACAGAATGATCCTGTGGCGCTCTTTTTCGTGCATGGTTCCTCCCTGCCTGGCCATCTAGGCACTCAAAAAGAACAGTGTCAATCATTTCCGATCATATAATTTCATTGTGCGATGCAATATGATCGATAATGATCGTTCATGATTGACAAGTAAGCCTGTTGCGTAGACATTCGTGACGAAAAGGGACCGCGCTTTCTGGGTCCCCAGGGAGGACTATCCATGCTCGACAAGCGCTCCGGCTCGCGCCTCGCCAATCTTTGGGATGATGCGAAGGCCAAGGGGATGAGCGAGCCCGAGCTTCTGGTCTATCGCTCGAACACGCTCGGTTTCGACAAGCGCGTCACCAACTATGGCGGCGGCAATACGTCATCGAAGATCTGGCAGAAGGATCCGCTTACCGGCGAGAATGTCGAGGTGCTTTGGGTCAAGGGCTCGGGCGGCGACAGCGCTTCGATCAAGCTCGACGGTTTCGCCACGCTCTACATGGACAAGCTGCGTGCGCTCAAAGGCCTCTACCGGGGCGTCGAGCACGAGGACGAAATGGTGGGATATCTCCCCCACTGCACCTTCAATCTCAATCCGCGCGCGGCCTCGATCGACACGCCGCTGCATGCCTATGTGCCCAAGCCCTTTGTCGACCATATGCATCCCGATGCCATCATCGCGATTGCCGCCGCGAAGGATTCCAAAGCGCTGACGAAAGAGATATTCGGCGACGCGATAGGCTGGCTGCCGTGGAAGCGGCCTGGCTTCGAACTTGGCCTCTGGCTGGAGAAATTCTGCCTCGAACATCCCCAGGCCAAGGGTGTCATCCTTGAAAGCCACGGCCTGTTCACTTGGGGAGACACCCCCAAGGAATGCTACGAAACGACGATCTCGGTGATCAACCAGGCGATCGAATGGTTCGAGCGCCGCTCCGAAGGCCTCGCCATTTTCGGCGGCGAAGTGGTGAAGTCGCTGGACGCTTCGGCTCGTCGCGCCATCGCGGCGAAACTGATGCCGAAAATCCGCGGCCTGATTTCGGAGAAAAGCCACAAGCTCGGCCATTTCGACGATTCGCTCGCCGTGCTCGAATTCGTCAACTCCAGGGATTTGCGCCCGCTGGCGGCACTCGGCACCTCATGTCCGGACCATTTCCTGCGCACCAAGATCCGGCCGCTGGTCATCGAATTCGATCCGGCGAAACCGGATGTCGATGCCGTCATCGCGCGCCTCGCCGATGATGTCGCCGCCTATCGGGTCGGCTACCAGGCTTATTACGACAGCTGCAAGCATCCGGACTCGCCCGCCATCCGCGATCCCAACGCTGTGGTCTATTTGATGCCGGGCGTCGGCATGTTCACCTTCGCCGGCGACAAGGCGACGGCACGCGTCTCTGGCGAATTCTACGTCAATGCCATCAACGTCATGCGTGGCGCCTCGACGGTCTCCTCCTATGTCGGTCTGCCCGCGCAGGAAGCTTTCGACATCGAATACTGGCTGCTCGAGGATTTGAAGCTGCAGCGCATGCCGAAGCCGAAGTCGCTCGCCGGCCAGATCGCGCTGGTCACCGGCGGTGCCGGCGGCATTGGCCGAGCGACCGCCAACCGCCTGCTGCGCGAAGGCGCCTGCGTGGTGCTGGCCGACATCGACGAAACGGCACTCGCCAGCGCCAATGAGGAACTGGCCAAGGCCTATGGCAAGGATTTCGTCCGGCCTGTTGTCATCAACGTCACTTCGGAAGACCAGGTCGTCGCCGGCTTTGCCGAGACGGCGGTCGAGTTCGGCGGCATCGACATCCTGGTGTCCAATGCGGGTCTCGCCTCTTCGGCGCCGATCGAGGAGACGACGCTGGCGCTGTGGAACAAGAACATGGATATCCTGTCGACCGGTTATTTCCTGGTTTCGCGGGAAGCCTTCCGGCTGTTCAGGGTGCAGGGGATCGGCGGCAATGTCGTCTTCGTCGCCTCCAAGAACGGCCTTGCCGCGTCGCCCAATGCCGCCGCCTATTGCACCGCCAAAGCAGCCGAGATTCATCTCGCCCGCTGCCTGGCGCTGGAGGGCGCGGAAGCACAGATCCGGGTCAATGTCGTCAACCCGGACGCGGTGCTGCGCGGCTCGAAAATCTGGACCGGTGAGTGGAAGGAACAGCGCGCCGCCGCCTACAAGATGTCCACGGACGACCTGGAGGAACACTACCGCTCGCGCTCGATGCTGAAGCGCTCGGTCTTTCCGGAAGACATTGCGGAAGCGATCTATTTCTTCGCTTCCGACATGTCGGCCAAGTCGACCGGCAACATCGTCAATGTCGACGCCGGCAACGCGCAGAGCTTTACGCGGTAACTTGTTAAAGTTGGCGCTGCCCCTCACCCTCCCCCTCTCCCCGTGAAGAACGGGGAGAGGGGGATCATCGGCGCCGGAGCGCTTTCCTTCTCCCCGTTCTTCACGGGGAGAAGGTGCCGGCAGGCGGATGAGGGGCGGTGCTAGCCGTACGCATTCTGGGAGGAACAGCAGTGTCCGAAACCATCATCTCCGCCGACATCGTCGAACGGGACAATGCCGCGCGCAGGGCCGGCCTCGAGCGCGACTACGCCTCGCTCGGCGAGCGCCTCGACCGCCGTGGCATCGCCATCGATGCGATCCGCGACAAGGTTGAGAAATTCGCCGTGGCCATCCCGTCCTGGGGCGTCGGCACCGGCGGAACGCGCTTCGCCCGCTTCCCCGGCGCCGGCGAGCCACGCGATATCTATGACAAGATCGAGGACTGCGCCGTCATCCAGCAACTGACGCAGGCCACACCGACCGTGTCCCTGCACATTCCGTGGGACAAGGCCGATCCGAACCGGTTGAAGCAGGCGGCCTCGCGCTTCGGCCTCGGCTTTGATGCGATGAACTCCAACACCTTCTCCGACGCGAAGGACCAGACGCTATCCTACAAATTCGGCTCGCTGTCGCATGCCGACGCCGGCACGCGCCGGCAAGCGGTCGAGCACAATCTCGAATGTATCGAGATCGGCAAGACGCTTGGCTCCAAGGCGCTGACGGTCTGGATCGGCGACGGCTCGAACTTTCCCGGCCAGGTCAATTTCGCCAGGGCGTTCGAGCGCTATCTCGATGCCATGAGGCAAGTCTACGCCGGGCTGCCGGCCGACTGGAAGCTGTTCACCGAACACAAGATGTACGAACCGGCTTTCTATTCCACGGTCGTGCAGGACTGGGGCACCAACTACATCATCGCGACGGAACTCGGCGACAAGGCGTTCTGCCTCGTTGACCTTGGCCACCATGCGCCGAACGTCAACATCGAGATGATCGTGTCGCGGCTGATCCAGTTCAAAAAGCTCGGCGGCTTCCACTTCAACGATTCCAAATATGGCGACGACGATCTCGACGCCGGCGCGATCGATCCCTACCGACTGTTCCTGGTCTTCAACGAACTTGTCGATGCCGAACTGTCCGGTGCTGAGGGCTTTGACCCGGTCCATATGCTTGACCAGAGCCACAACGTTACCGACCCGATCGAAAGCCTGATGCTGTCGGCGGTCGAGGTGCAACGCGCCTATGCGCAAGCGCTGCTGGTCGACCGCAAGGCGCTCGAAGGTTTTCAGGACAGCAATGACGCGCTGATGGCGACGCAGACGCTGAAGGCGGCCTACCGCACCGATGTCGAGCCGATTCTCGCCATGGCGCGGCTGAAGACTGGCGGTGCCGTCGATCCCGTCGCGGCTTATCGAGCGGCGGGCTACCGCGCCAAGGTCGCGGCGGAACGTCCGGCGGTCGCCGGCGGTTCCGGCGGGATTGTGTAGTCAACTTCTTCTCTCTCGACCCGACGGGCGACGGCAGCGCTTGAGCACCCCCCTCTGTCCTGCCGGACATCTCCCCCGCAAAGGGGGAGATCAGCAGCTTCGCCGAAGGCGCTGTTCCTGCAACGGCGGTGATTGGCGAAAGCGACGGCGACATCCACTCTCGCCCCTGCGGGGAGATGGCCGGCAGGCCAGAGGGGGCGTCGAGGATCGCCAACTGTCACAATTGGCTGGACTCACCAATCCCAACGGTCTTTCCTAAGCGTCCTTACGCCCGGAGACCCGACATGCATCTTACCCGCCGGACCCTGATCGCCGCCAGTCTTTCACTGACCTTTACCTTCGTCCCATTCACAACCGTTTTTACCGCCTCGCCGGCACCCGCCAAGGGCGAGAACGGCATGGTGGTAACGGCCCAGCATCTGGCGTCAGAAGTCGGCATCGACGTGTTGAAGAAGGGTGGCAACGCCGTCGATGCGGCGGTTGCCGTCGGCTATGCCCTTGCGGTCGTCTACCCCAATGCCGGCAACATCGGTGGCGGCGGCTTCATGACCATACGCTTCAAGGACGGCAAATCGACCTTCCTCGATTTCCGTGAACGCGCGCCACTTGCCGCGACCAAGACCATGTATCTCGACAAGGATGGCAATCCGGTGAAGGGCGCCAGCCTCGATGGCTATCTGGCGGTCGGCGTGCCGGGGTCGGTGGCCGGTTTCGAGATGGCCCGCCAGAAATATGGCACCTTGTCCAGGCAAGATCTGATGGCGCCGGCGATCAACTATGCCAAGGACGGTTTCATCCTCAATCAGGGTGATGCCGCCTCATTCGCCGGCAGCGCTGAAAGGCTGGCGAAGGACCCGGCGGCGGCCGCAATCTTCCTCAAGCCCGACGGCAAGCCCTATGGCATCGGCGAGAAGCTGGTCCAGCCCGACCTTGCCGCCTCGCTCTCGGCCATTTCCGACAAAGGCCCCGACGCCTTCTACAAGGGCGCCATCGCCGACGCCCTTGTCAAGGCGAGCGGCGCCAGGGGCGGCATCCTGACCAAGCCGGATTTCGAACAATACGCGGTGCGCGAACTGAAGCCCGTGACCTGCAATTACCGCGGCTACGAGATCACCTCCTCGCCGCCGCCAAGTTCCGGCGGCGTTATCATCTGCGAAATCCTCAACGTGCTCGAGGGCTATCCACTGTCCTATCTCGGCGCCGGCTCGGCAGAGACGGTCCATGTCATGGTCGAGGCGATGCGCCATGCCTATATCGATCGCAATTCAGCCCTCGGCGACCCCGACTTTGTCGACAACCCGGTCTCCAAACTGCTGGACAAGGCCTACGCCAAGGATATCCGCGACAAGATCGACCCGTTCCGGGCCGGCGTGTCGCAAGCCCTGATGCCGAAGGGTTTTGGCGAGTCCAAGGAAACCACGCACTATTCGATCATCGATAAGGACGGCAATGCGGTCGCGGTCACCTACACGCTGAACGGCTCCTTCGGTGCCGGCGTCGTCGCCGGCGGCACCGGCATCCTGCTCAACAACGAGATGGACGACTTCACCCAGAAGCCCGGCGTGCCCAACCTCTATGGCCTAGTTCAGGGCGAGGCCAACGCCATCCAGCCGAAGAAGACGCCGCTGTCGTCGATGAGCCCGACCATCGTCGCCAAGGACGGCAAGCCGTTCATGGTCATCGGCAGCCCGGGCGGCTCGCGCATCATCACCATCACGCTGGAAGCGATCGTCAACGTCATCGATCACGGCATGAACATCCAGGAGGCGGTCGACGCGCCGCGCATCCACCACCAATGGCTGCCCGACACGGTCTATGTCGAACCGTTTGGCCTGTCGCCCGACACAGAAAGACTGCTGGCCGGCATGGGCTATCACCTCGAGCTCAGCGACCAGACCTGGGGCCAGGCGGCCGGCATCCTCGTCGGCGGCAAGAGCCTGGCGGAAATCGGGAAGGGGGGCGGCGCGCGCTACAATGGCGCCATCGACAGCCGCGCCGCATCGGGCGAGGCGCTCGGATATTGATACCCGGGGTGGCTTTCGATCGAGAGCCTACGGGTCAGCCGCTTTTGGTCTGGAGACCGGCAGGGCTGTCACGTTACCAGGGTGATGGTCGATGCGATAAGCATCAGGGCGGCGATGCCGACGAACAGCGCGTAGATGCGCGGCCGGTCCAGCAGAAGCGCGTTTCCGGAAATCCAGGCCGACGTGGCGCCGCCAAGCGCGAACAGGAAACCGTTGCGATGGCCGAAGGTCATCGACGCGGCCATCAGCCCGCCAATGATCAAGGCGCCGAACACGATGATCACGGCGACCGCGTATCTCTCGAAGTCGTTGCCGCTGCCCATGGCCGGCCCGATCGCATTCAGATTCGGCAGGTCGTCCGGATCGAACGACCCGTATTCGTCTTGCCCCATGGATTCTCGCATCACTGGTTCTCCGCTGACCGGCAACAAACCATCAACACTTGCCGAGTGCAACCCGATCGCGCGTCCCTCTCCGCGTTGACCGTCATCTTCAACACGTTCCGGCCGCTCTTGTCACCGATTTTCCGGCTGTCTGGCTCGAATGCAACAGGCGTCTGCGCCCGGATTGCACGCCGCCATCCCATTCCTTTTGGGCCGTGTCAGCGGAGAAGGATGGGTGCCGTTGATGAATTCAGCGCCGGCAGCCTTTTCGCGGCTGCGGCGGGGAGTCGCAGCGCTGCCGGCCTATTCCGGCCCGAGTGCTGATTTGCGGTTACGTGGCGTGACGCGATCTCTACCTGGCGGGCTGCAACGCGAACAATCTGGCCCCGTTCTCCTGGCCCTGCTCGACATAGCCGATGATCTTGAACCAGCGCCCGACATCAGGCCCCTGCAGCCAGCTGCGCGAATGGACGGGCAGGTTGCCGGCGAGCGCCTGGATATGCCTGATATGCCGTTTGCAGAAGCGAACGGTGGAGCCACGGAAAAAATCGTCCTGCGCGGCGAACAGCGTATCGGCGGCGTCGCTGTTTTCATGCCAGGCGATGATGGCCACGGCCTTCTCGCCCTCGACAAGCGCGTGCGCCCGGCCTTCCTTCAAATTCATCATCAGATTGTCGTAGGCGACCTTGCTGTCCTTGCCGGCCGCCGCGTATTCGTCCGACATCCGCTTGGATAGGCCATGAAAGACATCCTCGAGATCCCCGAGCGTCGCTGCACGTGCTCTCATTTCACCTCCTGCAGCCCCGGCAGCGAGTTTGCCCTAGGGATCGCACATCACCAAGCAAATTGAATCCGCTAAGGGCCTGATGAGAGCAAAGTCGTTTTCAGCGAGCCAGGCCGAGGTGGCGCAGCCAAGCACATCGGTCAAAATGGACTCGGCCCGTTCGTGGTGTATGGAAAATGGTCGTTTGCCGAGAACGTCGCGGGCAAATCGACGCTGGGCAAATGCGCTCATGATCTGTGCTTCTACCGTCGCTTTGAAGCTGCCGCGCGCCGAGGTGCGAGCTGGAGAGGGGAGCTCCGACTGGGGTACGTGGCCTCAAAGAGCACGGCATCAACGCTGTGGATGTTCTCCGATGTGTCTGCGCCAATCCTCGATGAATGTACTTCGCTGGATTTCGTCCTGTGCGGCAAGAAGCGCCGGGCCGATGCGGATGGGGCGGCCGATCCCTGAGTCCATCAATGCCTCGGGTCCGTCGACCCCGACGGGCAGGGGGGCGTCCTCGGCAAAGAAGAACGAAGCGTCCTTCGCCACCTGCCGGCCGCGAGCCGACAGGAGATAGTCGAGGAACCGCTTACCGAGACCTGGATGGGCCGCAGCAGCGGGAATCAAGGCGCCCCGCGACAGGATAAGCGCGTAGTCCCGGGGCAGCACGATGCGCAGATCTGGATTGGCGAGCGCCGCCGCATAGGCGTAGGAGCCGAGCACGTTGTAGGCGATGCTGATCCGCCCCGCTGCAAGCTCGCCAAGCACTTCATTGTTGCAGCAGCGCACGATGGTTTCCACGCGGCTCAGAGCTTCGAGCAGTCGCCCGTTTGCTGTAGGCGCCTGGCGGGAATCGTAGAATGCCAAAAGGTAGCCGATGCCGGAAGCCTGAATATCGTAGGTTCCTATGCGTGCGCGGTAGGCGTCGGGCTTGCGGCGCAGGAGTTCCAGGAGCGCGTCGTGACTTCTCGGCACATCCTCGGGCGGAACCCGGCGCCGGTCGTAAACGAACACGACGGGTTCGAATGTGAAACCGAAAACCTCGTCCCGCCAATTCCCCCAGTCTGGCACACTCCGTGTTTCAGGCGAGTCGTGCCGTTGGGCGCAGCCGTCGTTGGTGAGCCGAACCAACTGGTCGACCGACGAGGAGAGGAGGATGTCAGCCTCGGAGGTCCCCGCTCTGCATGCGTCCCGTGCCTCGCGGAAAAGATCGTTTGTGACATAGTCTACGTAGTCGATCCGGATGTTAGGGTTGAGTGCCTGGAAATCGCGCAGCAGCGGCCGCATGGCCTCAAGATCCGTCGCCGCGTGGATGACCAGGCGGCCCGCCTCCTTCGCTGTCGCGGGAAAAGTCTCGCTTTCACCTTCGATGGCGCCGGCAAGGGTCGGGACCAGCCAGGCGAGCCCGGCGAGCGCGAGGGTGCGGATGTGCGCTGTCATGGCTGCCCTCGCACGAGCGGCAATTCCAGATAGACACAAAACGGCTCGTTTTCAGATCGCTCGCGGAAACCGAGCTGGCCACGCAGGACCGTCGCGACTTCCGACGCGATGGCGAAACCGAGCCCCGAGGACCCGCGCGCGTCAGGGCTTCGCGAATAGAAGCGGCTGATGATATTCGGCCAATCAGCCTCCTTGATCCCTGGTCCATCGTCGATCACCTCGATTCGACCGAAATTTTCTCGTTGGCGCACACGCACCTCCAGTCTGGCGGTCGCGCCATGACGCAGCGCATTGTCGATCACATTGACGATCGCCTCGCGCAGGCTGAGCATGTCGCCCATCGCCATGAGGTCTTCATCCGCGGGTTCGAAGGAGACGATCATGTCGGGATCCACCGTGATCGGGACGGCGTTGCGAAATGCCATGCGTGCGACATCGTTCAGCGAGACGGGCACGAGCTGGACTGAGTCGAAGCGGTGGATCACCATTGCATGGTTGAGAAGCTGATTAGTGAAGCCGGTTAGTTCGATGGTGCGGCTTTGAACGCGCTTCAGGTGACGGCGATCTTCCGGCGCAAGCCTCTGCTCGTCTATCAGGCTCACCTGGGCGGAAAGCGCCGTCAGCGGCGTGCGGATCTGGTGGGCGCTGTCGGCGATGTAGCGCTGCAGCAGTTTAATGCGCTCGTCAAGGCGGATGATGAAGTAGTTGATGGACGTCACGAAGGGAGACAGTTCGTCGGGCACCGCGACAGTGAGGGGTGTAAGATCCTGCGGGTCGCGCTGCCGGAGCGCGGCGGCGAGGTCATCGACTGGTCGCAGCGAGTAACGCACCGCCAGCGCTGTCCCGGCGACGGCAAAGAGGCTCATCAGCGCGACCAGCATCGTCGCCCGCGCCGTCAGCTCCGAGGCAAGCGCATGGCGGGCCTCGACGGTCTGTGCCACGACGACATAGGCCCAGCCCGGCCCTTCGGGCATGCTCATGGCGTGCGACACGGTTACGGTGCGCACCGGGGCGCCCAGATAGGCGTCATCGCCGAAGATGGGGGCGGCGCGGCTCGCGGAAAGGTCCGCCTTGGCGGCCAGATCGGCATAGCCGGTCAGGGTCGCGCCCGAAGGATCGATGACCCTGTAGAAGATGCGGTCGTCATTGGCGAGCCCGAGGATTTCGAAAGCCGAGGGCGGAAGGACGAAGCGGAGATTTCCGTCGGCGACGCTGAGGCTCTCGCTCATCTGGAAGGCCGCGCCGAGGAGCAGCCGGTCATAGGCATCGTCGGCGGCGGCGCGCGCGTAAATCCAGGCGGCGGTGATGAGCGTTCCCGCACCCAGCGCCAGAACGACGCCGACGCGCCGCATGAGGCGGGAGAACAACGAACTTCTATGCGGCATCGTCGGAGACCAGTTGATAGCCGCTGCCCCTCAGCGTGACGATCCGCGCGCGCGCGCCTTCCAGTTTCTTGCGCAGGCGCCCGATATAAAGTTCGATTGCGTTCTCGCCCGCGGCCTCCTCGAAGCCGAACAACTGGTCCAGCAGTTCATCCTTGCTGAAGACCTTGCCGGGGCGCGAAGCGAGGATCTCGAGCAAGACGATCTCGCGGCGCTTAAGCTGGATCTCGCGCTTGCCTACCATCACATTGCGGTTGGCGCGGTCGAGGCTGATATCGCCGCAGATGATGACGTTGGTCGGCTCGCCGCCGCTTCGCCGTCGCAGAAGGACACGCGCCCTTGCCTCCAACTCGCGAAAGTCGAAAGGCTTGACCAGATAGTCGTCGGCGCCGAGATCGAGCGCGCTGACCCGGTCGTCCACCTCGGAGCGGGCCGTCAGCACGAGGACGGGGACGCCGCTCCCGGACTGGCGCAGCTTCCTGAGGATGGAGAAGCCGTCGACGCCGGGGAGCATGACGTCGAGGATGACGAGGTCGTATTCGGTGAAGCTCAGGATTTCGGATGCGGCAACCCCATCGGTCTCCCAGTCGACGGTGTGGCCCGTCTGCTGAAAGCGCCGGCTAATGGCTTCGCCCACGTCATGAGTGTCTTCGACCAAGAGAATACGCACGCGCCATGATCGCATGGGTCCGTGCCGCCAACAAGTTGATGAAGGGACGCGCTCACAGCTGCGGCAAAGGCGTGACAGGATGGTGACAGGAACGCGGGCTAGTGTGATCGTGCCGGCCCGGTGGAGAGCGAAGGGGCCGGTCGGGGAGGAAATCGGACATGTCCACTGATACGCCAGGCCCAATGGCCTGATGTAGCAGTCGGCGTGCGGAATTTTCTCGCCACCGCTCAAAATCCCGTGGGAGGAACCCTATGAAGCAAGTTTTCAGCAGTGCCCTTTTTGGCGCGGCGATGGCCGCTCTGGCATTTGCAGCATCCGCACAGGCGGAACCGACGAAGCCGGAATGCCTTGCCGGCGCCAAGCCCGGCGGCGGCTTCGACTTGACCTGCCGACTTGCGGCCAATGCTCTGCTCGAGACGAAGCAGATTTCCAAGCCCATGGCCGTCACCTACATGGAAGGCGGAGTCGGCGCCGTCGCTTACAACCACGTCATCGGCAAGCGCGGCAAGGACGGCAACGTGATCACCGCGGCGTCTTCCGGATCAGCGCTGCTCCTCGCCCAGGGCAAGTTCGGCCAGTATGATGAGAACGCCGTGCGCTGGCTCGGTGCGCTCGGCGCCGACTATGGCGTGCTCGTCGTCGCGGCGGATTCGCCCTACAAGACCCTCGGCGAACTGGTCGAGGCCTACAAGGCCGATCCGGCTAGCTTTGCAATTGCCGGTGGCGGCGCCGTGGGCTCGCAGGACTGGATGAAGGGTTCACTGCTCGCCAAGGCGGCCGGCCAGGAGCCCAAATCCATGCGCTATGTCGCGCTTGAAGGCGGTGGCGCGGTTCTGACCGCCCTCGAAGGCGGCCATGTGAAAGTCGGTTCGGGCGATGCGGCGGAGATGGTCAAGCACCATGTTGCCGGCAAGGTCCGCATCCTTGCGGTCATGTCGCCGGAACGTCTGCCGGGTGATCTTGCGAATGTTCCGACCGCCCATGAACAAGGCTTCGACATCGATTGGCCGGTCTGGCGCGGCTACTATGTCGGCAAGGACGTCTCGGATGCGGATTACGACTGGTGGGTGGATGCTTTCAAGAAAGCTTCCAAAACGTCGGAATTCGCCAAGGAGCGTGAAGCGCGGGGCCTGTTCGAGTTCACCCTGCTTGGCAAGGACTTCGAGGAGCGCGTGAAGACGGATGTCGCCCGCTTCAAGATCCTCGCCAAGGAAGCCGGCATGTAGTGCGACGCCCTCGCAGGCTCCCGTCAAGACACAAGGCGGACGACCCTCGCCATCGGCATGCCGATGGCGAGGGCGGAAAGCGAGGAAGGCAGCGGACAGCGGCCGCGGTCTCGGAAAATAAAGGAATACCCATGTCTGATGAATCGCATCCCTCTCCGCGGGCCGTGCAGGTGATCGGCCGCAGCGCCGCCATATGTCTGCTCGCGCTTGCCGTCGCCTACGGTATTGGCGGAAGCGTCATCGAATACTCCTTCTCCTCCGATCCCCTAGGCCCGCGGGTCTTTCCCATAGCGCTCGCCGTGGTGCTCGGCCTGCTTGCCGTCTGGTATTTCTTCTCGCCTGGCTCCGCGGAGGGGTTTCCGTCCGGCGCTCTGCTTGCCCGCGTGCTCGCGCTGCCGGTTCTCCTGGTCGTTTCCGTCGTCCTGTTCGAACCGGCAGGCTTTGCCGTTTCCATTTTCGTCCTAACGCTCGGCTCCGCACTTATCTTCGGAGCGTCGCCGGGTAAGGCGCTCATCGGAGCGGCCGGCCATGCCACCCTCTGGTGGGTCGTCTTCTCCTACCTGCTGGAAGTCTACCTGCCGTCCGGCACGCTCTTCGGACGCTGAGGCAAGGTCGGATCGGAAAGGTTAATCATGAACCTCGAATATCTCTGGCAGGGTTTTGCGGTCGCTCTGACCGGACAGAACCTGCTCATCGGCTTCATCGGCTGCTTCATCGGTACGCTCGTCGGCGCACTGCCAGCCATTGGCCCCATCAACGGCATAGCCCTGCTGCTTCCCATTGCCTATACGATGGGCCTGCCAGCGGAGAGCACCATGATCCTGCTCGCGGCGATCTATTGCGGCGCCGAATATGGCGGCCGCATTTCCTCGATCTTGCTGAATGTGCCAGGGGATGCCGGCGCCGTCATGACGGCAATGGACGGCTATCCCATGGCACGCCAGGGACGCGCGGGAGAAGCACTCGCCCTCTCCGGCATCGCCTCCTTCGTGGGCGGCATACTCGGTTCCATCGGCTTGGCGCTGTTCGCGCCCCTGCTGGCCGGTCTGGCGATCGGTTTTGGTCCCGCCGAATACTTCGTGCTGATGATGTTTGCCTTTGCGACGCTGGGTTCGATGGTCGGCAGCTATCCTGCAAAGACGCTCATCGGCTGCACGCTCGGTCTGATGCTGGCAACGGTCGGTCTCGACGCAACGTCTGGGGCCTACCGCTTCACCTTCAACGAGCCGGAGCTTGGCGACGGCATCGAGTTCGTCGTGCTCGTCATCGGCTTGTTCTCGATCTCCGAAGCGCTGATCATCCTGGAAAACCAAGGGCGTGGCATGACTGTAATCCGCGAACTGGGTCGGATGACCGCACGGATGAGCGATATCGTGAAGTGCACCGGCACGACCTTGCGCAGCTCGTTCATCGGCTTCGTCATCGGTATTCTGCCGGGTACGGGCGCCTCGGTCTCGAGCGCCATCTCCTACACGACGGCCAAGCGCTTGTCCGACACCGAAGGGACCTTCGGCAAGGGCGACGTGCGTGGTCTCGCCGCCCCCGAAGCGGCCAACAACGCGACGGCGTGCGGCGCCTTCGTGCCTATGTTGACGCTCGGTGTTCCCGGTTCGGGCACCACCGCCGTCATGCTTGGCGCACTGATGCTCTACAACATCCAGCCGGGCCCTATGCTACTCACCGAACGGCCCGAGATCGTGGGCGGTCTCGTCGCCTCGCTCTTTGTAGGCAACCTGATCCTGCTGGCACTCAACCTGCCGCTCGTGCAGATATTCGCTCGCGTCCTGACCGTGCCTAACTGGCTGCTCGTGCCGGGCATCTTGGTCCTGTCGATCGTCGGCGTCTATTCCACTCACTCGTCGGTCTTCTCGATCTTCCTGATGATGAGCATCGGCATGGTGGGTTGGCTCCTGCGTAAGGCGGGCTTCGAGATGGCGCCGATCATCCTCGGCTTCGTACTGGGCCGGCTGATGGAGGTGAACCTGCGCAATGCTTTGGCGATCAGCGGAGGTGATCCGTCTATCCTCTTCAGCAGTACCATCTGCAACCTGCTCTGGGTTCTGGCCGCGGCCGTCGCCATCGTGCCTTTCTACCTGTCGCGGCGTTCCCGCCGGCGCAAGATGCTGATGGCCACCGAATGAGGGGGCCGCCAGGCGAGCGGCGCCTTACTGCCTGGCGCGGACTGGCACGTCCCGATCAAGGTGTGGCGATATTCTGGGCCGCGCCTCAGCCCGAATTGCGTAGGCAGTGACCCGGCCGACCATGCGCTTCGTGCGGTGAAGACGCGCCCGAGCAGCAGAGTTGCACCGAGTTCCATTGATGCTCGACCCGTCAGCTCACGCGGATATCGAACCGTTGCGCTCCATCTATCCGAGTTCGGGGTTGGGCGCCGATGGGCGGAACGGGATCGAGCAACTGCTTGCCGTCGTCAACGACAACAATGGCAAGCATACCGGCCAGCGCGCGGGTGGGAATCTGTCATGTGTCAACCTTCGGTCTCCAGATATTCCAGAGATACCCCGTTGCCATTCAATGGGTCGGTTTCCATCATTCATTAAGTCCAATCAGCGAACGTATCAGCGTTGCTCTTGCCGAAGCCAGATGCGCTTCGCAGGCTCGCTCAATTCGCTCGGAGTCGCGGCTTTCAAGGGCGTCGATATAGGCGAGATGCTCAAGGATCGCCGCTTGGTTGCGCTGCTTTTCGTCCCGCTTGTTCCACTGATAATGGTAGTGAAAAATGAAGGTAATGATGTCATAGAAATCGTCGATAAAGCGGTTCGGCGAAGCTTCGTTTATGAGCCGATGAAACCGGTTGTCGAGACCGGAGAAGTCGTGAAAGCGGCTTTCAATCCGCTTCAGCAGTTCGGTATGCGCGCTCTTGAGCGCGGCGAGTTTTCCCCACAGAGGAGAGTTGTCAGGCTGCCTCGAAAACAAATGCGCCGATCGTAACTCGAACATCACCCGGATCTCGAACAGCTCGAGGGCGAAGTCTTCGGTGAAGCCCTTGAATAGCCAGCCGGTATTCGGCCTTTTTTCGAGCAATCCAAATCGGCTAAAGCGAATGAGGAACTCGCGAATTCCATTGGTCGCAACACCGAATTGCCGCGCAAGCTCAAGTTCGTTGATGCTGGTGCCGGGTCTGGTGTCACCCCGCAGCATCCACTCCATGAACTGCTGTTCGACGTGCTTGGCTCGGGACGTGGTTTCGTCGTCGGGATAGTAGTCGCTATCCTCCACCGCGCGGCCTGCCATCCTGACGCCGCTGCGCTCGGCGATGAGTTGGCGGTGAGCAAGTTCTTGCAGAACCTTTCGGACGGTCGTGCGGCTTACTCCCACTCGCCGTCTGAGCTCATTTTCGGAAGGCAATTCGCCGGTCAATTGTCCATCGCGCAGCATGGTGACAGCGCGGTTGAAAGCCTTCTTGTAGACAGTATCGGTCCGCATTGGACTTCCCTCTGAGCAACCTTGTCCTTTTTAGCATGAACTTTATCCATAAAAAACAACTTGACCAAGGGGCAAGTTGTTTGTTTTTTATCGATAAGAGGAAGCTAAAATACAGCCTTGGTTCTGACGCCCCAAGCTTACGCAAGCCTGGGCGGGGAGGGGGTTTTGCCCAAAACGGAAAACACCAGCACCGCTGTTAGCCAAGCCTCAATGCTTGCGCCGAAGAGGCCGGGCGCCGTCCCTGGCCTGGCGCTCGGACTGGCATTGCTGGGCGCCGGCCCGGTCATCATATTGCTGTTGCTGATAGCCGTTCTCAGTTTCCTGTCACCCTATTTCCTGACCGGGCGCAATCTCAGCAATATCCTCGGCCAGACCGCCGTCATCTCGGTTGTCGCAATGGGCCAGCATTTGGTGATCCTCACACGCGGCATCGATCTTTCGGTCGGATCGAACGTCGCACTGGCTTCCGTCGTCGGCGCCCTCAGCTTTCATGCCGGCGCTCCCGCCATCGCGGTTATCGCGGTGATGGTTGGCTGCGGTGCGGCGGTGGGCGCCATCAACGGGCTCTTCTACGTCTTCGGGCGGCTGCCGCATCCTTTCATAATCACCCTGGCAACCTTGAGCATCGCCAAGGGCTTGGCGCTTCAACTGGCCGATGGGCGCGCCATTCCTGGAATGCCGGATTCGATAGATGCGCTGGGGCGCGATGCGGTCTGGGGTCTGCCTGGCTCAGTTTTTGTCGTTGCAGGTGTTGCCGCGGTTCTTTTCACTGTGGCCAAGACGATGGTCTGGGGGCGGTGGATTTACGCCGTCGGCGGTCGACCCGACGCCGCCTTGCGCATGGGCATTCCCGTGTCCTGGGTCCTGGTCTCGGTCTATGTGGTCTCAGGGCTGTGCGCCGGCATCGGCGCGGTCATACTCGCCGGCCGCACCGACGCCGGTTCTCCCTTGTTCGGCAATCTGCTTGAACTGGATACGATCGCGGCGGTGATTATCGGCGGTGCCAGTTTTCTCGGCGGCCGTGGCCATCTCGGCCATGCCCTGATCGGCGCCATCATGATCGGCGTCATCCGCAACGCACTCAACCTGCTCAACGTCAACGTCTTCTTCCAGCTCATCGTCATTGGCGTGGTCATCGTGATCGCGGTCGAGTCCGACGTGCTGCGCAACTATCTCGAAGGACGTGTGCGTGTCATGCAGGCTGGGAGGCAGTGATGAGCGCCGTTGCGACCAATGCCGATCGGGCCGCCATTGCCGACCAACCCGTGCTGGCCGTACGCGGTGCCACCAAGCGTTTCGGTTCGGTTCTGGCCCTGGACGACGTCAGCATCGAAGTGCGGCAAGGCGAAATCGTCGGCCTGCTCGGCGACAATGGCGCGGGCAAGTCGACGCTGACCAAATGCATCAGCGGCGTACACCAACTCGATGCCGGGGCGATTGTCCTGGATGGTGCGCCGACGCAGATACGCTCCCCCGCGGATGCGCGCTTCGCCGGTATCGAGACCGTCTACCAGGATCTGGCGCTGTTCGACAATCTGACGCCCGGACAGAACTTCTTTGCCGGTCGCGAGTTGGCCTGGCCGCAATGGCTTCCGCGCGGCTTGCGATTTCTGCAGCAGCGCAGGATGGACGCCGAGACCCGTGTCCTGCTGGCAAACCTCAGGGTCACCCTGCCGCGGCTCGACGCGGTCGTCGCCATGATGTCCGGGGGACAAAGGCAAGCCATCGCCGTCGCCAGGTCCACCGTATTTGCCCGCAAGGTGGTCATCCTGGATGAGCCGACCGCTGCACTCGGTCTGCGTGAATCACGCCAAGTGCTCAATCTGGTTGCTGCGCTCCGCGACCAGGGCAATGCCGTGATCCTGATAACTCACAATATGGAGCATGTCGTCGAACTCGCCGATCGCGCCGTGGTGCTTCGCCAGGGCCGCAAGGTCGGCGAGCTGGTGCCGACCAGGCACAACAAACAAGAGCTGGTTTCCATGATCGTTGGAGCCTGATCCGTTCGAGATTTTGGGGACCGTTGCGGCCCTCAAATGCCTGAGGCCTTCCCCACCGGGAGGCGTCTCAATTCAAGGGAGGAATGGAATGCCAATCAACCGAAAACTGTTTGCAGGGATCGCTATCGCGGTCGTGTTTGCGCTGCCGGCTTCGGCAGCAGACAAGATCAAGATCGGCCTGATCACCAAATTCCCAGTGCCGTTCTATTCAACCATGGAACAGGCCGCCAAGAAATACGCGGCCGCTCATCCTGAAATCGAGCTGGTTACCGGCCAGGGTCAGGCCGCGACCGACATCGAGGGCCAGATTGCGCTGATCGAGTCCATGATCACGCAAGGCGTCAAGGGCCTGGCTGTCACTCCGGTCGACCCGACGGTTGCGCCGGCGCTCGACAAGGCGGTCGCTGCCGGCATCAAGGTGGTTCTCGTCGACAACAGCATTCCCAACTGGAAAGGTCAAACAGCACTGGTCTCGACCAACAACCTCAACGGCGGCAAGATCGCCGGGGAGTACCTCAAGACCGTGCTGAAGAGTGGCGACAAGATCGGTATCCTGCAGGGCGTTCCCGGGGTGCCGGCACTGGACGACCGCGTCACCGGCATGATGCAGGGGTTGGGCGACGTCAAGGTCGACGTTGTCGGCAAGGGCGCAACCAACTGCACGCTCGAGCTTGGCACGTCGGTGACCGAAGACATCCTCACCGCCAATCCCGATCTCAAGGCGATCTACTCGGCCTGTGGTCCGCCAATTCCAGGCGCCGTCAAGTCGATCAGCAATGCGGGCATGGCCAATCATAAGATCATACTGGTCGGCTTCGACGCCTGTTGTGGTGAAATCGAAGCGATCAAGTCGGGTGCGGAAGACGCCAGCGTTGCACAATTTCCGGCAAAGATGGGCGAGCTTGGCATCGATACTGTCGTCAAGGCAATCCGCGGAGAGGCCGTCGACGCCAATGTGGACACCGGCGCTGGCCTCGTGACGCCGCAGAACGTCAAGGACTTCGAATAAGCTCCTACACCTTGGCCCGGCGGTCTTCTCAACCGCCGGGTTCTTTTTGGAACACTCAAAGGAAGGTGATCCGCATGAAAGCGCTCGTTTGCCGACGACCCGGCGAACTGATCTTCGAAGATCGCTCCCCACCCGGCCCGCCGGGGGCAGGATGGGCGCTGGTCAGCATCAGCCATGTCGGTATATGTGGCACCGATTATCACATCTTCGAAGGCAAGCATCCCTACCTGGCCTATCCACGTGTCATGGGGCATGAACTCGCAGGCACGGTGACTGCGATCGGGGAAGGCGTCCCTATCCGCATCGGCGAACGCGTCGTCGTAAATCCTTATTTTGCTTGCGGCAGATGCATAGCCTGCCGTGATAACAAGCCGAATTGCTGCGTATCGATCGAGGTGTTGGGCGTTCATCGCGACGGCGGTATGTGTGAAGAGTTGCTCGTGCCTGCCGACAATCTCTATCCGATCGGAGGATTGTCGCTCGACCATGCGGCGGCGATCGAATTCCTGGCCATCGGTGCCCACGCGGTGCGGCGCTCCCAACTTGCCGCCGGGAAACGTGCTCTGGTCATCGGCGCAGGCCCTATCGGACTCGGCACGGCGCTATTTGCACGTATTGCCGGCCAGATAGTGACGATCATGGACGTCCGCCGGGAAAGGCTCGATTTCGCCGAAGGTCAACTCGGTTTCCCCGTTATCGATGGACTTTCGTTGTCGCCCGCCGACCTGGTGCGGGAGCGAACCGATGGCGAGTGTTTCGACCTTGTTTTTGATGCGACCGGCAACAGGGCGTCGATAGAGGCCGCTTTCGCTTATGTGGCGCATGGGGGAGCCTTGATAATGGTCAGCGTCATCAAGGAGGAGATCAGCTTTTCCGATCCCGAATTCCACAAGCGCGAGATGATGTTGATGGGCAGCCGCAACGCGCTTCGAGTCGACTTTGACCACGTCATGGCGGCAATGCACGATGACACCGTTCCTGTGGCCAAGCTTATAACGGACCGCACGACCCTGCGCGACAGCCTCCGCGATATCCCGCATTGGGTCCACCAAAAGTCGGGGCTTATCAAGGCGGTGATAGCCGTTTAGGCTGTTCACTGAGGCACCCCAACACACAAGGGAAGCAAAAGTCGTCCGAACCATCCGGTTGGCAATGGCCGCCATCAATGCCTCGTTCACGAAGGTGTCCTGGGAACTGTTGGCGGCCGGCAGTTGCGTGGGACGCGGGAAGACCAGCATGCCGACTCCACGCGGTCATGGCCGCAGACCACCAGGTCCTGGACCAGCCCGCCGAATGACTCCAGCATGTCGAGCCGCAGCTTGCCGGCCTGCACCCATGTGCCGGTCATCAGATTGAAGTCGTCCGCCACCCGCCCGTCGAAGACAAGGCCACGGTCGACTCGTTATTCAAGCTGAAGTAGATGGCAAGACTTTCGGCAAATTTGGGCTTCTTATGGCTGGACCTGCCACTGCTGAAGCGTATAGCGGCGGCTGCTCAGGTGGGCTTTCGCGCTGTCGAGTTGCACTGGCCCTACGGCACGCCAGCCGAGGAGGTCCGTGCTGTCTGTGCTGAGTATGGGACGACGCTGCTCGGGTTGAATACGCCAATGGGAGAGGTAAGCAGAGGTGAGTTCGGTTGGCTGCCCTGCCTGGCCGCGAACGGGGTGTTCGGCAAGCCGGGGGTCACATACGCGGACTGATGAACGCGCCGGCCAACATCAGCGCATTGAAGGGGCTGACCACGCCGGAAACGGCGGTGAAGGCTTCCGTAAATATTGGACCAGCCATCCAAACCAAGGGAATCTGATCATAACCTTCGGCACCATCGCCACCCGGGCTGGAACGCTCGGCCTTCCTTATCTCGGCCTTGCTTATCTTGCCAGCGCAGGCCTTATTTCGGATATCTTCGGCTGAGAAGCGTGGCGACGTTTCGGCGAGGCGTTTGGCATTCCCCAAAATTCATACCAACAGGCACTTAGATACCAACAAATATACCAACAACTGCTCACGTTGGACCAGTTTTGGCCCAGCGCTTAGCACGCGTTCAATTGTGGCAAAACGAGAGACCAAGCGAAATTCAGCTTCGCTATGGTTTGATGAGGCTTTGGCAGTTCGCCAATAAAAGAAAACTTGGATTGCGAAATGCGGAATCGAAGTGAACGCATAAGTTATTGAAATGCGACGGAAAAATCTTAAAATAAGTGATGGTGCCCAGAGGCGGAATCCAAGTAAATGGAATATGGATGTCGTTTCAGATAGTTAAGACTCGCGCAATAGCAGCGCTAGCCAACAAAAATACCAACAAAATATTTCTGTGGATTGGTTCGGTTCCCGAATATTACTCGCAGGCCCCGGCTCGGCGCAGCTTGACTGCCCCCGGTCGCCACTAATGGCATTTCGAGTTTGTCAAGCGCATGGCGCAAGTTGACCGAAGTGACCTCCTACTAACAAAGTCTTGAACGTCTGCTTCGCGCCTCCAAGATGGTCGTTCGCTGTCTGCGGCACCGATCCCGAATGCGGTCGTTCGCGCCC
Source organism: Mesorhizobium sp. B4-1-4 (assembly GCF_006439395.2). Lineage (NCBI taxonomy): Bacteria > Pseudomonadati > Pseudomonadota > Alphaproteobacteria > Hyphomicrobiales > Phyllobacteriaceae > Mesorhizobium > Mesorhizobium sp. B4-1-4. Next base: position 5,991,709 of record NZ_CP083950.1, read on the forward strand.
GGTGGCTTCTACCCTGCCACGAAAGACGATTATTACTGACTTTGCGTTGTCAGCGCTCGAAACAGCGGGAACAAGCCCTGCATCAAGGAGCGATGGCGTTCGAGACGTTGCCGATAACCTTTGATGGCGGCAGTCGGAAGATCGATCGCCTCTTGACGCAACGCGATGACGAACACGCCCGCGTCAAGGCCGTCGGGGCCAAGGACCAGACACCGCTCGACCAGAGCCGCGACCGCCCTTGTCGTATCCTCGCTCGCCGGTAGCGCCGCGATATAGGCCAGTCGCTCGCCCAAGGCTGCATAGAAGGGCTCGCGACGCTCCAGACGGATTGCGTCCGGATCGAGCGCAATCGGATCGCCCGCGGTCAGGCGGACAGCTTGTGCCAGCGCGATCGGCCTGGCGAGTTGATCGTTGTCCGCAGCCTCTTCGACGACCTTGCTGAGACGGTCGAACACGCCTGCCCGCCGCGCGAAGCCGAGGGTCACAAAAGCCCAATTCTGTACCGTGACGAGGTTCGGCACTGTGGGATATGGGATTGCGAAGGGTGCAAAGAGCAACGCATTGTGCCGAGCCACTCGCCAGAACTGTTCAAGTGCGCTCACGATCGGGTCAAGCAGCGCATCCAAGTCGCTTGGGGGGAGGGACAGGACCTCGGCAATCGTGTCCAGTCGGTAGGTTAGGGTGCTGAGAGGCTGGTAAGCAGTCGCAATGGCAATGTTGTGTCGCTGCGTCGTTGCCGTTCCAAGCAAGACAATCAGGCCGCGCACGGCATCGTCGATCCCGTCTCGGCCGACCAACGCAGGAGTGGCGAACAGCACTGCGATATTTCCCGTGACGCCCGAATGGTTCGACTTCAGGGCGCCGTTCCGCACCGTTCGAACGACCTCCTGAATGCGCTCGTCCTGTGCAACCGGAGCATCGAGATAAGGAAGGATCTCGTCGAGCAGCGCGAGGAGACGGGTGCTTTCTGTCGCGTCCCCGAGACCGTGTCGCAAGATCGTTTTTGCGCACCGGGATCCGAATTCTGAGTTTTCCGCCCAAAGCGCACGCACCTCATCACAGGCGATGAAGGTGATGGCGGGTGAGATGATCGGCCAGGCGCCCTCTGATGGCGGCCTGTCTTCGAGAACGGTGAGAGTGACATCTGCCAGACGGGTCAGATCATCGGGAGCAAATGCTGCCGCGCAGTGGACCGCCGCTTCCAGACCGGCTACTGTCAGGTCAAATCGCTTGGCAGCAAAGCCGGCAAGGATCGCATCGGCAATGATCCGCGAGGCGCACTGCACAAATTCAGGGCGTTTCCGTGCAATTTCCTTGATTGCGACAAGGCTTGTTATCGGCAGGCTATGCCCTTGGATGAATGAATCTCCTGGCGGTTCCCGAGCCAGTTTTGTGATGGCATCAATTAACAGACACGCGAGATGCTCCTTTTCGGCGCTTAACGTGCCCAGCCAGGCGGTGAAGAGCTTCACCAGCACATTCAGACGCTCACGCCGGACGCCGGCATGCCTCTGGGCGACTTCCGTCGCCAAGCGGATCACCTCTTGTGTCACATAGGCATCGACAAGGTCCTCTCGGCTAGCTTCTGGACCTACGGCATCCTCGCGCCCGCTGCTGATCACCAGCCGCAGCGCGAGATCGAAGCTCTTTGGCTGACGATGACGCCCGATATGCTCGTACAGTTCGTCGAAAAACGACCGCCCGTAGAACGCCATGGCTTCGGTCGAAAGCGTGGCGCCGCCTAGCGCATTCAGACGGCGAAGCGCAGCCCAGAAGCGCTGATGAGCGTTGCTGAACTTCCTGTTCGCCCAATGAACGAGGGGGGCGCCGAGATCATGTGAGTGCTGGAGCAGCGGAGCGTCGAGCACGCAGGCGCGCACATCCGGAGAAAACAGCCTATCGTCGTTTTGATAAGCAGCATGCATTGCCGCCAGCGCTGCATTCAGCGCGAGCAAGGGCTTAGTCACAAGGGCTTCTGGCGCCTGGATCGCGCCGAGCATGGCGTAGGTGGTTTTGAGCGAACCCGTCATGCCGTAGACGGTCGCAAGCGATTGGAGCGTCATGTCCGCAACGGCTTCGACGAACTGGGACCAGCTCCGGTCAGAAAGACCTTCGCACAAGCGCTGCGTCGTCGCATAGAGCGCGCCGGCGAGACTCGGGCGGTCCGCGTACAGCGCGAGGTCGCCCAGATGCTTCGTGGCGACGATCCGCAGCGCAGGGTCGAGCGGCGCAAGGGCTTCGTCGGCCGTTCGAATGGTCGCCGGGTCCGCTCGGTCCCCAAGGGCGGCGACAAGGCTGATCGCCTTTCCGATCACTGTCAGGGAAGTGGATCCACCCTCGGCATTGCCAAGCCAATAGCTGATCGAGGCGAAATCGACGGTGGCCAGTTCAAAGGCAGATGCGATCGTCCGGCACCGCTCACGAAAGGCTTCCGGGATACGGCTGTCATCATAGTGGACGCGCGCATCGGATTGCCAGGTCAAGACACGCAGAACATCCTGCAGATAGATCGCCAGGCCTTCCTGGTCTGGCTTCAGGCGGATCGTCCAGGTAGCTAGGTGCGGCAGGCCGCCCGACATCTGCTCGATGCACAAGTCGCCGAGTTGGATCGTGCCGTCACTTGTCGCGCCGATGGTAGCGGCGGAGAGCTCGCGCACTAGATCGGCGGATAGGAAATGGCTCAACGCAATCCATGCCGGAGCGTCGTTACCGAAGCTGATCATTCGTAGCGTGTCGGGATCCATCATGGTTGACCTGCTTTCCAGTCGGCGAATGCAAGGTGGTTCGGCGACTTCCAGCGGCCAAGCAATATTTCACAGCTGTTTGGCGCGCGGCTCGGCCGCCACATCGAGGAATCGCGTAGCATGCTCGAGAGGTTGAAGCCGAGAACCCGCACCGCCTCGTCTTTGGGGGGCTGCGTCAGCGCGGCGATATAGCCGCGCCATTGCCAGTCTCTCGGTTCGCCTGGCGCGAACTGATGCCAAGTATTGTTCCCGCCATCAATTCTGCTGCGCCCATAGCGATTCAGGCCGACCGCAGGGTGCAATTGCTCCTCACGCGGATCGATCGGCTGGAAAATGCCCGACAGCCCACCTTTCGATCCTCCGTTTAGCGTCTCGAAGTTCGAAAGGATGAAGGTCGCGAAGTGATGGCGCGGCAACTCGCCGCTTTGCGCCGCGCGGCAGAAGGCGTCGCGAAATTCCAGGTGCCATTCCCGTGGGCGCGGCTGGGTCGTCGCCGGCCCATATTCGACTTGGGGCGTGTGGGTCACGACAGATACTACGTCGATATGATCAGGCGGGTTGTCGAACGGTGTCTCGGCAGCGTTCACCACAGCAAGCGGCGAAGGTGTGGCGCGGTCCGTGGGGAGGTTGAGGGCGTCCGAGCAGATCAATGGCTGGATCGTGACTGACAGGTAGCGTTTGTCGGCAGGCAGCAGCGTCACTAGCGAAAACAGGTTCGCTTCCTCCATCATCCTCTCGGGAAGCGGGCTATACTCGTACTGCGAACGCACCAGCTTGGGATGGATGCAAATACGTGGGCGCGCGTCCACGTCCAGCGTGAACAGGCAGCCCAAGTTGAAATGGAGGTTTGCCGGCTGGGTCTCGAACCATGAACGAAAAGGCGCGAGATCCTGCGGCACGGTGGCCGGGATCGCGAGCAGGGCCTCAAGGAGTGACCTGATCTCGGCGTTCGAGAAGAGATGGCGCTTATCATCGCTATCCGGTCGAAGCCCGACATGAATACAGCCAAGCGTCTGAACTTGGCTGAGCGACTGCAACACCGACAGCAAGGCCTCTGCCGGCGCGAACGCTTCGGGGAAAGTGAGCAGGTCGAAGGGCGCACCCGCTTGGAAGCTGGTCCTGGTATAGCCATCCATCGCACGCGGCGTCGGATTGATAAGTTCCATGATGACCTGCTCGAAGATGTCGCCGTGGGCGGCAGGTGCGTAAACGCTGGGCTCGACGACACGAACCACGAAACTCCGGCGATCCCGCAGCACCGTCCATATCAGGTGATTGCTCAGCAGCTTGGAGGAAGAGGCGTTCGCGGTCAGAAACAGTCCTCAGTTGTCACGAGCGAGGTTTGAAGTGCCATGCTATTAATCCCGCCTAAGTGCCATCCTGCAGACTGGTTGCGCAAGCCGTACGCAATTTTCAAGCGTGGAAAAGCGGCCGGAGCCTGTTTGGCGGCTTTCCATTGATGACGGGTGACCTCCCGAAGTCGGTCGGGTCAGGCAGGGGCGTTATCGACAGCGGCGATTTTACGGCCTCAGCGGCTTAAAGCTGCCTGTCTGCAGACGGCCCCATTCCAGGCATTCGTGATGATGGCTACGGAGGCCATGGCCAGTCGGTGGTGTCTTGGCCAAAGGGGAGTCGCGGCAGGTTAGGAGGCTCCCGGGCTTGGAGTAGTCGGGCGCATCAGATTTGTCCTGCGAATAGGGCCAGATTGCCTCGGCGATGGTTTGGTGGACCAAGCGTCTTTCGATTCAACGGTCATGAGACAATGCAGGCAAAGCACGGTTGAGAAATAGCGCTGAGACGGGCCGGGCTAGCGCTCCTGATGTGTAGTTAAGTGCAACAAAACCACCACGGAGCGCAGGTTATTTAGCCTTGGAAAATGCGGGTCGAACACGGATCAATGTCAGCAACATCGCCGCCTCCTAGATCAATCTGGCCAACGCTGGGTCAGAGAGCGCGCAGTCGGGACACAGCCCTCGCACCCTTGTCATGACGTGATTGGTGGAAACTACTGAACGCCGGCGATACTCCTTCAACGTAAGGAGGACCGAGGTTTGCAGCCCCATTGGCTCGCGAGTCGACCGCTTAGTCTTCTTAGGTTCGTAGGCACTCGCTTTAGCGTCTGCTGAAAGTAAATGGAAACTTAACATCCTCTATCCAGCTCCCGGTATCGTGGTGAGAGCACTTATTACACCGAACAACCGTTATCGAATTTGATCGAGCACAAGGAATTGTGATTATTTCCTATTTGTTCATTTCCGCTAGTTCTGGATCTTTCGCTCGAACTTAACGATACTACTTCACTAGACCCAAGCGCAGTCGACATAAGTAATGTTTTCGACATGCACGTGACGTAGCCGCTGCAGATAATTACCCGCTTCCGCCTCGTGAATGTTCTCAGAAACTGTGGTCGGCGCCGCGTATCGCGGTGACGAAAAAACTTCGGTCAGCAATCGACCATCCATGGACCTCGGACGGTCAATACCGAGCAATTCCAGAAGAGTCGGTGCGACGTCGCAAATGCCCGATGGGATGCTTGATTGCGCATCGGTTTTGAAGGCTGCACCGGCTAAGATGCAAACAGCCTCCATCTCCCTTGGATGAAGCCCACCATGAACACCAAGGCCTATCGGTGCATCACTGCTCCAGGTGCGGCCAACAAGCCCAAAGGCATCGATCTCGTCGTCGGCCCTATATGAAAACAGGATGTCGGCCGCACGCGGATGTTCAAGGTTCACCATGCTTCGCGCAAAGCTCCCGCTGGCGATGCCTTCGACTTCATTTCGAGCGGCGGTGAAGATAGGGCCACACCAGGGCGCTTTGATGATGGCTCCAACTGCCCGTCGGATGTTCTGTTCTGATGGATCCATCAGATAAACCGCCCCAACTTGACCCGGAACGACCAGCGCATCGATGGCCGGCGCTGGGGCCCAGCCACTGTGAAATCCGGCATCCGCGAGCACTTCATGAATGTTTGCCCGCTGGTGGACGCTTATGTGGCCATGATCGGAAACGGCGATGAGATGGACCCCCTTCGCCTTTCCTTCGCTCTCGAACCAGTCCAGGACGCGTCCGAACTCCCGATCGGTCCATGCGAGCGCCTCAAGTGTCCTTTGCTCGGCGGTGCCACAATAATGAGATGAAATATCCGGCTCACCAAACGAAAGGATTGTTACGTCAGGCCCCATCTTCTGTGTTGCAAGTTCCAGAAACGTCGAGGTCAGAAATGTCTGAGTTTGTAAGTCCGGTGTACCCTGTGGCGGCACAGGCGGGAGCGGGCCGAAACGGCTTTCGAGACTTGCTAGAAGAGCTTGTGACGTTGCGACCGAGGCGAAATGACCGTTAATCGTCAAGTGATTAAGAGCGCGCGCCTTATGATTGAAGAGTCGGGTCGTGCCTGCGGAATTCGAAGCCAAGACCGCAAGTTTGCGGTCATGCACCGCCAGTATTTCGCCGAGAGAAATCGCGCCGATCAGTTTGCCGCCGCTGCTTCGGTCCAGGGCTTCAATGAGTTTGTCATTAGAAGTGTCGGCATAGAACGGGGGTTCGCTACTACGGTCAAGATAAGCATTCCCCACCATGCCGTGGCGTCCGGGCCATGCTCCAGTCACCAAGCTGGGCATGGCGGACCGCGTCTCACTTGGATAGATCGTTCTATGTCGCTCAAGCGTGACGCCCTGGCGCTGCAGCCTGACGAGATTTGGTGTGGTTTGAGGGTTGATCAGATCGGTCCGCAGACCGTCAAAGCTCACCAGGACGACGCGAGCCGCATTTACTGAATTCATGTAAAGGTCTCACGAAATTGTTTTGTCGAGACGATCGCGTAGCCAATCGCCGACGAGTGAAATTGAAAGTGTCGTCAGGGAAATGACCACCGCCGGTGACACAAGGATCCAGGGCGCTCGGGTGAGGTAATCCCTTCCATAGCCAACCATGTTACCCAAGGACGTGAGCGGGGGTTGGACACCGAGCCCGAGAAAGCTCAATCCGCTTTCAAGCAAGATGATATCGGGAAAAGCGATGGTGATCGTCACCATCAAAGTCGAGGCGATGTTTGGCAGAATGTGGCGCAGGTATAGGCGCCAGGGGCCAGCGCCGAGCTGGCGCGCTGCTGTCACATACCCTTGGGCGTTCGCGGTAATCGTGAGGGCCCGTGTGATGCGAGCATAGCGCTCCCACCCGTGCAGGCCCAGCAGAGCGATGAAGAGCGGCAATGAATTGCCGAAAAACGCCAGCACTGCCAATGCGAGGATGAGAAATGGCATGCTCGCCTGAAAGTCAACGCACGCAAGAATGGCCTGTTCGATGAAACCGCGAAAATGTGCGGCCAGAAACCCCAGGGTCGTCCCCAGGACAGCTCCGATCAGCGTCGCGCCGAAAGCCACAAGCAAACTCATGCGAATCGAGCTTAGCAGACGAGCAAGCACGTCTCGCCCGAGCTCATCAGTTCCCAAGATGTGCCCGTAAGCGCCACCAAGCACCTCGGGCGGTGCTAACCGGTGACGTAAGTCGAGCTGTGTAAAGTCATGAGGGGAGAGGGCGGTGGCGAATATGCCCACAATCAGAGTGAAGCAGAGCCACAACAGTGCGAGTTTGACGGCCATCGGAACCGGCGATCGCGCGCTGCGCGCCTTTGGCCTTGGGACAGTTTCGGTTGCTGCAGTATGGCTCACTCAAGCACTTCCACGTCGGCGCGTGCCGCCGCGAAGCCGCGGATCCAGCAATCCGTAAAGGAGATCGACGACAACATTGGTGATGATCATCGCGGACGCGACGAAGAGCAGAATACACTGCACGACGGCGAGATCGCGGCTCATGACGGAGACCACAAGCAAGCTCCCAAGCCCAGGCCACGAAAACACGCTTTCAACCAAAACGGCACCAGCAATAAGATTTCCGATCATGAAACCAACGATGGTCACGATGGGAATGGCTGCATTGGGCAAGGCATGCGAGCTGATTACACGGTGCCACGGCACGCCTTTCGCACTGCCGGTGCGGATGTAAGCTTCGCCGAGAACTTCTAACATGGCGCTGCGCGTAAATCGCGAGATCACTGCTGCCCCGCCCACGCCAAGCGTCACCACGGGCAAAACCAGGTGCTGAATGCCGCCACCACCGCCTGAGGGCAGCCAGGAGAGTTCAACGGCGAAGATGAGCACCAAGAGGAGACCGAGCACAAAGGATGGCACTGTAAACCCAGCAATCGCACTCGCCATGACGGCTCGATCGACAAAACTGTCGCGCTTGAGCGCGGCCAGTATGCCAGCGGGAATGCCGAGTAGAATATTAAGCAAAAGTGCCGGTACCGTAAGGAGCAGCGTTATTGGGATACGCTCAGCTACCACCACGACCGCTGCACGTCCGTCGCGCATTGATTGACCGAGATCACCATGCAGAATCGCCAGTAGATAGCGCAGATATTGTACCCACAGTGATTGATCGAGGCCCCAGCTCTTCCGAAAGGCTTCCACAGCCGCAGGTGGCGTCTCCGGTGATAGCAGGGCAAGGGCTGGATCGCCTGATGCCCGCAGAACAACAAAGGCGAACGTGACCATGATGACGATCGTGAGGAGCGCCCGAATTAAGCGCGTTACGATGAACCCGAGCATCACAGCGCCTCTGTTTCCGTTTCGACAAAGTGACAGGAGACGCTCCGCGTGGCCGAGAGCTTTCGTAAAGCCGGGGCATGCTCGGCGCAAAGAGAACGGGCAATCGGGCAACGAGGATGGAAGGCACATCCATTCGGACGCGCTGCGGGATTTGGTGGGTCTCCCTGCAAGATTATTCTTTTGGAGCCTCCTCGTCCGGGCTGCGGAACAGCGGAGACAAGCGCTCGCGAATAGGGGTGCAGCGGGTCGTGCAGAACGTCGTCCGATAAGCCTTCCTCAACAATCTCCCCGAGATACATCACGGCGATGCGGTGACTTACCTGGCGAACCACACGCAGGTCGTGACTGATCAATATCATCGACAGACTGCGCTTCTGCTGCATTTCACCGAACAGGTTTATGACCTGGGCCTGTATGGACACATCCAGTGCTGAAACCGGTTCATCAAGAACGATCAGCTGCGGATCGCACGCAAGCGCGCGGGCAAGAACCGCACGCTGTCGCTGCCCACCAGACAATTCATGAGGATAACGGTCGGCGTGGTCGACACGCAGGCCCACATCAGCAAGAAGGGCTTTGATGCGATGGCGACGCTCTGCCCTCGTTCCGATGCCGTGAATGTCAAGCGGTTCGCCCACTTGCGCACCGATTGTCCATCGACGGTCCAGAGCCGCGAGCGGATCCTGAAACACCATCTGGATCCGGGTTCTCATCCGCCTCCACGCCAGATGGGAAGCGTCGGGAAGCGGTTCTTCTTCGAAGAATATTGTTCCTGCATCCGCCGGTTCAAGGCCAACGAGAAGCCGGCCGGTGGTCGACTTTCCACACCCCGATTCACCTACCAGGCCCAAGGTTTCGCCACGCTCGAGGCTCAGGGAAACCCCGTTCACGGCAGTCACAAATCGCGGCTTTCCGAACAGGCTGCGCTGGGAGACGTAGCGGCGTACAAGCCCTTTCGCTTGGATGATCGGAGCACCGCTCATGCAGGCGCGGCCTCGGCCCGACGGGCGCCCTGGGTGGGCGTATTCAAGCAGGCAGACTTACGGCGTGTATTGTTGCTGATGGCTGCAAGCCTGACCTGCGTCGTCGTGCAAATCTGCGAGCTTTCGCTGCACCGCGGCGCGAAGGCGCAGCCAAAGGGCAATTCACTGGGATGTGGAACAATGCCCGGAATGGTGGAAAGGGGGCGTCGCGGTCCATCGATGCGCGGAAGGGCAGCGAGAAGACCTCTTGTATATGGGTGCGATGGACGGGAGAAGAGCTCATCAACCGGGGCCTCCTCGACAACGCGCCCAGCATATAGCACGAGCGCGCGATCGCAGACTTCAGCGACAATCCCTAGATCATGCGAGATCAGCACGAGCGCCATCCCGTTATCCCGGCGGACCTGCTGCAACAAGTCCAGGATCTGAGCCTGGATCGTGACGTCGAGCGCGGTCGTCGGTTCGTCCGCGATCAGGACATCGGGCTGGCCTGCAAGCGCCATTGCGATCATCACACGTTGATTCTGCCCACCGGAAAGTTCGTGCGGGTAGACGGCAAGTCGATGCCGAGCATCAGGTATGCCGACCTGATCGAATAGTCGCAGAACTTCGTGATTAGCCGCGGCTGCGTCCATCCCACGATGTAGCTTGACTGCTTCCAACACTTGGTCGCCGACCTTGTGCACCGGATTGAGCGCGCTTGCCGGATCCTGAAAGATCATCGCTATACGCCTGCCGCGGACTCCTTCAAGTTCCCCTACGGGAGCGTGAAGCAGCTCCTTTCCACCGAGGCGGACACTGCCGCGAACGACGACGTTCTTCGGCAGAAGGCCGAGGGCGGCAAGCCATGTCACAGATTTGCCGCATCCGCTTTCGCCAACCATGCCCACCGCCTCGCCGCGGCTAACGGTCAGATCGATCCCATGCAAGACGGGGCTCGTGTCGAATACAACCTGGAGGCCTGCTACCTCGACAATCGGCTGCGTGGCGGGCCCGAGCGCCGCAAAGCTCATCGCAGCGCCTTTTGGTTATCGAAATCGCGGGCCTTGGCGCCCGGGGGGAGTAAAACGACGACACCATATCCTTCCAACAGGGAGACCATATCCTCGGTTGGCTCCTGGTCAGTAGCCAACACATCTACTTTGTCGAAAGGCTGCACAATGTGAGCATCCACACGACCGAACTTGGACGCGTCGGCAACGAAGGCCAGCCGCTGGCAACGCTCGGCCAAAGTGGCAGAGAGCGCGCCATGCCATTCCGTTGGACCCAAAAAACCGTGTCTCGGATCAATAGCGCTCGCGCCGCATGCACCGAGATCGAACACGCGCTTTTCAAGGGCACGTATTGTGTCGGTTCCGATCAATGTATGTGTCATCGGATTCACCACTCCACCGAGAAGCGTAACCACAAATCGGCCAGACGCCGATAACGTGGTCGCGATGTCGATCATATTGGTTGTCACCGTCATTGCGGGGCCCCGACGGGCGAGCTCGTCGGCAAGCAGAGACATGGTCGAACTGCCGCCGAGGAAGACGTTCATGCCTTCTTCGAAAAGCGGCAGAGCGGCAGTTGCCGCGAGCGCTTTTGCATCGCGATCAACGGACAACCGTTCGGTGACGGGCTTTCGCGCGGTCAAGTCAACGGCCCCCGCTGGAGCCGCCCCTCCATGTATGCGTTTGAGCATGCCCGCATCTTCCAGAGCGCGGATGTCACGGCGAATGGTTTCCTGCGAGACGCCGAACCGGCTCGCAAGTTCGCCCACAGCGAGAATCTCGCCACGAGCAATCATTGCCAGAATGCTTTTGTGGCGAGCAGCTCCGAGCCTGGAAGCACCTCGTTCGGCCAGTGAAGTTATGCGGTCGTCCTGCATCCGCCTCAGGTCCTCATCAGCCCGGGATTGGATGGGCCGAAATTGAGATCGAGAGTCTGACCCGGCAGCCAGTGCAAGTCCCTTCGCTTGCCGTAATATTGGCCGGATACGTGTAAGATGATGCTAGGGGGGTCAACTTCATTGATGATTTCGAGCATGCGGCGAATGATCGGTCGGCGCTTTTCAGGCTCGACCGTCCCCTGCAGCTTCGACCCCAAGGCAAAATATTCTTCGTTTTCCCAAATTCCGACGAGATGAGCCCACGCACCGTTCGGCCCATACTCACGCCAGGGGTGGCCAAGGTGATCGAGGAACAGAGCTGTGTTGGAGGTGTCGAAGATCGCGTGTACCGGCTTCTGCTTGAGCTGTCCGGAGTTCTCCATCATTTGGATCCTCACATTCAAGCCGACGTCACGCCACATCTCGATCATCGCCTGGGCGCCGGAGACCTGGTTCGGGTAGTAATTGTTGAGGAGCCGGTAAGTGATCTCCTCACCGTTATAACCCGCTTCGGCCAGCAGCGACTTCGCCTTCTCCGGATCGTACGCGAGCGTCGGAAAGTCTTCGATGTACCCTGAGCCGTAGGTCGGTAATTGGTAGCCGTTCGGAATGGGAAGCATGTTGTTCCACAGGCTTTCGATCAGCAACTTGCGATCAATCGCCAGGCTCATTGCTCTGCGGACGCGCGGATCCTTGAGGACAGGGTCGGTCCTGTCGAAGACAAGGCTGCGGATGTTTTGCACAGGCCCGCCTGCCACCTCCAGTTCACCGCGATTGCTGATTTGTGCAAATTGATCGGGGGGAATGTCCGTTACAAGATCGAGTTCGCCAGCCAGAAGTCCGTTCACGCGTGCCGCGAGCTCGGGGATGATGCGGTATTCGATGCCGTCGAAACCAGGGCGGCCGCCCCAGTAGCCGTCATACGAAGCCAGGACGACATTTACATCCAGCTTCTGGCTAACGAAACGATAGGGGCCGGTCCCGACCGGAGCTACGGTCCACTTTTCCCACGAGCCCGCCGCAGTGAAGGCGTCTTTTGAGACGATCTCCGATCCCCATGAGGCCAATCGCTGCTCAAGGAGAGCATCGGGGCCTTTGGTGCGAATGAGAACTGTGTGCGGGTCCACAATCTCCACATGGTCAAGCCCGTCAAGGAAGGCCAGGGCCTCGGTGGCGCCCGACCCGCCCGGTCCCAGAAGGTGAGCTCGGCCTAGGCTGAAAGCGACATCCTCGCCGGTCAGCGGGCTACCATCGTGAAAGGTCACCCCTTTGCGGAGGAAAACGCGAAGCGACTGCGCGTCGATCCGCTCCCAGCGCTCAGCGAGGCCAGGTTTCAGAGCCATGCTTGCATCCTGCTCGCGCGCGATCAATGTCTCGAAAACCTGAGGCATGATCCGCCGGATTGCGGTGTCGGTTGCGATCACCGGATCCAACGTCCGCGGATAGCCTGACATTCCGACACGCAACGTCTTGCGAGTTGTGTTCGCCGCTTGCCCGACACTCGGAATAAATGCTGTCGATACGGCAGCGGCTACAGCGCCTGCCAGAACGTCTCGCCTTGTAAGTTCGAACTTGGTCATGGGGGAACTCCGCTGAAGTTGGCAATTCAGTGGCATCCCCAGATGACAGTCACATGACAGAATTTATGTGTTTATGTGAATTATTGCCCGTTAATGTGAAAATGTGTGTATCTCAGCTCTTGCGGCAGAACGTCTATGCAACAGAAAATGCAGATCTGATGGAGCAGGCTTGGAATGGTTATAAGACGGCCCAACTGCCGGCCCAGCTTGCAGAGGCGGATGGCTTCAATGATGGGTTTGAAGGTGAGGCGGCGGCAAGGATTTGGCGCGGCTATTGCGATGCGGCTCCATGCCGGACGGCGACATCAGTTTCCTTAAGAGCAAACGGGATCCGACAAGGCGACCTGCTCCCTTTCGCGGCAGCCGTGAACCGTAGCGAATTCATCCGACATTAAGAAATCCGATCTGGAGCCACTGCTGTTGAAGGTGACGATTTTGATCGTAACGCACGAGATGCGTTTCGCACGCGATGTATCCGACCGGATCGTTGTCTTCGATTGGGGCGC